>JALHTJ010000198.1 GCA_022865785.1 Candidatus Aminicenantota bacterium
AATAGCCCGTAGGGGAGTCGAACCCCTCTTACAAGAATGAAAATCTTGTGTCCTAACCGATAGACGAACGGGCCATAAAATGAGCCGTGTTGGATTCGAACCAACGGCACCCGCCTTAAAAGGGCGGTGCTCTGCCAGCTGAGCTAACGGCCCAACTAAAGTCCGGCATATTTGTAACATAATTATCCGTTCCTGTCAATCTCTGGCGCTTAGAAAATGGCAGGCGGCAGATCGACTGCCGAACCGGTTTTAACCGGCAATTGCAGCAAATATTTATGAGAAGTGCGAGTTAATATTTAAAACTGATGAAATTCCGCGATCTGGACGCGGTGAGAACATCTTCCAGCAGTACGTCGAAATAATATTTCCCTTTTTTGCTTATTTGGTAGGGCAGGTAGAACTCGAGCATTTTTTCGTTTGGGATCCGGTCTTTGGGGTAGCTGAGTTGTTTGGTAAATATCGGAGAGTCTATTTTGAGGTATTCGCGATACACATAGACGGATATTTTGTAATCAGCTTGGATGGTGTTTTCGACTTCCCGAAAGTGTATCTTATTTAGGGGAATGGCAATGACGATCTGTCCGTCCTGGTATTTGGTTTCAAAGGAAAAAGCATTTTTCATGGCTTCGCGGTCGGTCAGGTTCAGGGTGAATTTTGCCCTATCGATGGAGGTCAGCAATTCCGCGGGCCAATTTCTCAGTTTGAATTCCCCAAAACCATTACTGTCGACAAAAATCAGTTCCAGTTGGTAATAATAATAGATCCAGTGTTCGTAGCCTTTGATGGACGGATCATTGATCATGTCGCTCAGGTAGCGGTTGTCCGGCTCGCCCAACTGGAGCATTATCCGGCCACGCGGGGTATCCCAGCCCCTTCCCATAGCCCGGTTCTCCTTGAACCAGCGGTTGGCATAGGCAATGCGTCGCTCAAATTCGGTCTTGTTTTCATTTTCCTGAGTTTCCGGGAAAGGATCCCTTTTTTTCCAGAATTCGTCGATGAATTCGTCCTTGGCCTTGGTATCGGGAAGATGTTTGTAAATTTGGATCTCCTCTTTGGTCATGATCAGCCGCGCTTTTTCATAGAAAGACTCGTAATAGGGATCACGTTCTATTCTTGCGCCTTGAGTGGCACAGGCATTCATAAACACCAGCACTACTAAAACTGCCAGAAGCGATCGTTTCATGATAACCTCATTTGAAATAAATGTTGACACTTATGCTGGCTGTGAATCCCCCCAGGTCCAGAAGGTCAAAATCCTCGAAGTAGCCGGAAAGGCGACCCCTCAAGTATTGATATTTCCCTTCCAGGGCCAGCGCCACCCGCGGGTGGAAACGGAAAACCAGACCGAAACGGCCATTGAACCCGATGCTGAATGTTCTGGTTTCGGCAAAGCCTTCGCTTATGCTGTCATCTACAAAGTTGATAAAATCTCCCCATTGCTGGAAGGTCCAGGCAAACACGCCGGCGCCGACTCCAAAAAACGGGAAGACCCGGTAACGATGACCCAGGGGATACACTTTGAAATTGGCCTCTATGGGGGTCAGGCGCAGTGAGACATTCTGAAAAATCGGTCTGTTGTCCAGATAAGTGTAGTCACGGTATTGGCTGTAAACAGTCCGGTTGTAACTGCCGATTTCAAGGGAAAATGAGCTGTAGCGGTTGAGATATGCTTCGTATTCAACTCCATAGTAGGCGTTCATCATGTCGGATTTGCTGAAAGCAAGATTTTCCAAGTTGATTTCCCACAGATCCGATCGCATTTGGGGAACAAACATGCCTAGCTTGAAGTTCATGCTCTGGGAAATGAGAATTCCTGATCCCAAGCCAAAAACAGCCATTATTATTAACATGCGTTTCATTTTAAACCTCCATCAACATGAAAGCATTTCAAATGCCAATTCATAATTGCTATCATAACGCCGAATTGTCCCATTTTCAGGACAAGAGGCGTTTGATTGTATCGGTTTTGGGCAGAGAATTGAATCGACCGATTTCCAATCCTTCCTTAAACAAGATTAAAGTGGGGACTCCCAAAACGAAAAACCTGGAAGCGATTGACGGTTCGCGGGTGATATCCACTTCATAGGCCGCGATGGCAGCAGGATGCAATTCAGCAAGTAGCGCCGGCAAGCCCTGGGCGATCTTTTGGCAGGGGGCGCAGCCGGGAGAAGAGAAATCCAGAATAACAAAGGTTGATGAAAGCAGTTTTTGGTCCAAGTCCGCCAAGCTTATCTTTTCCATTATTTCACCGCCAGAAGAGAAGCGATCATGTCCTGGATTTGCTTGATGGAGCCGGACCCGGTTTTGATGAAAGCGACATTGCCCTGGCGGTCAATAAAAACCATGGTTGGAATGGCTGTCACGCCATAGGTGTCAAAGCCAGAACCTTCGCCGGAAACGGCCACGGGGTAGGAAATTTTATTTCTGGCCAGATATTTTTTTATCAAGGATAATTCCTCGCTGGCGCTGACCTTGTCCTTTTTTTCCAGGTCATCGCTGTATCTGCCGTACAGTCTTGTATAACCGATGATCAGCAGACCCTTGTCCTTGTTTTTTTCGTATTGTTCGAGCAAGCTTGGCAGAACCTGGCGGCAGGGATTGCACCAGGGGGCCCAGAAATCGACGACAACTACCTTGCCCTTGAGTTCGCTCAATGTCAGCGGCTTTGAATGGAGCCAGGTTTCGGCCGTTAGGGGCGGCGGCGGATTTTCCAAAAGGGAGAGTTGGCTCAGTTCATTTTGCCAGTTCAATTTCATGTCCGCTTCGTTTTCAAAAGTCAGGGCTTTTTGCAGGTAGTTTTTGGCATTTTCGGCCTGGCGCTTTTCCTTGGCCAGCATGGCCAAATTGGCGTAGACCCTGGCCGTCATATGCTTGATCTCCGCTGGCAGTTCGGGGGTTTGGATCAATTTAAGCGAATATTCTTCCCGGACCGCGGCTTCGGGATTGGAAAAAGCCAAGGCCAGGCAAATGTTGTAAAATTGCATGTCCTTTTTGATGCCGGGCTCAAGTTCCCTGAACAGGGCGACCGCCTGAGTGTGACGGCGCCTGATCAGGTTGAGAATGACTTTCTGCAGTTTGGCTTCTGCGGTAAGATACGTTTTGCCCCCGCTCAAACGGTCGATTATCTTCTCGGCATCATCAAAACGGCCTATCTCGATCATGATCTTGCTGCGCAACAGATCCAGATCGTCGCTGGCGGTGCTGTTTTCGTTTTTTTTAAGTAGAACTTCCAGTTCCTGTTTTTTTTCGCTCATGATGCGGTTGTATTCATTGACGAATTGGTCAGGCAAGCGGTTGTTGACGGTGTTTTTGAATTTGCTGTTCAAGCGGTCATTGAGGCGGTTGTATTTGCTTGTCGTTTCGTCATAAGCGCCTGCCATTTTTTTCGCTTGTTCCGCGGCAGATTTCCCATTGCATGCACAGAGGGCTGTCAGTAAAAAGATACCCAACCAGATTCTTTTCCCCATCATGCCTCCTTGGATATTTTGAAAGGTTGTCTGGACTAAAAAATTCTATCATAGACCCGCCACCTTTTCAAATTCATTCCAGCGGCCATAAAAATTATAAAATCGATCCAGCCTATTGAATTTTATTATTTAATTTTATATATTGCATTTTTAATAACAAAGCGAGGCAAAAATGAAAGAATACAAAATGATGAACGATTATCTGTATTACCGGGATTTGTTTTCCGACACCATGGGCATCAATTACCGCGTAGCCCCGATCCAGAATCGCAAGCCTCTTGGCCATAAGTTGCTTTGCGAGGTGAGCCCTGCCATTGCCAACAATGCCGACATGTGGAAAAGAGTTAAAATTCTCCTGGAAGGGATAAAAAAATCGAACATCCCCTTTTTGTATTCGCCGGATAAGATCATCGTCAATGAAAAGCAGAACCAGCTGGTGTATAATTACTTTAAAGGAAAAAATTTCGAACAGATCCTGGTCGATACGGAAAAGAGGGGCATGTCCTTCAATTTTGATCTGGCCATGTCGACCTGCATCGCCATCGCCGATATCATCGAAGTGGGATCCTCTATCATTGTCAGCGGCGAGAAATCTTTCCACGGCTTTCTGACTCCCGACAACATTTTGGTCCATTATGACGGCAAGGTATTATTGAAGAACTACGGTATTTTTCCATACTTGGAAAAGAGTGAGCAGTTTTATTCGGAAATGGAAAAGCGTTACGGCTCCTGGCTGACACCGGAATTCATCAGAAAGGAAAAAATTGTTTCCCAATCAGACATCTACCACCTTGGATATCTGATGTACCGGATACTGACGGGAAAATATTTCTCCTATGCCACCGGCGAAGATTTTGACGCCAAGTTTGCCAACCTGACTTTCAAACAATACATGCCATCCACGGACAAGGGTTTTCTGACCAATGTTATCACTTTTTTCAAAAAAACCCTGAATCCCGATCCGTTGAAACGATTCCTGTCCATTAGGGATTTCAAGGATTTTATCGCCAATTACTTTCATATCGAAGAGTTGTCTTCCATCACATTCAACCTGGCTTATTTCATGAATTCGCTTTATGGTGAGAACGTTGAAGAGGAAGACAAAATTCTCAAGCAGGAACTGGAGTACGTGGTGCCCGAACCCAAGAAAGAGCCTGCCCAAATCCAACAGGCAAAAGATGACTTGGTCAGCGGCATACTGGACGGGTTTGATGAACGCAAGAAATTGCCTGGGTGGCTTTGGCCGGTGCTGGGCGTGGTTTTGCTCGCCAGCGCAATTGGGATCTTCTTTGTTGTGAGTTCCGGAAAAAAATCAAGCGAGATAGTCGCTCAAGAACGTATACTGGAAGATCAGCGCCTAAAGGCCCAGCAGGAACAGTCCGCCCAAATCAAGGCCATGGCCGACCAGATCAAGGAGTTGGAGTTATCGAAAGCCACTGCCGATGAAGCTCAAAAAAAGGTCATTGAACTCGAAAAACAGCGCCTGGAAGAGCAGAAGAGGAAAAAGGAAGATGAACAGACGCGGATGAAGGCTGAGGATGAAAAACGGAAACAGCAGGATGAAGCCGACCGGCTGAATAATGAAGAAGCAAACAAACAAGCGCAGGATGAATTGGAAAAGAAAAAGAAAGAAGATGAAAAACTGAAGCAGCAAGAAGTTGAAAAGAAACGCATCGAGGCGGCCAGGGTCAAGGAAGGGGATCAGGTCTCTCTTAAGGAAGTCACAGCCAAACCGGAAAAAATATCAGGTAATCCGCCGGAAATCAACGCTTCCCTGAAAAGCAAATACCGGGGCAAGAATTTCACCGTCCCGGCCATGATCCTTGTCGATGAAAACGGCAATGTCACGAAAATAAAGGTATTGACGGGCAATGTGCCAGCCGATATTAAAGCGGAGTTGGAAGATACTCTTTACAAATGGAAATATTCGCCGGCCTTGAAGGACAATGTCAAGGTTAAGGTCTGGCTCACCGTTTCGATCCAGTTCCGCTTTTAAAGGGATCCGGCAATAGCATAGAAGACCGGAAAAACCACCAGGCGATCCCGGCAGCGGGCGGCGTCTATTTCCAGGCGGCTGATCTTTTTTAGGGTCAGGTCGTTCAGGCCGGCAAGTTGCTGCCAGAACCGCCACTCTCGGTCCCAGATATCTGTCTGGTAGTTTTCGGGGTAATTCAAGCAGCTGGCCAGGCCAACTTCTGATCGGAATCCCGATTTTTGCAGCAGGGATTTGAGTTTCCGGCCCAGATACGGATCGCCTCCCGATTGCAGGATATGGCAGCTGAAGATTTCTTTTAGAAAATCGAGCTTGGGTGGGTAATCGATCCTGCCGCCGTAATCCGGCTCGGCCAGGATCAGAAGCGTGCCTCCAGCGTCAAGCAGTTTTTTAATCTTCTTTAGAAAGATGAGCGGTCGGCGCTGCCACATCAGAACGAAAGAAAGCACGATCAGGTCGAAGCGTTGCCTTTCCTCCAGCAAGTCGTTTTCGTTTCCAATGCGGTATTTGTTTTGGGGGAATTTGCCTCGGGCGAATTCCAGTATCTCCGGATCTTTGTCGACAGCAGCGACCGGCCGACCGCAGATTTGCCTGATCTCTTCAGTGATTACGCCGCTGCCGCAGCCGAAGTCAAGGATGCGTTCATGGCCGGCCAGGCCGATCTTGCGGTAGAGCCAGTGCCGGCCGGGAGCCAGCCATTCGGCCTGCAGAAGGTAATGATCGTGAAATATTTCGGCATCCATGCCTGAACTATAAATACGCTAGCACAAAAAGTCAAACCTGCCACTTGACTCATTGTTGTCGGCTCGAACATGAATAATTGTTAAAAATAAAAAAAAGTGCTATGATTCTTTTTTGCTAATAATTTCAATGCGCCCATGGGTATGAGGCGAAGGCAGCGAAAAATGATCAGGTTATTTCGCCGGGACGGACTTGAATTAATGTTGAATGTTGACATGATAAAAGACATTGCGGCCGATCCCGACACGATCATCACCCTGCTCAGCGGCGAAAAAATTCAGGTCAAGAACTCGCTGTCCGATGTACTGACCAAGATAAAGGCCTTCCGGATCGGCATGGATGAAGAAAACCGGAATGTTGATGACCATGAGTCCAACGAAAGGGACAATAAAAATCGCCCGGGTTGAGTTTCGCTTCATTTCCGGTTTGACCGTGTATAAATTTGAAAAAAGGAGTTTTCATGACAGCAATTTCTGACAAAAGTGCATTGAAACCCTATTTTCGCTGGCTGGTTCTGGCCATTATGAGCCTTATCTGTTTCGCCCAATACTTCATTTATGATTCGGTAACGCCGCTGGGCAGCTTGATCAAAGCGCCGCCAGCTCAGGGAGGCCTGGGTTTTTCCGGGTCACAGTATGGACTGCTCTTCTCCGCCTATGCCGTGGCCAACGTCTTTTTACTCATGCTGCTGGTCGCCGGAGTACTGGTCGACAAACTCGGTCTGAAAAAGTCGGGCATCATATACGGTTCCCTGTGTTTCCTGGGTGCCGCATTGACAGCGCTGGGCGCCATGGAGGGGCTGCCGCGACTCTTGGGGCCTGCCTATGAATGGCTGCGCACCGCTTTTCTCCCAGATTGGAGCCCGGAACTGAAGGTTATGCTGCTGGGGCGAGCCATCTACGGAGTGGGCGCCGAGGCCATTTTGGTGGTGAACAACAAGGTGCTGGCCCGCTGGTTCAAGGGCAAGGAACTGGCCTTCGCCTTCGGTTTGAACCTGACCATCATGCGCCTGGGCACTTTCCTGGCTCTTAATATCCAGGCCCCGGTGGCTAAGCATTGGGGATTGCGCAATGCTTTGTGGTTCGCCGCCTTTATAATGCTTATTGGTTTTTCGACCTATTTCATGTATCTTTGGCTGGAACGAAAGGCGCGCGGCCGTGAAGGCGCCCCGATCGCCGAAGGCGGTTTGGCAGCCGCTGGGACCGCGAACCAGCCGGAAGAAAAGTTCCGCCTGAGAGAAATTTTCTCTTTTAGCCCTTCTTTTTGGTACATTTCCCTTTTGTGTGTCACCTTTTATTCAGCCGTGTTTCCTTTCCAGGCCTACGCGCCTGATATCCTGGTGCAGAAATTCAAATACAGTGAGATCCTGGCCGGTACCATCGCCTCGGCCCTGATCTTCGGTACCATGATCTTCACACCGATCTTCGGTTGGCTAGTTGACCGCTTCGGCAAGCGGGCCAAATTAATGATGCTCGGATCACTACTGATCATTCCCTGCCACTTGCTTCTCGGCTACACAACCATCCCGCCCATCATCCCCATCTTCGTTGTGGGCATTGCCCTGTCGCTGGTTCCTGCCGCCCTGTGGGCCGCCATCCCGATGATGGTTCCGGAAAACAGACTGGGCACGGCCTTTGGCGTAATCGGCTACATTCAGAATGTGGGGTTGATGCTTTTTCCATACATCGCCGGCCGCATTGCCGATGCCCATACTACGCAGAAGGTAATCAACGGCCAAAACGTCGCCATAGTCGATTACACCTCGACCATGCTTATGTTCGCTTTGCTGGGAGTAGTGGGCTTTGTTTTCGCATTACTGCTCAAGCGGGCCGATTCCCGACGCAAGGAAGGTCAGAGCATCGACTCGGTGATGCGCGGGTAGGGGCTAGGGCAGGTCCGCGAAAAAACGAAGATCCGTCATTCGTTGGCATGCAACGTCTTCAATTGCAAAGCCTTTTTTAGATTTTCTTTGGCTTTTTGGTAATTGGGGGCCAATTTCAAAGCTTGAATATAATGAGGGATCGCCTCTTCGAGTTTTCCCTGGCGTTCCAATGCATAACCAAGATTGTTCTCGGCGGCGGCATAATTCGGCTTAATATGGAGTGCGTTACGAAAATGATCAATCGCAGATTCAAGTTGGAACTGCTTCAGCAATGCGGTTCCCAGATTGCAATGGGCCTCAGCATAGTCGGGATCGATCTCAATGGCTTTTGAATAATGAGTGATTGCGTCGCTTGTTTTGCCTTGCTCCATAAAAAAATTTCCCACTTGAAAATATCCGAAAGAAAAATCTGGTTTCAATCCAAAAGCGATCGCCAGGTTTTGCAAGGCTTCCTGCTGTCGTCCTTGCCTCAATAGGCTCACCCCGTAATAATAATAAGCCATGGCAAAATCCGGTCGAATCCTTATGGCCTCACGGTAATGTTTTTCCGCTTCCTTGAAATCATTGCGTCTGCTCCAGACATTTGCCAGATTGTAATGGGCCATAACATATTGCGGATCTATTTTTAAAGTGTACTGATAGTTAATGATTGCTTCTGAAAAATTTTGCTCTCTTCCTAAAGCAACGCCCAAATTGTTATAAGCCTCCGCATAAAGGGAGTTCCCGGCGATCGCCTTGAAAAAATTCTCTTTTGCCTGCTTGAGATTTCCCTCATGCATCCAGGTCATGCCCAGATTATTAAACGCTATGGCAAAACCCGGTTTAATTTTTAGAACTTCATTGAAATACTTCCTGGCTTCAGCATATTTTTTTTGTTTGATTTTCAGAGTGCCGAGATTATTGTAAGCCATCCAGCAATCACCATTTTTTATGATAGTATCGTTCCAGAGCGTTTCCAGATTATTATATTTGCCCCCTTCCCGGCGTCCCACATAGATCAAACTTAAAACCAATGTCATCATTAAAACATATTGAAATTTATTCAGCTTCAGTTTGCTTAAGGTGTTTTTTAAACAAACAATTACCAGCGCGATTATCCCGATGCTGGCCAAATATTGAAAATGATCCGCTACATAGGAAAATTGCATGGGATAAACATTAAAAAAACCCAAGGCGGGGAATATCGAACAAAGGAAAAAGAAAACAGCAACCAATGATTCTTTGCCTGTCTTTTTTCTGAAAAACCATAGCCCCAGACCAATGAGCAGCAAGGCCAGGGGATAGATATACTGGCGGATGTCGCTTGGATCAATAAACCAGCGGGGGTAGATGAACGACAGCGCCTGCGGCCAGATAATTTTGCCGATGTAAAACCAGACGGCACGACCTGCTATCAGAAAACGACTGACAATTGACAGGTTCCATTCCTCTCCCAAGGCTCCCACATGATGCACTTCCAGCCAAACCGTGCTTAATCCAAAAACAATGCCAAGAATAAACATCGGAAATATGGCCAACCAGTCCCATTTCTTGAGTTTCTCTTTTTTCCACCAGAGAATAGACAGCAGGATCATCGGCAATGTGGCTGTCACCGTCTTGCTCAATAACGCGCAAACAAACAAAAACATTCCAGTCAAGTATAAAGCAATGGATCGCCAACGAGTTTTGGCAGCAAAAGTTATTGGTGGCAGTGAGTAATATAGATATGCCAGCATTGATAAAAGATAAAAGAATGCAGAAAGAACATTTTTTCTTTCGGTAATCCAGGCCACGGATTCCAAATGGACGGGATGAATCGCAAATACCAGCGCAATAAAAAAAGCGGCCCCCACCCCCAGGAAGCGAAGCACGGCCCATAACAATAAGGCGTTAAATATATGCAGACAGACATTGAGCAAATGACTTATGTGGGGATTGAGTCCAAAGAGTTGCCTTTCGATCCAGAAAGAAGAAAATACCAACGGATAATATTGTGGTGATGTCTTGGGTTCAAGCCAAATCCGCGTTAATCCCTGGGTATTTTGCAGGTTTCTATTGTTCACCACATAGGCGTCATCATCCCAAATGTAATCGGCTTTTAATACCGGAAAGTACATTATAAAAACCAAAAGGATCAGCAAAAGGCCCTGATAAAGGGTTTTTCTTCTAAAAAAAGAAATCCTATGTTTCATAAAAGTATGATTTTCTCCAAAATATTTTTATAACTTTTGAAGTACTTGTATCTTTTATCTACACATTCAAACATTTTCAAGAAAGCCGCTTAAATTCGAGCGCGCGGTCCTTAAAAAAATCAACGATTCAGAAAATATATTGAGATGTTCAGAACCGTAGCCAAACTGACCCAGAGGATATAGGGAACCAGAAGCCAGGCGGCGGGCCAAGATATTTTTGCGAATACTATAATGGTTGCCAGAATTGCCAGCCAGAGCACGACAATAACGACAGCTCCGGCCAGCGGCGAGCGCAGCCCGAAAAAAACCGGCGACCACAACGCGTTCAGCAGCAACTGGAATAGAAATACCGCCAGGGCCGTACCAACTCCCTTGGACCCGAGCCCTTTATGCCAGACCAGGTAGGCGGCCACGGCCATCAGCAGGTAGAGGCTGATCCACATGGGAGCAAAAAGCCAGTTGGGAGGGGCGAACCACGGCTTTTGCAGCTGGGCATACCATGAAGGGATCGCCGGACGGGTGAATAAAGAGCCCACAAATCCGGCCAACTGGCAGGCCGCGATGCTGGCCAGTAGTTTTGTCCAATTCATTTTTTCGTTTCTGCCGCCGCCTTTTCAATGGCGATCAACTCCACGTCGAAGATCAGGGTGGCGTTGGGGCCAATGATCTGGCCGGCGCCCTGTTCACCATAAGCCAGATTGCTGGGCAGATAGATCTGGTATTTGGAACCCACTTTCATCAGCTGCAGGGCTTCGGTCCAACCCTTGATCACGCCTTTGAGCGGGAAAACGGCCGGTTCGTTGCGTTTATAGGAACTGTCAAATTCGGTGCCGTCCAGCAGGGTGCCGCGGTAGTGGACCTTCACCGTATCGCTCTCTTTGGGCAGAGGGCCGCTCCCTGCCGTGATCACTTTATACTGCAGACCGCTGGCCGTAACTTTAATCCCGGGTTTCTGGGCGTTTTCCTTGAGGAAGGCCACTTCCTTACTATTGTTGCCCTGTCCCTGGGCTGCGCGCTTTTCTTGCTCGATTTTCATCATGTCCTGCTGGAATTGGGTCATGACTTTTTGGATCTCTTCGCTACTGAGCAGGGGTTTTTCCGTTTTTTGCGAGTCACGCAGTCCCTGGAACAATATATCCATGTCGATATCCATGGCCCTGGTCTTGAAATTCTGGCCAATATCCAGGCCGATGGCGTAACTGACTTTTTTTTTCTGGCTGTCCAGGTCTGCGGTTTTCAGGGGTTTGGCGGTGGCTTCATTGCCGGCTTTTTGACAAGCTCCCAGGCCGGCCAGCAGCAGGATCAATGCCAATACATAAAATTTTTTCATTTGCGACTCCTTGGTTTTCATTTGCGGACAATATATCAGAATAAGAGACGGAAAACAACAAAAAAGTGTTAGTGTTAGTGTTAGTGTTAGAAGAAAAGAAAAAAAACAATCAAAAGCAAATGGTGTCTTATTCTGACTATCACGGCATATTCAATATTTGAGTTTTTGCAGCACGTATTCCAAATAGCGTGACTTCATCTGCCGGCTGGCCATAGCCTGTTTGAACGGCGGCAGTTTAAGGATGACCCCAAGTATGGCGGCCAGGGCCCGGTGGTTCCAATGGGCCTGGACGTCGAATATGAGATTTTGTAACTTGCCCCTTTCGATGGCCATGACCACGGCTCGGTGGGTGGAATTCAGCGGGGTGATTACCCTTTGCGGACGCGAGTCGAGGCTGATGTATTCTTGAGGGCAGGCCGCCACGCAGACGGCGCAGCCGAGGCACAGATCCTTGTTCAAGCGAGCGATCTTTTTTTTCGGATGCTTGGGGTCTTTGGCTGTAACCAGTCCCAGGGCCTCCACCGGGCAGGTTTCCACGCACTTGCCGCAGCCGCTGCAAGCCATTTCATCGATAACCGGGATGAAGTTGCTGGTGTGGACCGGGTGCAGGAAACCGAAACGGCGGGCGGCGATCATAGCCTCACAGCAGCAGCCGCAGCAGTTGCAGATGAAATTGACCGATTGGCGCACATTTTCGCCGAATTGAACCAGGCGCTGGGACCGGGCTTTTTGCAGCAGGTCGAGTCCTTCGCCAACATCGATGCGCCTGGCGATGCCGTGGCGAGTGAGGGAGGCGGCCGTATTGTTGAAGGTCAGGCAGATGTCCTGTTCGGCAGCGCAGGCACGGCCGACGTGTTCCATTTTGTGCCGGCAGTAGCAGATGCCTACCCCGATATGACGGGCCGTTCTGACAATCTCCGCCGCCCGTTCGTAATCAAGAACATGAAGTGAATTTTCAGCGCTTAGCGCCGACTCATGCACAAAGACGCGGCCCAGTTGGGTTTCACCTCGGCAAAATAGCTGCTTGATAAACTCTTCCTCAACGTTGAGATATTGGTAGAAAAGTTCGGCCAATAATTTCTGGTCGATGTCGCTTCTCAGCCGCATCAGTGAAAACTCGAAAAAACCGGCCATGGGCGGTGGCAGGCAGTAGACGGCCGGTCCGTTTTCTGGCAGCACATCCACCAAAACTCCTCGTCCGGACAGCGTATCCAGGACCTTTTGGGCTTCACTTTCCGGCTTCCTCCACAAGCGGGCTGCTTTTTTTGCCGTGAAGGGTTTGATGGGGAGCTGGGCGACCAGGGCGGCCTCTACCTCGGAAAACAGCAATTGCAGGATCTTGAAAAGGGTAGCTGATGGCGGTGCCCCCTGCGGGTACAGATTGATGCGGTCTGTCAGTTTTTGATACGCCGAACGAACGGTCAGATGAGCCATGTTGCTCCTGGGTTACTCAAAAACGAATTACGTCCAAATCTATCATGATCGCCGGCAATTGGCAAATTAAGCGCCTGGGCCTGATATTTTTGTTGTCTGAAGGTGTCAACCCAAAATAGAAATGTCCTATTCTGAGCAAAATAGAAATGTCCTATTTGGATATAAATATGGGATGTGGGAAAGTGGGAAAGGCGAAGCCTTTTCCAAGGGGCTGTGGGAACCCCGAAGGGGTTTCCATGGCCCC
>JALHTJ010000199.1 GCA_022865785.1 Candidatus Aminicenantota bacterium
AATCGCAAATCCCAAAAAGCCAATTCCATTTGACATAAAAAAACAGGATTCCTATAATGAAATTTGTCAAATAAGAAATATTTTTCATTCCATGATAAACAACCAGATCAAACAGAGGAGCATTTCATGAAAAAAGCATATTTTTCCCTTGGCTTGATTTTCCTGGTTCTTTTTTTCAGCGCGCCCGTCCCGGCCCAGGAAAAGCCCGAGCTGACCGACGAGCAAAAACTGCTCCAGGCCATGCACCGGATCACCAGCCGGGAGCTGTACGATCATGTCGACAAACTGGCCTCCGCCGAATTCGCGGGCAGGCTCTCGGGACACGCCGGCTATGACAGGGCGGCGGCATGGGTGATCGAGCGCTTCCAGGAGTGGGGCATCAAGCCGCTGGGCACCGATGGCGGCTACCTGCAGAAATTTCCCCATGCCTACACCGAGGTTATGGATGGATGTTATATGAAATTGCACTGTAAGCAGAAGAACGGCGAAATTATCAAGGATTATTTATACGTGGACGATTATATCCCCGGCGCCACCTCGGGAAACGGCGAGATCAAGGCCGCGGCGGTTTTCGTCGGCTATGGCATCAGCGCCCCGGAACTGGGATATGACGATTATGCGGCCGTGAACGTGAAAGGCAAGATCGTGGTGATGAACCCGGAGGTGCCGGTCGCCGGCTCGCACCAGGACTTCTTGAAATGGCGCCAGTACTCCTTTCACCAATACAAATTGCTCAATGCCGTCAAGCACGGCGCCGCCGGCCTGCTCTACAATTACGGCCCGATCGGCAATCCCAACAACGCCTACGTGGATGGCTTCCTCTATACGCATATCGGGAAAACCGTGATGGCCGACCTGTTCGCCGGCACGGGCAGGAGCGTGGATGAAGTCTTCAAGAAAATCCAGAAAAAGCTGAAACCGCGCTCTTTTGCGACCGGGAAAGTGTTCTCCATCAAAAATGTGACCCGGCATCATGCCGACGGCACCACGGCCAACGTGATCGGATATATCGAAGGATGCGATCCGCTGTTGAAGAACGAGTACATCATGGTCGGTGGCCACCTCGATTTCCTGGGCAAGTGCCCGGCGCTCATGCCCGGCGCCAACGACAACGCCACGGCCGTGGCCGTCACCCTGGGGGTGGCGCGGGCGCTGTCCAGACTGGATCTGAAACTGAAACGCTCGGTGGTCTTTTTACTGATCGCCGCCGAAGAAGCGGGTCTCAGGGGCGTGCAGTATTTCCTGAAGCATCCCACCATCCCGCTCGATCAGATCAAGGGATTCATCAACATGGACTCGGTCGGCAACGGCCACAGCCTCTGGGTCGGATTCGCCAGGAATTACCCGGATCTTTATTCTTTTCTGGAACAGGCAAACCGGAAATATATCCACCGTGAATTGGAGCCCGCATTCAGCGAGAATCTCACCCGGCCCCGCCAGGACGCGGTGTTTTTTGATTATTACGGCATTCCGGTTGTCTCTTTCGGTTCCTTCGGCGAGGCCGGCGGCGCCGGCACCTACCGCTATCACACCCCCTACGACAACATTAGCAACATCACTCCGGAGATCATGGAGGACCTATCCCAGCTTCTGTTCATGGCCATTGCCGACATGGCCAGGCAGGACGATCTCGTTATCAAACGTGGCAAGGGCAAGCCCGAATTCCTGAAGCAATCATCTCTCCCCGAGTCGACTGACTGACAAGATGAAATCATTGTTGTCTGTCTGCTCCATTAAAAAGCAAGCTCACATTTTTATAATTTGTCGCCGCGCTTTCCCTTAAAAAGTTAATTTGTTATACTTAAAGTCGATCATGAAAGAAAACATTGTGCAAATGCAAATAAATATTTTCGCACACCGGTTTCGGCATGAAAGGCAAAGGTCATGCGGCCGCGTGACAGGGCAGGAATAGCTTGCAGGAACTCCGCCACGATCTGCCCGTCCTGCTGCTGCACAACCTGAATCCCGAATGGACCCCGGAGGAACGGCGGGAAAGCGAACAGGACGTCGCGACACTCGCCCAGGCCGTGAATAAGCTGGGACATCCTCTCGAGATCGTGGCCCTTGAGGACGATCGCCTGGCCGAGCGCTTGCGCGCCTTTGATCTCCGGGATCATATCGTTTTCAACTGGTGCGAGGAGCTCCCCGGCATCGCTCACAGCGAGCCGCAGGTCGCCGCGGTGCTGGAGCGGCTGGGCTTTGTTTTTACCGGTTCGTCGTGCGCCGCGCTGGCCTTGTGCCAGGACAAGCCCCGGGTCAAGCGCCTGCTCGATAAGGCTCATATTCCCACGCCGCGCTGGCAGGTCTTCCATGATCTCGAGGTGGGGAAATGGGACATTTTTCCGGCCATTGTCAAGGCCGCCCATGAACACTGCAGCATCGGCATCTCGGAAGAATCCATCGTCGTCTCGGCGGCTGAGCTGGAAATCCGCATCGCTTACATTCTGGAGACGCACAAGCAACCCGCCCTGGTCGAGGAATTCATCAACGGCAGGGAATTCCACCAAGCGGCCTGGGGCAACGGCAGGGTTTCCGTGCTCCCGGCGACGGAAATGGATTACGGCGACCTGACCGATATCCGCGACCGGCTTTTCACCTACGAAGCCAAGTACGTTCCCGGATCCCGGCTCTATAAGAAAATCGAACTGTGCGTGCCGGCGGAGCTGGACCCTGCGGCACAAGCCGAGCTCGAGCGCATCGTCCTGGCCACCTACCGGGCCATTGGCTGCCGGGACTACGGGCGCATTGATGTCCGCTATCTCAACGGGGTTTTCTACGTCATCGACGTCAATCCCAACCCCGACATCAACCCGCTGACCTCGATGATCTACGCCGCGGCCGAAATCGGTTACTCCTACGGTGAAATGGGCAGCCGCATTGTCAACCTGGCTGCCGCCCGCCACCCGGTCTTTGGAAAATCGTAGGCACGGGTTCAAGCTTTTCATTATTACTTCTGCCTTTTTTTTGCCGGACAGCCATTATCCTTCGTGCAGGATGACTTTTTTTTTCCTTAGTGGCACGGGGTCAGGTCCTTCATTATTACTTTTTTATTTTTGCATAGAAAGTAGGGGGCGCCGAATTATTCATTGCCGAATTAAGAATTTTCCAAAGAAAATCTTAAAAATGGTATAATTGGCTTGATGGCAGTACGAAAAGACGAAGCAACGGATCTGAAACCCAGGCCCAATTACAATATTTACATCAAAGTGTTGCGGCGCATGACCGCGGAGCAGCATTTGCTCAAGGCGTTCGAATTGTCCGCCTTGAAGGTATATGAAGTTCAGTATCCGCAATTGAATATGGAGTATTTGAACGATTGGGTCCGGCAATTGCATCTTACCGCCCCGTTCAATAAATTAATCGGCGAAGCCAAAATCATTCTCTGACCAGGGTGGACCCAGGGAGAAAGTATTGTTGTCCAAAGGCAAGACGGACGCGAAAATCCGGAGGTGAACATGCAATTCATGCTGATCGCTTATGACGGGACCGATGAAGGCGCTCTCGGCCGCAGGATGGCGGCGCGGAAAGCCCATTTGAAGTTGGGAAAGGGGATGCACGACGCGGGCAAATGGCTGTATGCCGCTGGGATATTGGATGATGAAGGCAAAATGATCGGCTCGATGATCGTCTGCGAGTTCTCGTCCCGGGAAGAAATGGAAAAACAGTGGCTCGGCCGCGAGCCCTATATCGCCGGCAAGGTGTGGCAAAAGATCGACATCCACCGCGCCCAGGTGGCTCCCTTCTGCGCCGCAAGTCAAGAAGTCAAGTACCGTGCTGAATGATCCTAGATGAGTGTATTAATAAATTGCACCACATTGTATGCCCCATTGAGCGGGATATCTTTATGCTCCACGTGACTGTTGATGTTGGCAATGATTGCTTCGGCAAGGGACTTGGCAGTGCTATTGGCATAAGACATTCTCATGCCGGCTTGGTGCCTCCGCAAACGCCCGGCTACCACGATTTCCTGTTCAGAGTGTCCCTCGAGCGGGAAGTAAATAAACGGTCTCTGCAGTGCGGTCAGTTCAAGAGTGGTTGTGCCTCCCGCCTGAACAATTGCCAAATCACAGGCAGCGAAATGCATGTAAAGATCCGGAACAAACTGTTTCACTTCTATATCTGGCGGCACGGCCAATGATTCGGCCGGAAGGCGAGGGCCGCAGACCAAAACCATGTGCAGGTTTGGAATTTGTTGCTTGGCAAGAGTACAGGCTTTCCCGCAAAGTTCCAAAAGATTCTTGCCTATGGCCGTGCCGCCGATGGAACATACCACCAAAGGCGCATCTCCATAACCAAGCTTTTTGCGTAAACTTGTTTTATCGGTTAAATCCTTCGTAGCAAAGGGCAGGATGTAGCCGACAAAGTGATAATGTTTCCTGGCATATTCCCTGCGCTTTGGCAGGAGCAAGCCGAATCTATTATCCGGAATATCTTCCGGTTCCCCTACGAAAAGGGCAAGATTTTTCTGATGTCTGAATATCCTGTAATCCAGCGACCATATTCGATTCCAAAAGTACGTCCCTATCTTCTCCAGGGGATTTCCTGACATCGCATCCAGCCCCAGGAAGTCATATAGCATCAGGAAGGGGATATTCAATTTCAGCCTTTTTAAGATTATGGCTACTATTATTTCATAGGTTTCGTCGCCAATGATCAAATCATAATGTTCACGTTTGATGATTCGCTTTACGACGTCAGCATTATGCAGCCAGGCAAACAACGCTTTAAACGCATATTTCAATAAATTAAGCCTTGTTCCCTTGGCGGCGGCCTCAGCCTGCGCGCTATCATTACTGTAGAGGTCAATTTCGTCTACAACCCTTTCCCCTGCCTGCTCAATCACTGAACGGGCGGGTTCGGCGGCGAGCCAGCGTATATCCATATCGGCCCTGCACTTGCGAAGCTCTTTCGTAATTGCCAGATCCCGTGAAATATGTCCAAGGCCAAGTGATCCGCTTATGAATAATATCCTTTTCACGATGTAAAAATAGTATGCTCAAACAATATCAGTGTCAATGAAAATGAATAGTGAGGGATGGGATACGGAGTGTGCAGACTGGCAAAGAGTTTGAAAGGTTTACGGTGGGCGTCGTAGGGGCGCTCCCTGCGGGTGCCCTTCATAAATTCCAAATAACAAGCAGCAAATTCCAACAAAGAAAGTGTTAGTGATAGTGTTAGGAAGAAAATTATCATTAATCCGGAACTTCCTGAATAAAGTTCAAGTTCCAAATTCCAATGATCCAAACGATAGCCCTTTTATTAGGACTTTTAATTTTGAATCAAAGTGAATCAAAGAGGGCGACCAGCCGGTCGCCCCTACGTTTTCTGGCGATTTCATGCCGTTTCCATTACAATATCAATTGAGGAGATGGAAATGAAAAAGCATGCACAGCCTGGAGCTTTTTTATTCCGGGGCCGGGCACACCGTCGACAACATCGTCACCTGGATCGCGGCTGAAAAGGTCCTTTTCGGCGGCTGCCTGGTCAAAACAGGTGCCGCCAAAACATTGGGATTCACGGCTGAAGCGGACCTGGCCGCCTGGCCCGCCACCCTGGCCAGGGTAAAAAACAGGTACCCCTCCGCCCGCCTGATCGTGCCCGGCCACGGCGACCCCGGCGGTTGGGAGCTGGTCGAGAATACCTTGAAGCTGATTAACCCACATTTCTCACAAATATTTACTGCAATCGCGGATATGGGCATGTCTACGGCGTCAGGCCCTGACTGCGAGCGTCCTCGCTCAGGCAGTTCGGTCGGATACCTCCATCGTACTAACAGTACGTCTCCGGTCTCCTCGGTCGCCTTCCTTGTATCCACACCCATCTGCACGATTTCGCGACAATATCTGTGAGAAATGCGGGTTAAAGAAAACTCGAAATAATTTCTATCCCGGGAGACAACAGACCTATATCCATGCTTCAGGCAGCAAACGGAGAAGTGCCGGTTATTTCGACTGGCGCAGGAATTTCAGGAACTCGGCGTCGGTGGACAGGATCAGTATGGTCTCGCGGCCCATGATCTCGCGGTAGATGTCGAGCGTCTTGATGAACTGGTAAAAGG
The DNA here is from genome assembly GCA_022865785.1 of Candidatus Aminicenantota bacterium. Lineage (GTDB taxonomy): Bacteria > Acidobacteriota > Aminicenantia > UBA2199 > UBA2199 > UBA2199. Next base: position 6,059 of record JALHTJ010000199.1, read on the forward strand.
CCGGGTCGCGGTTGTAGGCGGCGGCATAGATCTGGGTGGCTTCGGCGTCAGCCTTGCCCATGGTCTCCTGCCCCTGGCGATAGGCTTCCGACTCGATGCGCTTGGCTTCACGCTCCCTCTGGCCGCGGATCTCGGCGCTCTTGCCGTCCCCCTCGGAGCGATAGCGTTCGGCGATGCGCTTCCTTTCGGAGATCATGCGGTCAAAGACCTTTCTCTGCACGTCATCAACGTAATTGACACGCTTCAGTTTGACGTCGCGCAGTTCGATTCCGTACTCGGGCGTGATGGCCGATGCGGCCTTGAGGATGATGGCGTTGATCTTGTCGCGCCCGACCTCGACCTTTTCCAGCACTCTGACCACGTCGAGGACCTCCTGCAGCTCACCGGTCGTCTCGAAGGGGCGATTGGAGGAGCGCACGATCTCGAGCAGGTCGTGGTTGGCGATGGCGTTGCGCGTTTCGCCGTCGATGATGTCGTCGAGGCGGGAGTAGGCGCCGCGCTCGTCGCGCACGCGCTGGAAGAACACCAGCGGATCGCTGATGCGCCAGCGGGCGTAAGTGTCGACCCAGATGTACTTCTTGTCCTTGGTCGGGATCTGGTTGGAGTCGCCGTCCCATTCGAGCCAGCGCTTCTCGAAAACATGGGTCTTCTGGATGAAGGGCAGCTTGACGTGCAGGCCGGGGTTCATGATGGCGCCGCCCACCGGCTCGCCGAACTGGGTCAGGATGACC
>JALHTJ010000032.1 GCA_022865785.1 Candidatus Aminicenantota bacterium
CGGTCGACGGCCAATTCGTCCAGGGTGGCGGCGCCTGGCAGAATATGGCCGGGAGCATCAATGTGCGTTCCAACATGGGAGAAGAGCTGGAACGATTTTTCGGCAAAACCATGCTTGGCGATGGTGAAGGCATCGGCAATCTTGGGCGGTTCCGTGCCCGGGAATACCGGCATGGATTCGTTGATGAAATGGCTCAGGTCGATGACGGTCATGGGCTGGGGGGGACCTTGAAAAATCGATATATCGCCCATGCACCTTCAAGTTTGCTTTTGAAAAGACTCATAATTGATCCTCATTTTTAAAATTCAGTTGTATCTAACGAAATATCTTTTTTAACAGCCTGCCGATCAGCGGCAGAAGGTGCAGCTCAAAATCCTCGGGTTCGCGATAGGGCTCGGGGCGCGAGTGCGAAAAAGCCATGTCAATTTTGCTGAATTGCAGATTTTTTTTCTCCTGCTCGAGTTCCAGTCTGGCCATTTCAAGTTCTTTCTGCTTTTGCAAAATACGGCCCCCGGCCTTTACCCATTCGAGTATCTGGCGCAGTTCACCGCCGTCGAGCCAAAGGCCATGGTCGCGGCACCGGTCGGCGATTACACCGCTGCGGGAACCAAAATTGATCCGATTCATCAGCTTACTGCATACCGGGCAGTCGATATAAGAAACCGGGTATTCGCTGCTGCGCTTAACGTTCTGCACCTCGTTCAGTCGCTGGGAGTCGATGGCGTGGACATTGGTCACGGCCTTTTCCAGGAAGGCTTCCAACTCGCCGGGATCGAAAAAAAGGCCGAGACAGTGTTCACAGCGCTCAATTAAAAATTTCTCTCCTAACCCCAGGTCGATGGTCTGCAGGAACACGTGGCAGCGCGGACAAAGCCGCTCTGATTGGGGCTTTTCGACCGTGAAACGGTGAACCACTGACAGGTCGACGTCCTGGCGGGTATTGCAGTATGAACAGATAAGCAGCGTCCCGGTCAGGGCGGCTCCGCAATTCTTGCAATTTGCCATTGTTCGTTTATCCTGTGGAGGATTTTAAATGCTGGGGAAATAAAAAGCAAATGAAAGATCCGAATAGATAAGAAGTATTCAGTAGTCAGTAGTTAGTAGACAGTAGGAAGAACATCCCACGAGTTCATAATGGATATTTAAAGCGGTTATTTCAAGAGTCTTTTTCTTCTACTACCTACTGACTACTGTCTACTGATTACTTTCTTTCTTCAACTCCGAACTTCGAACCTCGAACTTTTTTCATTGCTTATAGTTCGTATCCCAGACTCAGTTCCAACGCAAAAACCGGCGCCCGCAAATAACGGCGGTGACGCGGGCCGGTTCGGTCGTCAAAAAGATCGGTTACGTCGATGCCCTGTTTTGGACCTTGGGCGTAGAGATAGCCGATAAAGCGGTAGATGAGGCTGCCGCTGAAAAACATCCTGGAAGATATCGGCAGCAGCAGGCCGGCCCCGGCGTTCGCGCCTACGCCAAGGTAGGTGGCGTCGAAAATTTTTCCATGGTTGTCAGCAGCGTTTTTCCTCACTTTCAACCAGGGGAAATTAAGGCCGAAGTGCGCAAAAATCCGCAGCGGCCAGGTTTTCAGCAGAAAAGTGCGCGAGTTGAGCTGGAGCAACCGCGATACGGCCGTGCTATCCCGACCCTGGAAAATCACATCGTGGCCGGAGACCAGATATGAGATCGACCATAATCCAGACCGGAAACGGCGGCCGAAGCCAACGCCGAAACCGAGACTGGGCTTGACGCGCGGGATGTAAAAAACCTGCTCCACGTTGCCCAGGACCATGCTGCCGTTAAGATCTTGCTGGCTGAAGTTCAGGTACTGGGTGGTGACCTCAAAGAAAAAAGCACCTTTCTCGGGAGGTTCGGGGACAACGACTGGCGTTTCCTGAGCAACGACTGCCAATGCCCACAGCAGGAGGACTGGCAAAACGACTATTCTATTTATCAAATGCACCTCAGGATGAAGGTTCGTGGGCGACCGCCGGTCGCCCCTACTTCTGTTCTTCTCTCGTCACGCGTCACGCGTCACATGTCACTAATTCGCGGGCGCCTCCCCTACCGCTGGCGTCGAAACGACATCCTTCTGCATCAGTTTTTTTTCCCGGGCAATATCAATGAAGGCTTCGATCAATCCAGGCAAAGAAGAGATTTCAAAACCATGGTTGATCGTATAAACCAATCCCTGGTCGGAATTTTCCCAGACCCGGCAGAAACCCTTACTTTTTTCTATGAAAGCGGTGATCTTTTCCAGGGCGGAGGGAACGGGAAAAGCGGCCATGTTTTCACGCAGCGCCTGGGCGACCAAACGAGGCAATAGCGGGCTGACATAGCTGAAGCCGTTACCGCGGCGAGGCAGTTTGTAGGCCATTTCCTTGAAGGCATCGCTGCCGGCCAGGCGGGGTTCCGGGCTATTGAAAACATTTTCCACCAGGGATTCCCGGGAAGCGAGCAGCAGCCATTCACCTTTCTGGGCGATGACCGGCTCCATGGGGAAGGGCCCCGGCAGACGCGGAAAAACGATCTTCTTCAGTCCTTTGACTTCGGTTGCCTTGTTATGCCCGGTAGCGGTCAACTTGGTTTTTAGGGTATCGAACAAATAGGCGTCGTTGACGCGCAAGAGCAGGGCAAAGGCCGGTTCCGGAATCGACAGCGGCTTTGTTCCCAACGGCAGGGTCACCCTCTTTTCCGGGTCCAGGGTGAGCAGAAAGCCCAAGCGGCCGCCATATGACTTGAGCAAGCGATCGGCATCAATTCCGGCCGATTGCATACCCGCTTTCATCATGGCCATTCCCTGTTCCATGCCCTGGGCTTGCGGATCCTGGCTGCCCATTTTTTGCCCCAACTGGCCCAGCCATTCAATCAGCTTGACTATGTTGTAATCGGCAACAAAAGCCAGAGCGGTATCGGCTGGAAGCAACTCTATTTCGTCCAGGAAACGCGGAGCCGGGCCAACGATGTTCCAGATCAATCCCTTGTTCTGACC
>JALHTJ010000200.1 GCA_022865785.1 Candidatus Aminicenantota bacterium
AAAAGAGGAAGTGGCATATATCGGCGACGACATCGGCGACGCCGAGGTCATGGGCATGGTCGGCTTCGCCGCCGCGGTTGGCGATGCCCATCCGCTGATCAAGCGTGTCTCCCACTATATTGCCAAGCGCTACGGCGGCCGTGGCGCCGTGCGCGAGGTGATCGATTTCATCCTTGACGTTCAGGAGCAATGGCAGACCATTTTCGCCGAACTGAAGAAATCTGACAACTGGGAAGAGATTTTCAAGGAAATCAACTCCTAGTTTCGCTTTGTCCATGCAGTGCCAGGAGAGACACATGCCTTTGCGAAAAAGAATTGTTTTTTATTTATTGGCCTTTCTTATCTCGACCGTCTTTTCGCCGGCCGCGGCCGCGGCAGCGGCACCGGCGGCACTGCTGAAGATAGCCGACCCCGGCCCGGCGCTTTCGCGGTCCATTGCCGCCGCCGGCGCGGTGCTGGTGCAGGAATTGAATTCCTGCCTGCTGGTATACGCACCGCTGCCGGCTTTGCCCCGACTGCGGGCCCAAGGCGTCACTTTTACCGTCATCGCTTACCCGCGCGATAACGTTTCCTTTTTTCTCCTTTATTCCGAGCACGATGCGCCGCTGCTTTCCCGTAAAGGCGCCATTCAGTGCCGGCTCCTGGAGGACCGCATCTGGTTGTGTTGGACCACTGCGGCCGATTTTCGCAAAAATCTGGCGCCGCCCTTCAGCCTGAAAGCGCTTAGCCTTTCGCCAGCGCCCACCCCAGCCGCGTTCGCGGCCGTGCCGGATAAGGAAAGCTACCAGGTTGCGCTCCAAGCCGGACCGCTGCTTGCCGGCCTGGCGGCGCAGGTCGCGGTTGAGCGATTGCGGGCCGACATCCTGGCCTTGCAGAATTTCAAGACCCGCTTCGCCTCCACCCCCCAGTGCGAGGCTGCCGGAGATTTCATTCTCGGACGCTTCCGGCAGATCGGCCTGGCGGCCGCCAGCGATCCCTTTACTTTTGAATCCCGTTATCAAAGCAAAAATATCCTGGCCGTAATTCCCGGACAGGTGGCGCCGGAGTGGATGGTCCTGGCCTGCGCCCATTATGATTCCACCAGCAATAATCCGTTGGTCTCGGCACCGGGGGCCGATGACAACGCCAGCGGCACGGCTGCCGTTCTGGAAATGGCCCGCATATTGGCCAATGAGCGATTCAATTTTTCCATAGGCCTGCTCTGTGTTTCGGCCGAAGAGTGGGGCTTGTACGGCAGCGCTCATTATGCCGACCAGGCCCTGCGCAACGGCGACAAGATCATAGCCGTGGTCAACCTGGACATGATCGCCTATCCCGGTGACCGGCAGCGGGTCCTGGATGTGATCGGCAACCGGCAATCGGAATGGCTGGCAGATCTATTCATCGCAGTTGCCCAGCCGCTGGTGGAACTGCGCCTGGCCAAGGTCATCAATTCCTCACTGAGCTGGAGCGACCATTCTTCTTTTTGGGATAGGGGCTACGCCGCTTTGTGCGGCATCGAGAACAGCGTCAATCCCTATTACCACCGCAGCAGCGATATGCTGGATACGCTGGATCTGGGATTTGCCGCCGAGGCTGTGCAAGCCTCACTGGCGGTGGTCGCGGCATTGGCCCAGCCCATCAGCACGCCAGCGGCACCGACAGGACTGCGGGCACGCAGCCAGGTCTCCGCCTCGCTTTTTTCCAGACTGAAAACAGTTTACCTGGAGTGGCAGGCGAACCGGGAGCCGGTGACCGGTTATCATGTATTCCGCTCCGACAAGTCCCACGGCCCTTACCTGCGCCTGAGCGAGCAGCCAATCGTGGCCACGGTATTCCGGGATTCCCTGCTGCCGCCCGGACAGAATTATTATTACGTGCTGACCGCCGTGGACGAACAAGGCCGGGAAAGCAACTATTCGGCGGAGGTCAGGGACGATGAAAACAACCGTTAAAAAATCACCCGCGCTCGCCGCTTTTTTAGGGGCCGTGTTTCTGTTGCTGCCGCTGTTTTCTGCTGCGGCCTATGCCGGGGCGGGCGCGGCTCCGGCCCAGCGCTTTTTCATCGCCGCCACAATCGGATATTTTTATCCCGGACAAGACAGCTTCCGGGAAATATATGCCGGGCCGATTTTCCCGCTTGAGCTGCAGCTGGGCTGGAACCTGAACCGCAAAATTTCGCTTTTTGCCGCCAGCCGCTACCTGGAAACTTCCGGGAACACGGTGCTGCTCGCGGCGCAGCGCCCCGAAGAAACCTATGCTTTGCGCTGGCGCCTGGCGACCGTGCGCCTGGGCCTGAATTACTGGCTGTGGACTTCGCGTTTCAGCCCGTTCCTGGGTGCCGGCATCAATGCCAATTTTTACAAGGAACAATGGCTGGATGTGGCGCTGGCCACAACAGGCACGGCAATGGGTTTTTTTGTTCAGGCGGGCGGTCGCTACCGCTTGGGCCGCCGCTGGCATGTTCTGGCCCAGCTTGAATATTCCACGGTTCCGGCCGCCGGTGACGGCCTGGATCCCGGCCCGGATCTCGGCGGCCTGAACCTGTCCTTGGGCCTGCTGCTGGGAATTTTTTAAAGTTCTTGCCGCCGCCGCGATTTTTCAGCGGGCCTTCATTGCTTTGCTGATTTTTCAGCCATGGTTTCGAGCAGTGCGTCTGCCGCTGCTTGCGGTCCGACCATTCCCCAGATGAATTCCCCGCGCCAGAAAAGGCGGATGGGCCCGTTGTAGGGGTCGTTTATGGTCAGGAAGCCGGGCTTGACGACCGAATTTTGGTTTTCCCTGTCCAGGGCGGTGTATTTTTGCAGGGTGGCAGCGGCGTTTTCCTCGCTGCCGGCCCGGATGATGAACAACTGGAATTTCACTCCCTGCTGTTCGTAGGCGGCCGTGAAAGCCGAATGGAGAAAATCGTGCCCCAGGAAATTGTGCAGGATGTAGCGTTCGCCATGGGGAATTTTTCCCGGGGCCGGGAAGGCGGCAAGCATTTCCGGCAGAATGTTTTTACCGCCGATGGCGGCGGCGATATTTTCGGCCAGGGCCGTCAAAACGGCCTTGCCTTGCCGGCCGAGATCGAAGCTGTTAAGCTTGACATAATAGGCATCGCAAAAAAAATTCAGCACGCCCTCCTCGGCATAACCCTGGCTGCCAATGGGGAAATAATCTCCGGCCAGCGGTTTTTCGGAACTGTAGATCCCGAAGGCGTTTTCCAGCCTGCCGTGAAAATAGATCTCGGCGATCAAGGTTTGTTTTTGGCCATTCTCGTAATTCTGCACGGCCAATTGCTCAAAATCGTATCCCAGGAAATTCTCGGCGGCGCCGTTGATGTGCTCGTAAAGGGTTTCGGGCAGGAAGGTCTCGGCTTTTCCCTGCTTTTGCCACCCTGGCAGTTCGGGGAAGAGGGAAGGCAACGGGCCTGATGGAGCCGCCAGACCGGACTGCAGCGCCAGACCGGCAAAAATGGAAATGACAATAAGATTGACCCGATTCATACCGCCTCCTCAAGGCGCGTCATGAGCGCCGTGCTTTATTAAGATTATTATACAATAATACTGCGGTGCGCGGGAACTTTTTTCAGGCCAGGCTCTGCCAGACCTTCAGGGCCTTAACCGTATTGGCCACGTCGTGGACGCGGAGGATGGCCGCACCGTTGCGCACTGCCAGCAGGTTGGCGGCCAGGGTCTCGGCTTCCCTCTTTTCCGGGACCTCCTCGCCGCTCAGCAGGCCGAGAAAGGACTTGCGTGAAAGCCCGATCAGGATCGGCAGGTCGAAGGCGGCAAATTGCCTGAGGTTGCGGATGATGGCGATATTGTCTTCCAGCCGTTTGCCGAAACCGATGCCGGGATCGAGGATGATCTTTTCCTTCTTGATGCCGTGGCTCAGGGCGTAGTCGATCTTCTCCTGAAAATAGTTCTTGATCTCGGTGACGACGTCGGCGTAGTTGGGGTCGCGCTGCATGTTTTCCGGAGTGCCCTTGATGTGCATCAGAATGACCGGCACGTTCAGTTCGGCCACGACCGTGGCCATGCGCTCGCTGAAGCTGAAGGCCGAGATATCGTTGACCAGGTCGGCGCCGCCCTCATCCACTGCCAATCGCGCCACCTCTTCCTTGCTGGTGTCGATGGAGACCAGGACGCCGGTCTCCTCCTTGATCCCGGCGATGACCGGCAGCACGCGGTCGATCTCTTCATCCATGCCGATGCGCGCCGCCCCGGGCCGGGTGCTTTCACCTCCGACATCGATGATGGCGGCGCCGGCGGCAACCATTTCCCGAGCGTGCGCCAACGCATCGTTCTCACTGAAAAAGCGGCCGGCGTCGGAAAAGGAATCGGGGGTGACGTTGAGGATGCCCATGACCAGGGGTTCGCTTTTTTCGAGAAAGCCGTTGCGCAGATATAATTTCATTTTTTTTGCCGCGCCGGTTTTTTTTTCTGAGTTTGCTTGAATATTTCCAGACCCTGCTCCCGGTTATGGAAAGCGCCGTCCAGCTGCAGGTCGTAGAGTTTTTTTAAATGCACGCCCATCTGCCGGCCGGCAGGAACGCCCAGGGCGAGCAGGTCGCGGCCCTGGATGAGCGGCCGGATGGTGTCGCGACTGATGCGGAATTCTTCTTTTTTGGCGCTGAACCAGAGGGCGATCTCGTCCAGTTCGCTGAAATCAAGAGCCGCGGCTTCGCGCGAGCGGCGATCGGCGAAATCGAGCAACAGCAGCAGCAGGTCTTCGCCGTCCATGTCTTTGACGGCGCGGGCCACGGCCTTGAAGGTGATCTGCTCGCGGTTGCGGTACAGGTCAAAAATGCGGTGGTGCTGCTGCACCAGCTTGAGCACCGTTTTTTTCAATGAAAAATTCTGCCGGCTGTCAATGCGCAGGCGGTCCAGGAATCCTTCG
>JALHTJ010000033.1 GCA_022865785.1 Candidatus Aminicenantota bacterium
ACCGGACCGCATAATATTCATCTTCATTCCCGTTGGTACCAGCATCTGGGTCTCTGGCGCCGGAAATCGGTCTCCATATTTGAACGCGAGGAACGATGGATCGAGTTATTGAATGAAGAGCAGCCCGATGTCCTTTGGGGCTATTCCGGGAGTTTAAAAATCCTGGCTCAATTCATAAAAAAAAACAAAATGTCCGGTTTCTCACCGCGTTGGGTGGTCGGCGTATCCGATCTTGTCGACAATGATTGTCGGGAACTGATCCGGGAAGTTTTTAAAACCACTCTGATCGATCTGTACGGAGCGGCCGAAACCGGTTGCATCTCCTGGCTTTGTCCTGTTTGCGGAGAAAACCATATTAACATCGATCACCTTGTCGTGGAATTTATCCCTGCTAATTCTCATTCGGATTTCAACAATCCCCGAAAAATATATGTGACCAATCTGCATTCCTTCGCATTTCCCATCATCCGCTATGATATCGGAGACCTCGGTTTTCCATCGTTGCAGCCATCGGTTTGCGGGAGGGGCCTGCCACTGATGAAAATTATTGAAGGAAGATCTGATGCCGTGATCCACCTTTCTTCCGGTCGCGTCTTGTCCCCCTTGTTCTTTTTCGCGGTGATGAAGAAGGTGGCTGGAATGGCCCATTGGCAGGTGATCCAGGAGAAGCCGGATCGCCTTTTGATCAAGGTTGTCCCCGATGGCTCCGGATCCTTTTCTTCGCTGCACGCGGAAAAAAGCATTCGCCAGGCGATCACCGAGCCGGTGCATACGGATATCGAGGTCGTTGCTGCCATAACCGGAGCTGTGAGCGGAAAAGTTCGTTCGGTCATCTCCAGACTTCATGACTAGCCAGCGCGTTTCCCGCATCCTGATCGTCAATGTCCATTCGCAAGCCAATGCCGGCGATTATGCCATTTTGATTGGACAACTGCAGTTGCTGAAAAAAATGTTTCCAGCCGCCATGGTGACCATCACCTCCCGCACTCCCGAACTGGACAGGCCCCTATTGGCCGCCCGGGGAGTGAAGGTCATTGCGCCCATATTCAATGCGCCGACGGGATTTAGCGGCAAATGGCGGGTTTTGGAGAAAGTAGTATTTTCTTTGCTTTTTCCCCGTCAGGCATGGATCTTTCTGCGCCGCCTCCGTCAGAGCGATTTTGTCATGGCTTGCGGCGGCGGGTATTTTTATTCGACCCGGCGCCTGCCTGGCCTTACCTTCTGGCAGAATTATCTTCACATTCGCCTGGCCATTTTTTTTAAAAAGAAGATTATTTTTTTTCCACAATCCTATGGCCCGCTGGAAAATACGCTGAGCCGCCGCCTGCTTGCCGGATTGCTCGCTTCCGGGTTTGTTCGCGTCGTTTTCGCACGCGAGGAAACCTCGCTTGCTGTTCTCCGTGAGATTCTCCCCGCCGGAATTGATGATCAAAAACTGCAATCCTGCCCGGATATGGCTTTCAATTTTTCACCTGAACTTGAGTATTTTTTGCCGACCATCGACCTCTCCGACCTGCCCCGACCGCGCCTGGCCCTGGCCCTGAGGGACTGGAGTTTCCCGGCCCTGAAAACCGGGGCTGCCAAAAAACTTGCACTGGAAAACTATCTGCAGGCCGTGATCGCTACCTGTCAGGCTCTGCACCGAAAATACGGCTCCTCGTTTTTCATCTACAGCCAGGCGCAGGGGCCGAGCCTGGCTGAAGATGACCGGCTGATATCGGGCTATATTCATGACCGGTTGCGTGCGGTCATTCCCTGCACCCACCTGCGCCTTGTGGGAACACCCTTGGGCGTATCTCCCGCCTGGATCATCGACCTGCTGCGACAGGCCGACATGCTGATCACCAGCCGCATGCATGCCGCCATTTTCGCCTTCCTGGCCGGTATTCCGGCCGCGGTGATTGGCTACCAGCACAAAAGTTCGGGTATCCTGCAGTCCTTAGATCTCCAGGCTTGCGCACTGGCGATCGAGGAAGTGCAAAGTGAAACGCTTCAAAGCCTGAGTGAGGACGTACTGCAAAACCGGAAGGGATGGGTGGAAAAAATTGAAAGGACCGTTCCCGGAATTCGAAAAACGATCGAAGCAAAATTCCTTGGTGTTTTCAAGGGATTGAAATAATGAACAGGATTAAATTTGTAAAAAAAAGCCAAATCACATAAAATTGCCACTGAATTTCATGAACAATGAATCGACATTTTTCGTTTCTTCATCCCGTAACCCGGTGGAGTATTTTGTCCACTTGCTCTTTCAAGAACTCTCCTTCCGGCGCGAGTGCCAGTTGGATGACTCCTACCTGCAACTGAAATATGAGCCGATTTTCTTTTCCAGGCAAGGTGTCTTCAATCATCTGGCCATCTCCGCCTACGCCACGCGTCTTTCTCCTCTGCTCACCGAGATTCGTAAGCGTAAATCCCCCAAGCTACTTGACTCGGGATCGGGTTGCGGCAGCGAATCGATTCTGGCGGCACTTTTAGGGGCGAATGTAATTGGGATCGACCTGGTGCCGTTCCGGACTGAGTATGCCGCATCGCGCATTCCCTTTTTTCAAAATATTTATCATAATGGCCTTTCGCTTCAATTCCTCACCGCCAATGTGATCTCCCATCTCCAGCACTCTCCCGGTTACGATATCATCTGGGTCAATGAAGCCATTTCTCATATCCACCCGGCGGAAACTTTTTTTTCCGCGGCCTATCAGGGGTTGCATCCGGGCGGGTTGCTGATCATCGCCGATGCCAATGCTCTGAATCCCGTCGCCCGTCGGCGGGCGGCACATATCCGCGGCGGCCAGGATTGGTATGTGCACCGGCAATTCAAGCTGCTTGACGATTCTTCCCACGACGAGGTAGCGGAAGAGCGTCTGTTCACCAGCCGAAATTTGCAATTTTTGTTGCGCCAGGCCGGTTTTAAGATTCAACTATTGGAGATGCATGGTTTTTTGGGATCTTTTTTCTTGCCGCGTTCCTGGCAGGCAAACCCGCGTTTGGCTAAAATCATGATTGGTTTTCAGGAAAGAGTCAGAAAAATCCCCTTGATCCGGAATTTTGGATCAAGTATGACGGTGATTGCCGAAAAAACCGATACGCGATGAAGATCCTGCTGATCAATAAATTCTTTTTTTCCTTCGGCGGCACGGAGACCGCCTTTTTTCAAACCGCGAAACTGCTTCAGGAGCAGGGGCACGAGGTGATCTTCTTTTCCATGGCCCATCCCAAGAACAGGGATTCACGGCAATCATCCCATTTTGTCTCCCGGGTCGATTTCGAAGAGATGCGCGGCTGGCGGGAATTTGTCAGGGGAGCGAAACGGATCCTTTTCGGCTGCGAATCCCGCGCGAGACTGGAAGAATTGCTGCGGGTTGAAAAGCCGGACATCGCCCATCTGCACAATATCTATCACCATCTTTCCCCGACCATTATTGGCACTTTAAAAAAACACGGCGTCCCGGTGGTGCTGACCATCCACGATTACAAAGTGGTCTGCCCGGCTTACAAGCTTTTTGTCCGGGGAGCGGTCTGCGAAACGTGCCGCAGCCGCCGTTTTTACTGGTGTGTGCTGAAAAAATGCATCCAGGGCAGCCGCTTGAAAAGCCTGCTCTGCGCCGTCGAAGTCGCTTGCCACCGGCGCTACTATGAAATGATCGATGCCCTGGTTTCGCCCAGTCGCTTCCTGATGGCCAAAATGGCGGCAATGGGTTTTCCAACGAAGCGCTTTCGTTATATCCCCAATGCTGTCTCTCTCGAAGGCGGACCGCCTCAGGGCGCCGCTGATCCGCCGCAGGTCCTCTGTTTCGGCCGCCTGGTAGAGGAAAAGGGAATTCACCTGCTGATCGAAGCCATGAAAGGCGTGCCGGCCGAATGCCTGATCGTCGGCGACGGCCCCCAGAAAAAAAAGTTGCAGGACCAAGCTGCCGGATCACCCGATGCCAGAATCCGATTTCTTGGTCATCAACCTTTTCCGGTATTGGAACCGATCATCCGCCGCGCGACCATGGTCGTCATCCCTTCCATCTGGTATGAGAACAACCCTTTCTCCGTCATCGAATCTTTCTCCATGGGGATCCCGGTGGTGGCAGCCCGCATCGGCGGCCTCCCCGAGCTGGTGATCGACCGGGAGACGGGGATGCTTTTTACCGCCGGCAGCAGTGCTGAACTGCATGATAAAATTATGCTCCTGCTGAAAAATCCCGATCTGGGCCGTGAACTGGCGAGAAAAGCCCGCCTGCATCTCGAACAGAATTTCCACCCGGACGTTCATATTGAGAAGCTGCTGCATCTTTACCAGGAACTGATCGAAGCCAATGCGAAATCTTGAACCGTCCTTCTGGAATGTCTTACCCAAAATCGGGGCGCAACTGATCACGTTCTTCAAGAACCTCCAGGTCAAATAGAGTTAAATATTCAGATTTGGTTCGATTCAGCCGAAAACCACAACGGCGGGATTCGGCAATAACAAACAAAAATTGACAAAAAAAAGACTTTATGTTATTAAAATTACTTAATTGATGGAGAGATGTTTTTCATTTTTAAAAGTAAGGTTGAGTCTACGCAAGTAGCCAACGGCGGCAGCTTGTTTTATAGGGCAGTATCCTGTCATTATGGAACGAAAACTTCAAAAAATAACATGAATTGGCAATCTGCAGGGAATGTTTTCCGGGGAAGGTTTTAATTTCGAAAAAAAATATTTGTCGGTATTTGAAAAGAGGCGAAAATGATGGATCTTAGGGAGAAAAGGATCACTGTGACCGGTGGCAAAGGCTTTCTGGGCAGGGTGCTCGTGGAGAAACTCACTAAGGAAAGGCAATGCCGCAAGATCTTCGTCGCCGATCTTCCGGAGTACGATCTACGCACCCTGGCCGGCATTGAGAAAATGTTCGCGGATCAGCAGCCTGAGATCGTCATCCATTTGGCGGCGGTCGTGGGCGGGATCGGGGCCAACAGCGAAAACCCCGGGAAATTCTTTTATGACAACGCTATCATGGGCATCCAGCTGTTTCACGAAGCCTATTTAAAAAAGGTGGAGAAATTTGTCGCCTTGGGAACGATCTGCTGCTATCCAAAGTTCACCCCGGTGCCATTTCGGGAAGATGATCTCTGGAACGGTTATCCGGAAGAAACGAATGCGCCCTATGGCCTTGCTAAAAAAATGATGTTGGTCCAGTCGCAGGCCTACCGCCAGCAGTATGGTTTTAATTCCATTTTCCTCATGCCGGTGAACCTTTATGGTCCCGGGGACAATTTTTCCCCCCGGAGTTCCCATGTCATCCCGGCCCTGATAAAGAAATGCCTGGATGCCGTGGCCGCGAAGCAGGACAGCATCGTGGTTTGGGGAACGGGAAAAGCCTCGCGGGAATTCCTCTATGTGGAGGACGCGGCCGAAGGGATCGCGCTGGCTTGCGAACGCTATGACAAATCGGACCCCGTCAACCTTGGCGCCGGTTTTGAAATCACTATCCGCGATTTGGTGGAGCTCATCGCCAAACTCACCGGTTTTACTGGGAAGATCGTTTGGGACACCGGTAAGCCCGACGGCCAGCCGCGGCGCATGCTTGATGTCTCAATGGCCAAAGCGGAATTCGGCTTCAAAGCCAGTACATCTTTTAAAGAAGGACTGCGCCGAACCATCGATTGGTACAGAAAAATGCGCCAGGAGTCGGCTTTGAAATAGAATGCCGAATTCAGTCGACCGGGAGGAATCATGAAAATCATGTCACGTCTCAGGCGTTGGCGTGAGTTGTATTCGCAGTTCAGTCGTTTCCAGGATCTGTATGAAGAGATGAAGATGCTGGTCGCCAAACCGCTCGTTGAACAGGTTCGTGCCAAACACCGGATCGATGCCCTTGAAGAGGTCGAGTTCAAGGTCTTTTCGCAATGGGGCGATGACGGGATAATTCAATGGCTGGTGAGTCACCTGCCCATCCCGGACAAGACGTTCATCGAGTTTGGCGTCGACGATTACCGTGAAGCCAATACGCGGTTTCTGTTGATGAACGACAACTGGAGCGGGCTGATCATGGACAGATCGGAGAAGAGAATCCGCGAAATCAGGAGCAGCGATATTTTCTGGAAGCACGATCTGTCGGCCCGCGCTGTTTTCCTTGACCGGAGCAATGTGGATGGATCAATCGCGTCAACGTTCCAAGGTGAAATCGGCCTGCTCCACATCGATATCGATGGTAATGATTACTGGCTCTGGCAAGAGATCAAGGCGGTGCAGCCGATCATCGTGATCATCGAGTATAACAGCGTGTTTGGCAGTGAGCGGCCGATCACAATCCCCTATCAGGAACAGTTTGATCGTCCCAGCGCCCATTCCAGCTGCCTCTACTATGGCGCATCGATCCCTGCCTTCTGCCACCTGGCCGGGCAAAAGGGCTACGCCTTCATTGGTTGCAACGTTGCCGGCAACAACGCCTATTTCGTACGCCGCGACAAATTGAACGATGCTGTCCGCGAAGTGTCGGTGGCGAAAGGATTCCGATTGAGCAAATTCAGGGACAGCCGCGATGCCGCGGGCCGGATGAACTTCCTGGCCGGAGAAAAGCGCGCTGACGCCATCCGCGGTATGCCGGTGTTCAATGTCGTGACCGAGCGTATGGAGAAATTTTAGATGCCTGTAATAGAATGGTCAGGGACGCTGAATTGGAAGCGAAGATATTTGTGCCATGGTTGGAAGTCCGGCACTCGCAATTGATACCAGCATGATTACCTTTTGGATAAATGAATCAAGATCACCGGTGGAACGGGAAACAAGGACTGTCCTCCCTATAAAATGACACTGAGCGAGACATACGACCAAAACAAGACGGAAAATACCAAACAGCGGCTGCTGCGCAACAGTATTTTCAATTCCTCGAGTTGGGTGATCAATAGCGCCATCCAACTGCTGATGATCCCGTTTTTGGTTGGACGCCTGGGCATGAACGGATTCGGTATCTTTTCCCTGCTGATAAACGTTATCGGCTATTCGGTATTTGTCGATCTGGGACTTGGGCAAGGGGTCATCAAGTTTGTGGCGGAAATGAAAGCCAGGGGGGATATCCAGGCCCTGAACCGATCGGTTAGTGCGGCGTTTTGGGTGCAGATTCTTCTTGGCGGCGCCGGCATGACGCTGTTGATCGTTTTTTCCCGGCGCTTTTTGCTGCTGCTCAAGGTCCCACCGGACTCAATGGCTGCAGCACAGACAGGTCTTTATTTGTGCGCCGTTGCCTTTTTTTTCACTATGATCTCCGGCACCTTCATGTCGGTGTTGATGGGGCTGCAGCGTTACGACCTGACCTCCCGGACAACAATCGTTACCAATCTGGTGATGAACATCGGCATTTTCTTCGCCCTGTTCGCCGGCGGCGGGTTCAAACTGGCCGTGGCCGTAACGGCTGCTTTCGCTCCCGTCAACTGCCTGATATTCTTCATCCTGATGAAAAAAAGTATCCCCACTATTACCCTTTTCGCTGCCTTTGATCTCGTTCATTTTAAGAAGTTGTTCAGGTTCAGCGGATACATTTTCATTTCCCGGATCAGCAGTTTTTTTTGCAATTATATCCTGGTTTTTATGATCAGTTTTTTTCTCGGACCTGCGATCGTGCCGCTCTACGCCGTTCCGCTGCGGCTGATCAACGGTGCCATGGGGCTCCTTACCACGGCGACGGCGGTCATTTTCCCTTTTGCCAGCGAGATATCGATCGATTCCAGCCGGGAAAAATTGAACGGACTCTTGATCCAGGGTTCAAGTTTATTGGCTGCGATTTCCATCCCGATCAACCTGGCCATTGCCGCCTTCGCCATGCCGATCCTGACTGTCTGGATGGGAAAAGCCTTTGCTGTGCAGGCGTCGACCATGCTTATCCTGTTGGCCTTCATGTCGCTGCTCGGATCTCTCACAACCGTTCCGTTGCTGATTGCCTTGGGATTGGGTCATGCCCGGATCGTCGGCCTGTTCTCCCTGATAACCCTTGCCGGTTATGGGGTATTGGTTCCGACGCTCTCGGCTCTCCAGGGATTGAACGGCGTGGGGATCGCTTTGCTGCTTACCTCCCTTCCAGGGCTTTTTCTGATGACGCGCGTGGTTTCCAAATTGGTTGGTATCCCGCTTTTTTATTACTTGAAAAAAGTCTTCAGTTTTCATATATTGCCAATTCTACTGACCATAGTATATCTGATTGCGCAGGCCATCTGGTTCCCTGACGATCGCCATTGGCTTGCATTCCTGTACGCCTGTTTCCTGGGATCATATTTTTTTCTTATTGCCTGGCGTTTCCGGGCATCATTCAAACTGGTTGGCTGGAGTGCCAATTGTCGATCATGAATTCGCCGGAATCGGTCATTTTCTCCTGGACAGACGCTGATTTCCAAGCCCTTCTCGGCACGTGCGTGCGGGGACACGAACTTCCCTTTATCGTCAAATACCTGCCGAAAAATGGAAAGATCGTTGATGCCGGCTGCGGCACGGGAAGGTATGTCGTTTTCTTGTCCGAAATGGGATTTGAAATCGAAGGAATTGAAATCAACCCTGAAGTGGTTTCTCTGGTTAAGAAAATAAGACCGGGGACAGCAGTTCTCGCAGGCGACGCTTCGGCATTGCCCTATGCCGACGGATCCATTGCCGGAGTCATCTCACTGGGTGTTGTCGAACATTTTCCCGGAGGTCCCGAAGCACCTTTGCAGGATATCTGGCGGGTTTTACGGCCCGGTCATCATGCCGTCATCACGGTTCCCTCGTTCAACCTGATTCGGAAAATGAAAGCCGTAGTGGGGTATTATCACCTTAAGGAAAAACTCAAGAACAATCGTTTGCTTCGCCGATGGCTTAAAAAGGATAATAGGAAAAAAACGGCTGATCTAAAATTTCGCCCATTCCATATCTATAAAGAAAATGGAAAATTCTTCGAATACCGCTTCGGTAAAAAGGAATTCGAGCTCTTGCTTGAAAAAACGGGTTTCTTGGTCATTGAAAGTGTCCCCATTGCTCACATGGATGGTATCTATCACGAGTTCGGCCAATGGTTGGTCTCTTTTCGGGATTGGCAATTCCGCCCCAATTTTGTCGGACTTTGCTTAAACCGTGGCCTCTCCCGGTTCCCTTTCTTTCACAACCACATGCATCTGTGCGTGGTTAAAAAACCATTGGCTTGAGATCGCATTAATGAAAAAAATCGGCAAACTGATCCATTTTGTCAAACGAAAATTCCGTGGGATTCTTGAAAAAATAGCAGGATATCCTGTTCTTTTTAATGTCAACTGCACTTCAGCCGATGATTCGGGGCCGAGAGCTCTTTTGATCTATCTTGTCAGGCCGTTTTTCCTAAAAGCAGATGATCCTTTTTTTTTCAGACACCAAAATATGAGGCAATGCCGGCAAATGGCGGCTTTGTTGGGCGAATCGGGTTTTTGTGTGGACGTGGCGGACTACCGCGCGAAAAAAGTGAATTCCAAGCACAAGTATGATCTGATCATCTCTCATCAGATCGATTTCCTCCAAACCCTTAAACTTGCCAAACCAGGGGCTGTTACCCTGTTCCTGGCGTCGGGAATAACCCACCATGCGTACAACCGGAATATCCAAAAACGCTATTCGGACCTGGAACGGCGGCGGAAATGCCGGTTATCCATCCGCCAGCGCAACACCGAGTTCACGCCGTTTGCCGAGCAAGCGGACATGATCGTCGGTTTCGGCAATGGCTATACCTTGGCCACCTGGGAAGAACAATACCACAAACCTGTCATTGCTTTTAACAACTACGGATTCAGTGAAACACGGTTTGTCCGGCGGGTGTATGATTCTGGCAATCTCAGGTCAAACTTCCTGTTCTTTGCCAGTTGGCATCAGGTCGGTAAGGGGTTGGACCTTCTATTGGAAATATTCCCGAAACATCCGACATTGCACCTGTTTGTTTGCAGTTCGTTCAAAAAAGAAAGTGATTTTTGTCGGTGCTTCCGCAAGGAGCTCTTTGAAACAGTCAACATCCATCCGGTCGGTCTGCTTCCGGTCCTCAGCGGCAAGTTTTATGACATAGTTGAAAAATGCGCCTTTGTTATTTCACCGACCGCGGCCGAGGGACAGTCGGGAGCGATCCTGCAGTGCATGGCCACCGGCCTAGTCCCAGTGGTTTCGCGGGAAGCGGGGATCGATACCGAGGATTTCGGTTTCATGTTGGAAAACT
Organism: Candidatus Aminicenantota bacterium; assembly: GCA_022865785.1. Lineage (GTDB taxonomy): Bacteria > Acidobacteriota > Aminicenantia > UBA2199 > UBA2199 > UBA2199. The sequence continues at coordinate 10,161 of JALHTJ010000033.1, forward strand.
GCACTCTGGAAGAGATTGAAAAAATGATTCTCCAGGTTTCTCAACTCCCGGCTGAAAGAATTGCCGATCTTTCTGAGAAGACTCGGGCGGTCTGCGAGGAGAAGTACAGCGAAACGGCTTTCAGGAACAGGTGGCGAGAAATTATAGCCGAAATCCAATATAATTATTTGCATCAGGAACAATCCAGGATTCCCGAGGAGCCGGCATGACTGAAACATGTCCCGTCTGCAGGAATGAGATGAATCAGGCATTTTCGGGAGTAATCCTGAAGAAAAACAAAGTGGAATATTTCTTTTGCAAAACGTGCGGGTTACTTAAAACAGAGAAACCGTACTGGCTTGCTGAAGCCTATCGACAGGCCATAGCCGAGACCGACACGGGGCTTCTGCAACGGAATATAGCTAACAGCAAAATGGTGGAGCCCATACTTCACTGCCTGTTCAAGGGAAAAGGAAAGTTTCTCGACGTTGCCGGCGGCTATGGTGTTTTAACGAGGCTTTTGCGGGATATGGGTTTCGATTGCTATTCCATGGATCAATATTGCCAGAATCTTTTCGCCAAGGCTTTCGACCCGGATGATGGATTCAGGGCAAACGCTCTATTCGCCTTCGAGGTCCTTGAGCATATCGAAAATCCCCGCGAATTTTTAAAAGATTTGTTTGATACCTATTCCTGTAAAACCATCATCTTTTCGACCCTGACGTTTTCTGGTGACATCCCCAAAAAGAACTGGTGGTACTATGCCTTTGAAACCGGGCAGCACATCTCGTTCTATCAGCCCAGAACCATTGTCTTTCTGGCCAGCACGCTGGGCTGCCGCTATTACCGGCTTGGACCGGAACTGCACCTCATGACCGACATGCGCTTGCAGGGGTTTTTACATATGGTGTTGACCCACCGGTTTGTGCGGAAATTGTTTGCACTCTCTCTGCATTGGAAGCGGAAGCGAATGAGCAGGACTTGGAGCGATCATCTCCTTTTAAAATCGATGATCAATTCAGGGATAGAGAAGCAATCGCCAAAACCATGAAGGGAATAGAACCATGAGGGTCTTTATTGACGGCATCATCTTTGGCCGCCAGCGCCGCGGCGGTATCTCGCGAATGTGGGAGGAGTGCTTGAATCGACTTCCAGGGCTGGGAGTCGAACTGCAATTACTGATTCCCTGGCGGTCGAATAATGATTCGCTGCGACGACTCCTGACCGGGAGGAGGAAATTCGCCGGTATGCAGCGTGATTTTTTCTTCTGGCCGCGACGTATCTTTGAAAGAAGCGAGATCCGCAGCCGGATTCTCGAGCGGTTATATATGGGAAAAGGAACGCAAATCTTTCATTCCACCTATTATTCCACGGTCAACCGGGCCGGCGTTCGCAAGGTGGTGACCGTTCCCGACATGATCCTGGAGCTGTTTGCAGATGAGTTCCCCGGTAGGTGGACGCAGCTTGGAATCGAGACCAAGTGCAAAGCGCTGACCAACGCCGATGCCATCGTGACCATCTCCGAGGTCAGCAAGCAGGATATCTTAAAAATGTACCCTTCTATACCCGAAGCACGGATCATGGTGATCCCGCTTGGCGTAACGCCTGCCCCTTCCGGAAGTGAAGCCGATTTTTCGCAGTTGGCAGCCCATTACCGGCTGATGGTCAAGCCCGGGAGCTATTTCCTGTTCGTTGGCCTGCGCGGCGGTTATAAAAACTTCGATTTGCTGGCACGCCTGGCCGCGCTGCCGCAGCAGCAGGAGAATTATTTCGTGTGCGTCGGCGGCGAGGATTCTAAAGCTGACCGCAAATCCCTTGCAGCCCGCGGACTGGGCAGCCGCTTCACCTTTATTGGCGACGTTTCTGACGACAAGCTGCGCACTCTTTATCGTCATGCCCGGGCCTTGATCTTTCCATCGCTGTACGAGGGCTTTGGCCTGCCGCTGCTCGAAGCCATGGCCCACGATTGCCCCGTTCTATGTTCCGATATTGCCGTGTTTCGAGAGGTAGCGGCCGATGCTGCCGTCTATTTCGATCCCCGCGATCCGCACTCCCTGGCTGCAGCAATGGACGCCCTGCATCATGGCGAACGCCAGGAACTGCTTCGCCGCGGCCGCCTCAACTGTGGCCGTTTTTCCTGGGACGAATCCGCACGCGCCTTGGCTCAACTCTACCGGAGTTTGGGGGCTGGGCCTTGAGAGGGGGATCTCAGCGCAGATTTTTGCTGGAAATCCATTGCGGATATGACAGGCCCCGATCCAGCGGGTGCTTCATCGGGAAGGCCGCCAACTCTTGATCGAAAAAGCCCTCCCCGGAATATTGGGGGAAAAGAAGCACGTCAAAAAAAACTTTGTCGGATATCAGCGAATAGTTGACCAGAGAATCGATTTGTTTTTTCGCGTCCGTCGGAAGTTCAATGATGGGGAAACCCGTATTGTCATAAAAAATGGCCTGTCGGTAACCCTGGGAGCGAAGGTGGGTAAAAATGGACAAGGGATCTTCCTTTTGCGGCAGCAGGTATTTGGGGCAGAATTCGAAAAAGATTACCGGTGCTGCTTTGGCAATGAAATTCGTGGCGCCACCCAAGACCTTGCAATCGAAGCCATCGGTGTCGATTTTCAGGATCTGAGAATTTCGAAAATGTGGATATTTCTCGAGTATTTGATCCAAAGTAAATATTTGAACACGATTCGCTGGAGAGGTTCTTTTTTGGTTTTCTGCCCCCAGATAACAGGTCCCATGCTGTTGCTGTTGAAAAGTGGTTTCGCCTTCGTGCGCGTGATCGCCAAGGAACGCTTGGATTGGAACCACGTTACTGTTTTTGCGGGTGTTCCTGACCAGCAGCGAGTAAAAATTGGCGTTTCCCTCGATGCAGAGGAATTCCGCGTTAATTTCCTGGTCAAGAACGGAAAATGTATCGCCGATATTTGCTCCGATATCGATGATTTTTAATGGCCGGTCATGCTTCGGGGCAATGAAACGACTAACCCGGATCAATACCGTATCATATTCGGGAAAAGTTCTGAGGGTTATGGGAAAAGTTGAGGAAAGATAGCCTTTGATCCTCCGCTTGTTGATTTGAATGGTCACGACAGGATCCCAGAATTTGAGCACGAATTGCCTTGTTGTCAAGAAAACCTTGAACAACCAATTGCTGCGCAACCGGTACAATGCCATTAACATTGACGTTTCCTGTTCTCCTTGGCCCGGAAAAGCTTCACTGGATTTTACGTAAACAATGAGTATGATACAAAAAGTTTAAATAAAATTCAATTTTTCATTTTACGAACGTCGCCTGAGCCATGGGCAATGAATGAAAAGCCGGGCCGTTTGTGCAATTTTATTTCTTTTCAGGTATTCTTTGGACATGAGTTGGCGAACATACTGAAAAATTGGCTACTGTGATGAGCAAGACATCGAAAAAACTCTGCGAATTGCAATCCGAATTGCGTTCCTTCCAGGATATCTGGCACGGCGGTTTTTTCCTGGGCGATCCGGCCGACCCGGCCTTTGGTCTCTGGGGTCTTACTTCATTCATCGGCGTTTCCCATGCCATATATCTGGCCTGCATAAAGCCCTTTGTGAACGAGAACACAACCGTGCTTGAAATTGGCTGCGGCCGCGGCGCCTGGACGAAGCTGATGCTGGGGGCCAGGGAGATCTATTGCCTGGACGCGCTGCCGCCGGAACACAACCGGTTTGACGATTACGTTGGTCGCCATGACCATATCCATTATGTGACAGTGGAAGACTTTTCCCTGAAGGAAGTACCGCTCGCTGTCATCGATTTTGTCTTTTCATATGATGCCCTGTGCCATGTTTCGTTTGATGGTATTAGTGAATATGCCAGGAATCTGTTTCTGCGGATGCGCGGCGGCGCGCATGGCTTCTGGATGGTTGCCGATTATCACAAATACAATGAGTTCGTTTCCCGTCAGGATCGCTACAATGTTCTGCAGTGCTTGCTGCCGCGGAAAAAATACCCGCTGCTTGGAAAGTTATTGCGCCGTTTTTATTGTTTTCTCAACCGTTGGAATGCCCGGCGCCACCATCTCGATTTTCTTGATGAGCATGAAAACGAGCAGGCCTGTCCCGGCCGCTGGTATCACGCCGGGCTGCGGCGGACCTGCGAAATGCTGGAGCGGAATGGCTTCACCATCGTCCAGGCTGACATGGGCTTCGATTATCGCAGCCCGCTGATCCATTTCCGAAAATAGCGGCAGACATTCAATTCCCATCCGAACTTGATGTTTGACCGGGAAAATGTTATAGCAATGTCCAGGTTCGTTTCTGCAGAGATGTGTGAAGAGAGAAGGAGTTTTTACTGAAGAAAAAATTTTTATTGAAAAACACGATTTTTTACGGCCTTCTGGCCATTTATGTCTTTTTTCTTGTTGACTGGTCGACCATACAGTTGCTCAAAATAGCCGGCATGAATATCTATTATGGCGACATTTTCTTTTTCCTGATCTTGGCTACTGCAGTATGGAGCTTTGCCAAAAACGGCATAAGTTGGCGTTGGATTCGGCCTGTGACCGCCGGGTATCTTCTTTTTTTGGCCTGGCTGGTACTGGAAGTGTTTTGGGGATGGCGGATCTACGGCTACCGGGCCCTGGGTGAGGCGCGCTATGTACTGCCTTTTTTCGCTTTTTTTATCCCGTATTTCCTGCTGGCCGACAAACGGAGCGACAATCCCGCTCTGGTGGGCAAGTATGTAAGAATGACCACTTATGTTGCCGCGGCGGCATCTCTTCTTTTTCTCATCTGCTCCCTGATATACAGGGAACCTTTTTATTTCAGTGAAATAAATTTACAAAATCAGAAAATCTGGCTTCATAAGCTCATCAGTTCCGATCAATCTTTTCATATTATTTTATTGGCTATGTTCATTTTCTTTTTATCTTTTTATCGAAAAAAGTTTTTTTCTTTGCCAAAAATCATTTTTTTTCTTTTGATTATCCTGGTACTGCCCGTAAATAACCGCACGGCGTTGATCTCGTCATTTGCCGCACTTCTGGTTTTGCTGGTGCTGGCGAAAAAATTCAGGGAGATATTGTTTGCCGGTGCCAGTGTGGCGCTCATTTTCGCTTTGATATATGCCGTCCCTGATATTGAGTATCGCTATTATCCAGTTCAAAGCCGGCAAAAAGTGTTCGGTCTGAATATTGAACAAGTCAAGGGAATGCAAACCGTATATTGGCGATTATATCAGAACAAGGCGGCGCTGCGCGAAATCTTGAAAAAACCGTTTTTTGGACATCACCTGGGCGGATATTTCAATTTTTTCATTCCCGAAACCAATCAAAAAAATACCTATCCTCCGCACAACCAATATATCCTAATTTTATTGAAAACCGGGATGATCGGGCTGGTCCTAATGCTGGTCCCGCTTTTGCTTTTATTGAGACAACTTTTTAAGTTTCTTGCTGATGAGCGCTTGGAAAAAAGCGAGAGATCGACCGTCTGGCTGCTCTTGCTTGTGCTGCTGGCGCAGTTGCCCTATGGTATGGGGTTCGGTTTTATCCCATTGTATGCTGTTTATTTCGGTTTTGGGGTGATTTTTTCGGAATCATTGGCGAAAAAATATGCGCCCCAGCTTCGGATTGGCAAAACATGAAAATGGAAATATCGGTCGTCACGCCCAGCCTGAGCATGCTGCCTTATTTGAAGTGCTGTGCCGCCTCTATTGCCGACCAGCAGGGGGCCGGTGTCGAGCATATCGTTATCGACGGCAATTCGAACGACGGCACAGTGTCTTGGCTGGCTGCCAAGCCGGAAATCCTCAGCTTGTGCGAAAAAGACAAGGGCATGTATGATGCGGTCAACAAGGGCTTACGGCTGGCACATGGCGACATATTGGCTTATTTGAATTGCGACGAGCAGTATCTGCCTGGCACTTTGGCTTTTGCTAAAAAATATTTTGCTGATCATCCTGAAATCGACATCCTTTTTGGCGATTTTCTCGTGACCCGTCCGGATGGTTCCCTGGTCGCTTTCCGCAAAGCCTTTGTGCCGCGTAGAGCGTATATTTATGCCTCCTATCTCTATACATTCACCTGTACTATGTTTTTTCGCCGCCGTATCATTGATGAGGGGTTTTGGTTCGACCCGGAGCTGCGCATCGCCGGCGATACCGAGTGGTTGCTGCGCGTGTTGAAAAACGGCTACCGCGCCAAGCATCATCCGGCTTATTTTTCCATTTTCACCGATAGCGGGGAAAACGCAAGCCGAGGCAAGGTTGCCTTGGCCAAAGCAAGAGGGGAGTACTGTGGGGAAATGCCCACCTGGCTCAGGCGTGGCCGGTATCTGGTCAACGGTGTGCGCCTGGCGGGAAAAATCCTGCACGGAAATTACTGGCAAATTTCCCGTTTGAAATATGATATTTATACAGTGGACAATCCTGCCAAGCGCATGCATTTCGCACCGCTGGAAAAAACTTTCCGCTGGAAGAATGGCTGATGCGCATAGGCATTGACGGGCGCTGGTTTTTCCGGGGCAACCCCAGTGGTCGGGTCGTGGTCCGCAATCTTCTGCAACAACTGGTCCAAAACCATGTCGAGCATGAATACTTCGTTTTTCTGCCCCGGCGCGACCGCGGCCTGCAGTTTCCTTTTCCAGACTCCAGGGTTCATCTTTTATACGTGGCAGGCGCCAACGGTCTGTTTAGCAATTGCCTTTTTCTCCCTTGGCAGGCCAGAAAACTCGGTCTCGATGTCTGCCTCTTTTTCTATTTTTCCGGATGCTTTGGCAAATATAAAAAAATCGTCTGGATCAACGATATAATTTTTCACGCCTATCCGGATTATTTTACCTGGAAGGAAAGGTTTTATTTCTGGCCGATTCGTTTCCTGAGCCGCTGGGCAGCCAATATCTTAACGTTGTCCCGGAGCGAGAAGGAGCGCATGCTCGGATTCAAGTATGCCGCTGCCGAAAAGATTACCGTCGTGCCCCTGGGGGTGGACGAGGGCTTTTTGTCTTTGGCCGAACATACCCCAAGCCGCATCCGCGAGGTCAAGGCAATGTACGCTCTCCCGGAGCGATTTTTGCTTTATGTCGGTCGCATGAATGAAAGGAAGAATATCTTGAATCTGCTGAAAGCCGTCAACGCTCTGGAAGACCAGAATATCAAATTGATCCTGGCCGGGAGTGTCGATTGGAAAATGTTCGATCTGCAGATGAAAATAAAGGAACTTTCCTTGCAGGGAAGGGTACAGCTCCTCGGCCAGGTTCCGGAGGCGGATCTGCCAGTACTGTATGCCCAGGCCACCGTTTTTTGTTTTGTTTCTCTTGCCGAGGGTTTCGGCCTGCCGCCCCTGGAGGCCATGGCCAGCGGGGTCCCGGTGGTGGTCTCGGACCGGGACTCCATGCCGGAAGTTTGCAGTGAAGCTGCCATTTATGTCGATCCGCAAAAGCCTGAAGATATTGCCGCGGCCATCGACCGCTTGCTAAAGGATGGGGGATTACGGGAGGAAAAGCGCGTCAAAGGCCTGCTGCGGGCCAAGTGCTTTCCCTGGAAGGAGAGTGCCAACCGGCTTTTGCAAGTCTGCGTCGAGGTGGTAGGGTGAAAATCGCCATCATCGGCTCCCGGGGTTATCCTTATGTCTACAGTGGGTACGAAACCTTTGTCAGGGAATTATCCGAACGGTTGGTGCGGCAGGGTATCGGCGTCACGGTCTATTGCCACCGCAATCTTTTTCGCGTCCGGCCCAAAGAGGTGAACGGCATACGCCTGGTCTATATCCCGACCATTGAGAAAAAAAACCTCAGTCAATTCATCCATTCTTTCCAATCGGTGCTGCACGCCTGTTTTTCCAGATTTGATGTCATTCTGGTAGTTAATTCCGCCAATGGTCCCTTTGGCCTGTTGACCCGGGTTTTTCGCAAACGCACTGCCATCAATGTCGACGGGCTCGAATGGCTGCGGCCGAAATGGAAAGGTTTGGGGGCGCGTTATTTTTATTGGGCTTCCAAGCTGGCAACCCGTCTCTATGACCGGGTGATCACCGACTCGCTGGAGATGCAAAATATCTACCGGAAAGAGTTCGGCAGCGACTCGACCATGATCGCCTATGGGGCCAATATCGGCCCCGCCGCCGATCCCAAGTTGTTGGACAAATGGCAGCTGCAGCCGCGGCAATACTACCTGATCGTCGGCCGCCTGATCCCGGACAACAATGCCGACCTGATCATCCGCGAATTCATTGCTTCCGCTTCGCCAAAGAAACTGGTTGTCGTCGGCGATGTCCCTTATAAAGATTATTATGCCGGCGCCCTGCGCCGCCAGGAAGATCACCGGCTGGTGTTCACCGGATATGTGACCGATCCTGTCGATCTTTCCGCCCTTTATCAATACTGCCATGCTTATTACCATGGTCATGAGTTCGGCGGCACCAACCCGGCTTTGCTGCAGGCCCTGGCCAATGGCTGTGCCGTTTGCGCATTGGATACGATCTTCAACCGGGAAATGCTCGTTGATGGAGAATACGGCTTGTTTTTCAACAAAAAAACTGGTAGTTTGAAAAAATTGCTGGCGGAACTGGAAGGGCGTGAGGAGATTCTTTCCGGGTTTCGACAAAAAGCCCGGCAGCGGATCCGTGAAAATTATTCCTGGGAAAAAATAACGGACCAATACAGGCAATTGTTTGAAAGCATGAGGGCTGAGGTAAAATGCATAACCAAAAAAAATTCAGAAAATACCTGAAGAACGGCGGCGATATCCTGTTGTTGATTGTTTCTTTTTTGGCGGGAGCTTTCCTGGCCAAGCGGCATGCCGGGATGGCATCCGGGTTCATGCGACTGGGGGCGTTGGAAATATATTTGCTGTTTTTTTTCTGCTTGGCCTGGAATTTCGGTGCCAGGATCTTCGGGCTTTATGATGAGTTCTACAACCGCTCGTTGCGCATTGAAATGATCGCCCTCGGCGAAAACATCTTGCTGCAGGTGTTTTTGGCCGTAGCTATCCTGTTTGTGGTTAAGTCTCAGACCCTCTCGCGTTTTTTCGTGTTCACTTACTATATCCTGCTTCTGGTCTTGCTGACGCTCTGGAAAATATTTCTCAGATTGCTCTTCTCATGGCTCCATAGTAAAGGACACAACCTCAGCCACATCCTGGTCATCGGCAGCGGCACGTTGGCCAGGAGTTTTGCCGATACCGTTACAGCCAACCATCATCTCGGTTTCCGCTTGAAAGGTTTTATTGCCGAAGAAGCGCACCCGGGAATGGCTGAGCTGTATCTCGGCAAGATCGACAAGTTGGCCAGGGTGCTGGAGCATGAAAAAATTGATGAAGTCATCATCGCCTTTCCCTATGCGGCCATAGAGGAAATCGGAGCGGTCATCGCCATCTGCGAAAATTATCCCACCCAGGTCAGGATCATCCCCGAATATTTCAAGTTCATGAGCGAGCGTTTCCGGATCTCGCGCTTCGGGGCATTCCCCCTCTTTTCCATCCGCGCCAATCCCCTGGAGCAGTTGCATTGGCGGCTTCTTAAAAGATGTTTTGACCTGCTATTCTCCCTGCTATTGTTTGTCGGAGTTTTTTCCTGGCTGTGGCCCCTTCTGGCCCTGCTGATCAAGACGATGTCACCCGGGCCGGTTTTCTTCAAACAGGAGAGATGGGGCATAAAAAACAAGCGCATCGTCTGCTACAAATTCCGTTCCATGGTCAAGGAGAGCCGGGATGTGGATGAAAACGGTCATTATCAACAGGCGAGCCGCGATGACCCGCGCGTCACCCGGCTGGGCCTTTTTTTGCGCCGCAGCAACCTTGACGAGTTGCCGCAATTCATCAATGTGGTGAAGGGAGAAATGTCGGTTGTCGGCCCGCGGCCGCATCCCACACCCATGAATTTGGAAGCCAAGGACTCGATCCGCCATTACCAGCTGCGGCACTTGGTAAAACCAGGGATCAGCGGTTGGGCCCAGGTCAACGGTTTGCGCGGTGAAACCAGCGATCAGGACCTGCTGCGGCAGAGAGTGGAAGCGGATATCTGGTATATAGAAAACTGGTCCTTTTTGTTGGATCTTAGAATCATCTGGCTTTCCATTTGGCTCATGCTCAAGGGCGATCCCCGGGCGTACTGACCCATGTCTCAGGCAAAGGGTTCAGACACGAAGCGCTGATGAACAAGCATGGTTTGCAGCGATTCCTTGCTTTTGTGTCGCTGGTCTTGCTTTTTTTCGTCGTGGTCATTCACCTGGACTTCGTGATCCTGCCGGTCTTGTTTTTGGCATTGGGCCTGTTGTCTTACTTTTGGAGCGGCAGGAAAGCGCTTATTCTTTTTTTATTTTTGTTGCCCCTGATCAATTCGACCCCGGATATTTTTTTCAATGGCTATCCCTTCAACTACATGGGGGTCGCGCTCTTTTACCTGTCAGGCATGATAATCGCCTCGCGTATAAAAAAAGAAAAACCGGAGTTTGATTTTCCTGGATACCGACTTTATCTGTTGTTTTTGATCTTGATCAGTGTTTCGGTTTTTTTCGTGTTTTTACGCTGGTCCAACCTGACCCTCTCCCCCCTGGCCTTCCTGCGTGACACGCCGGTAACTCCCGGAGCTGGGAGGCTGTCCTTCGCCTGCATTTTCCCGGTCATCACCCTGGCTTTGTTTTCCCTGTCGCCGTTCCTGGCAGCCCTGATCCGTCATTGGCATTTAAAGGAAAATGAAATTTTCAATCCGCTCAAAGCCGGTTTCTGCCTCTCGTTCCTGCTGGCCCTGGTTCAGAAATGGCTGAATCCCGATTTTCTGGCGCAAAGCTGGTGGGGATTGAAGATGCATCAGGTGAACGGGGGGTTTTCCGATTTCAACGCCTTCGGATTTTTTGCCGGCGCCATGTTTTTTTACCAGGCACTGCGCTTGATCAATCAATTCCCCCGGCGCAGCGAAATTGCGACCCAGGACAATATTGAAAGTTCGCATGGCATTGCGCGTTCCTGGGGATTCAAAACGCTGCTGCCCGAAATCCTTTTCCTCATGACCGCCCTGGCCGCGATTTTCATTTCCGGCTGCCGCACGGCGTTCCTGTTCGTCTTGCTGGCAGTGATCTATTTGATTTTTTCAGGAAAGACGAGCTTTTGGGTCAAGGCGCTGGTGGTTCTGCTGCTGGCAGGATTCCTGCTGGTCGCGGGCGGATCGTTGAAAAAGCGCTTGCAGCAGACGACCTTGCAAACGGCGCGTTTAACCGACTCGGCCGATCTGTTCCAGGCGGCCAATCAGATCAGCAGCGGCCGCCTGGTCATGCTTAGGGACAGCCTGCGCATGATCGCCCGTTTTCCGGTGAGCGGAATCGGCGCTGGAAATTTTTTGTTCTATCTGAAATACTTGCGTTTCGGTGAAGCATTTTACGAAGATCTGCCTTTGAACCAATATCTCCTCATCGCCAGTGAAACCGGCCTGGCCGCAGGTTTGCTGTTCTTCCTGTTCCTGGTCGCACAGTTGAAATGGCAAAAATCAAGCGGGATTCGTTTCGTCCTGGCGGCGATCGCCTTTGCCTTGTTTTTCAACAATTTTTTCTGGTTCCCTGAATGTTTGCTTTTATTCTGGATCTTTCTGGCCGGGAGTGATCGCCGGGGCGCGCCTGAGCGGCGTTGGTGGTCAGGCATGCAGTGGGTCCTGGTGATTGGATTTATCGTCTTCAATGTGGCGGATTTTCCGGCCCTGCATCCCAAGACATTGATCCGGGAAAAAAGCGGCGTTTATGATTATGGATTTTGGCCGCTTGAAAAAAATGAGCGCGGCACATTTTCCTGGACGGGGCGGGCGGCCGGGAAATATATTGCTGTCAATGATGTTCGGAATTTTATCTTTTTTTGCGAGGCTCCGCAAAGTTGGTTACAAAAAGAAGGGATGACGGTGGAGTTGTTTTGGCGCGGGAAATTGTTTAAGAGGGTCGTTTTTATTGAAAACCAGTTCAAAAAATTCCAAATGCCGCGAGGGGAGGAAGGCTTTTTGGACATCAGGGTATATCCGACTTTCAATATTAAAGCCTTGGATTTGGGCACGGATGCGCGGGACTTGGGAGTGCAATTCATGGAAGGGGAAAAACCGCTGCCTTGATACTCCTGTTGCTGAATTGAGTGAAGCCGCCAAGCACGGAAAAAGGTATTTTGGCTGAACGGCTGAAATGGAAATACAGTTAGTCCCGCAGATCCAAGGGCGACGAACTCCAGGCTCCGGGCAATCGCAGTTGCTGCCGGCTGATACCGTGTTTGCGCATTTTTTCAAAGAGGACGGTGGGTTTGATGCTCATGACGGCGGCGGCATTTTTCTGATTGCCGCCGGTCAAGCGCAGGCAAGCAAGCAATATTTTTTTTTCAAAACTGTCCATGAAGGTCTTCAGGGGGAGATTTTTGAATTTCAGGTTGGAAACCAGGTAAGCAAAGACCAGCGATTCTTTGATCTTTTCCAGGGATTTCGCCCCTTCTGGAACTGTTCGGGTCGATTCCTGACTTTGCGGTTGCATCCATGCTTGCGCGTAAGTCCTGATAAAATCGGGCATCGCGGAGAGTTCGTCCGACTCAATTTTTGCGACACTGTTTTGCGCTTTTTGTTTCATGCAAATCTCCTCGAATCATTTGTCATGTTTCTCTGTTTTATATAACGTGTAAAATTACTTAATAAAATGGGTGAAAGGTCATATTTTTGAATTCGTGACTAAAGGCCTATTAGATTTTTGTTAAAAAACAAAATGAAACATATTTTCTATTTGCAATGTTTAAGGGATGATGTACTATTCAGCAATGCTGCCATGAGAAAAAAAAATAGAAATTACTGGAATGGGTATACGGATGAAACAGCTTGAGCAAAACCGGTTTTTGCGGGTGATAAAGTGCTGCAGGCACCTGGGCCGAAAATGTTTGTGGCTGCTGCTGGTTGTGACTTTTTTTCTGAATCTTCGGGCCGATTCCAGCAGTCCCGGTTTCCAGAACATCTCCATTGAAGACGGCTTGTCCCAGAATACGGTCACCAGCATTCTTCAGGACCGGAACCGTTTCATGTGGTTCGGCAGTTATGGCGGGTTGAACCGCTATGACGGATACAATTTTAAAATTTACAACCACAGCTTCCGCGGCGGCAACTGTCTGAGTCATGACATGGTCAACAATATGATCATGGACGACGATGGCACTTTTTGGATTGGAACCATCGGCGGCGGCATCAATCATTTTGACCCCATCAGGGAAAAGTTCACATGTTTCCGCTCCAGGCCAGACGATCCTGGCAGCTTGAGCGACAATTCCGTTCGCGTGATCCTGCCTGCCGGGGACGGCTTGTTCTGGATCGGTACTGATAATGGTTTGAACAAGTTTTCCAACCGGAGCCGTGTTTTTACGCGTTACCTGAACGCGGAAGATCCCTCTGAGGTTAACGTTCAAAATGCTGTCTATAGTTTGCATCTGGATAAAAGCGGGATCCTTTGGGTTGGAACCGGCAATGGTTTGTGCCGTTTTGACAGCAATCGGGAAACCTTCATCCGTTTCCAGAGCCGTCACGATGACCGCAATGCCTCCCAACACAATCAGATCAACGCCATCTTCGAAGATGGAAAAGGAACGATATGGCTGGGTACCGAAGCCGGTTTGGTCCGTTTTGATAAGCAAAACGGGACTTTTAATTTTAATATTGAAGCCACCGGTATACTTCCGCATCTGTACCGCAGCCGCATCTTCCAATTCTTCCGTGACACCCAGGACAGAGTCTGGGTTGCTACCGAATCGGGAATCTATGTTTTTCCCGCCATGAATATGATCGAATTGTATTTCCGGGCCGGCGCCATTCCCAGGCGCCTGCTGCCAAACCGCTTTATTATTTCCATTTACCAGGATCCTGAGGATGTTGTCTGGGCCGGCACTTTGAGCGGAATTTCCAAGTATGACCTGAAAACCCAGCAGTTCGCTTCATATGGACTTGAAATTGTCGGCCAAGAGAGGAAATTCGGCAGTTTCCGGGTTACCGCGGTGTCCCAGGATTCAGGCGGTTGCCTGTGGCTCGGGACATACAAGAATGGCCTGGTCAAGTTCAACCGAAGTCTGGACGAAAACCTGACCGTTGTCGATCTTCCCGGCAGTTCCCGGAAGACCAAGGAAACGACCATTTCGGCCCTGCTGCTCGGCCGCGACCAGATATTATGGTTGGGGACCGACAGGGGGTTGCATGCCTATGACATGGAAAAGAAGGTTTTCCGCGGATATTATTCTCATAGCCAAACCATGGCAAGCCTGAGCGATGACCGGATTACTTCTTTTTGGCAAGACCTCTACGGCCGGCTGTGGATCGGCACCCAGAACGGCTTGAACCTGTTCGACAGCTCACGGGGGACTTTCACCGTCTACCGCAATGAGTCCTTTCCTGCAAAAACCATAGGTTGCGATTATGTTACGGCAATTTGTCAGGACAGCCTTGGCGTCATATGGATCGGAACCTACGGGGGAGGATTGAGCCGTTTTGATCCTGACAGCGGCGTTTTTCAAAAGACATACCGTCATGACGAAAAAGACTCCAGCAGTTTGAACTGCGATAAGATATTTTGCATGCTGGAAGACCGCCGCGGGCGCTTTTGGATCGGCACCCACGGCGGCGGTTTGAACCTTTTTGACCGGGAAAGCGGCAAATTCATCCACTTCACCAGCGAAGACGGTTTACCCAACAATGACATCCTGGGTCTTCTGGAAGACCAGCACGGCAACTTGTGGATGAGTACCAACCGCGGCCTATGTCAATTCGATCTACGTGACAAAACTTTCAGGAGTTTCACCGTCCACGATGGCCTGCAGGGTAACGAATTCCTGCCGATGTCATTTTATAAAGCCGCGGACAACGAAATGTTTTTCGGTTCTTTCAACGGGCTAACCTCTTTTTTCCCAGAAAAAATCAAAGTCAATCCCCATGTGCCGCCGCTGGTCATCACCGAGGTAAAGGTATTCAACAGTGGCCAGGTTTTTTTCGGCGACTTCAAGCTCATGAAAACGCTGAAACTGGGCCCCAGGGACCGGGCCGTCTCGTTCGCCTTCGCCGCGCTTTCCTATTCCGACTCGCGGCGCAACCAGTTCGCTTACAAAATCGAAGGGCTGAACGACAATTGGATCGAAATCGGCAACCGCCATGAGATCACGATAAGCAACCTGCGACCGGGACATTATGTCTTCCGCGTCAAGGGATCGAACAACCACGGCGTCTGGAATGAAACGGGGGCCGCGTTGGCCATTGAAATGCGGCCGCCCTGGTGGCAGACCTGGTGGTTCCGCGTGCCGATGTTCTTTTTCTTGCTGTTTGTATTTGTTCAGTGGAACCGCAGCCGCACCCGGCGCCTGGCGGCGCGGATCAGAACCGAGGCGGCCATGGATAAATATTTTGAAAAATTCGATATATCGCCGCGGGAAAAAGAGATCATCCATCTGCTGCTGAAAGGCAAGAGCAACAAGGAGATAGAGGATGCGCTCTTCATTGCCCTGGGCACGGTAAAGAACCATATCTACAACATTTACCAGAAGATCGGCGTCAAGAATCGCGCCCAGCTGCTCACCCTGTTCAAGAACCTCCAGGTGAAGTGAGGCGTTCGGGATCGTAGGGCTTGTCGCGCAGGCATTTGGAAGCTTTGAATTTGCGCGCGCTGCGTTTCCAGCCCCAGTCGGCAACCAGGTTGTAAAACCAGCGCGGCATCATGGCTTTGCCCATGAGGTCGATGACCGCCTCAGGAATATCTTCCATTTCAGCCAAATGAGCGGCGGCTTGGGTCAAGGCTTTGATTTGGTGGCGGACCACGCCACCGGCCTTGGCCAAGGGGCGGTTGCCGATGGCGCCGCCCATGCCCAGGGCCAGGCAGCCCAGGGAGCGGAAGCCG
>JALHTJ010000201.1 GCA_022865785.1 Candidatus Aminicenantota bacterium
ACCATTCGCCAATCAGACCGCATCCTGTGCTTCGACGACAAGGGACTGGTCGGGGCCGGCAGCCACGACGAATTGCGGGAAAAGTGCGCTTATTACCAGTCGCTGTTGCGCATCCAGAATGTTCAGAGTTGAAGAAAAAGCATTAGAACTTTCATGCTCAGTAGGTTCGACGTTCGAAGTTCGATGTTCGACGTTAAAAATAAAGCCCGTTCGCTTTGGAGCAGAACGATCTAAAGAGTTCTCTGATTGCTGTTACTAACACTTTCTGTCAGATCTTATCCACGTTCAGCGATTTGGCTTGGCTAACACTAACACTAACACTATCACTAATAGTTCGTCGCTTCCCTTCTTGCTGACACTGTCACTGACACTGACACTCTTTCTTCAGAAACCCAAAAGCGAATTGACCAACCGCGTCAGCGGTACGGTGAGAAAATCAAAAAAATTAAAAAACGCCCCGGCCAGGAGCAGGATGAATCCATAGGGTTTGATGTCCTCGAAAGCGGACAGGGCGTCGCCATCCAGGAAAAGTTCGGCCGCGGCGCCGCCGGCCAGGGGCGGAATAGGCAGCAGGTTGAACACTCCCAGGCAGGCATTGATCAAACAAAATGAAATAAGGATCTGCAGTAATAGCGGTGAGGTCAGCCATCCGGCAGCCGTTAAGCTCCGTATGAGACCGATGCCAAAAAGGGCCAGCAGCATGTTGGCAACCGGGCCGGCGGCTGCGATCAGCAGACCGTCGCGGCAAGGGCGGCGCAGATTGTCCGGGTTGAGCTCGAGGGGCCTGGTCCAGCCCAGGACCGGCAGGCCGCGGAACAGCAAAAACAGGGGCAGCAGCGCGCTGCCGATCCAGTCGACGCGGGAGAAGGGATTGTCGGCCGAGCGCTGCCGGGCCGCGGCTTCGGGGTCGCCGAGGCGGCGGGCCGCCCAGACGCGCACCTTGTCGTGGACCCAAAGGGAAAAAACAACGATGGCGAAATTCAGCCCGAGTACAAAAAAGCGCTTCATAGCCGGACCGAGGATTTATGGGACAAGGGCGGTGTTTAAAGCTGGTTATAAAGCTGCAGCTGCTCCTTGACGAAATCGGGGATCATGGATGCGTATAGGGCGTCATGGGAAAGGATAACGATGTTCTCCTTGATCTTGTCCTCGGTGTTTTTCTTGAAGGTGAACTTCCTGTCCTTGGCGAAAATACTGCCGATCGGACCGCAGCCCTTCTGCACTTTGACAATGTCGGTCTCGGGCACGGGGCATCCCAGGTAGACATCTTTTTTCTTTTCCTCATCGCGAAAACGGATGATGATCAGTTCGGGGGTTACCGAAAGCAGTTCGCCCTTGAAAGTCTTGTCCTGAATATTAACCTTGACCTTCCGGCCCTCGGGCAGACCGCCGATCACCGGCTTACAGATACAAGCTGAAAAAATCAGTATAACCGAAAGTAGCAGCATAATTTTTTTCATTTAAAACCTCCCGCCTAGTTTTTTTATCACAAAAAAACCTTTTTTTCAAGAGCCACGAGCCGACTTGCCTGAATTGAGCAGCCAAGGTAAAATTCAAGGACAATTGATCCAAGGAGGGAAAATGGGCGAAAAATCGATGACAGCGGCCGCGATCGCCGCCGCGGCCTTGGAAAAGCTGCTGGCCATGGCCGATGCGGAAAAGGCCCGCCAAGTGCAAAAATATTTCAAGGAAACGGTCAGATCCTTCGGCGTCTCTTCCCCCCAAGTCAGGGCTTTGGCCAAAGAATTGCATGTCGCAATAAAAAAAGAATGGTCCATCCAGGACGCGATTCAACTGTGCGACCTGCTCTTCCCGCGCCCCGAACTCGAAGCCAAAGGGGTGGCTGCCCTGATCCTGGCCCGCTATCACAAAAGCTTCCCGCGCTCACTGTTCCGGACCGTGCACTCCTGGCTGGCAAAAAACTACCTGGACAACTGGGCATCAGTGGATGTGTTTTGTCCCCAGGTGCTGGGGGCGCTGCTGGTCAAGTATCCGCATCTTCTCAGCGCGATCGAGAAGTGGGCCGCAGAACCCAACCGCTGGGTGCAGCGGGCATCGATCGTGGCATTTCTCAAGCTGGTCAAAAAGGACGAATACCTGAGCGCGGCCTACGCCATGACGGCCAGGCATTTCACCAATCGCGACGACCTGGTGCAAAAGGCCAACGGCTGGCTGCTGCGCGAGGCCGGCAAGCGCGATATGAAGCGACTGGAAAAATTTCTCCTGGCCAACGGCCCGGCCATACCGCGCACCACCCTGCGCTACGCCATCGAACGCTTTCCGTCTGAAAAAAAGAAACGCTTGCTCACGCAAACCAAGGCTAAAAAATAAACACGGCATCTCGGCCTTTCGGCGATTCGGCCGATCGCCGTCAGCGCTTCATCGATCAGGATTTTCTCCAGGGCTGCCGTTTCCGTCTGGATAATTCATAACACAAGCGGAAATGGCTGGCAATTGACCGGAAGCGGCAGGCGCGGCCGGTTGTAATTCACCCCTGAACAAGCTATAATTCGATTTCATTCCCGGGCCGGAATAGGAGCCGCGCATGCGATCAAAAGCCATTATCATTCTCATCCTCTTCAGCGCATTATCATTGACCGCCAAGGAAGGAATGTTCCGCCTGGACGGCATTACGGCCGGCCTGACCGCCGACATGAAGGCCATGGGCTGCCAGTTTGACCCGGCCGACATTTGGCAGCCCGGGACAAAGTGCCTGGCCATGGCCGTGGTCCGCCTGGGCGGCGGCAGCGGCGCGTTTGTCTCCGCCGACGGCCTGATCATCACCAACCACCACGTGGCTTTCGGCGCCGTGCAAAGCCTGTCCTCTCCGCAGCACAATTACATCCGCGACGGCTTTTTGGCCAGCGACCGCAACGAAGAAATACCGGCCCCCGGCTACAATGTCAGGATCATGAGCGGTTTTGAGAACGTCACCTTCCGCTTCCAAGCGGCCTTGCGCCCGGGCCTCAACCCGCAGAAGCGTCTGCGCCTGATCGAAAAGATATCCCAGGAACTGATCCGGGACGGTGAGAAGATCCCGGGCAACGAATGCTCCGTCGCCCGCTTCTACAGCGGCAGGGAATTCTACCTGGTCACCTACTTCAAAATAAGGGACATGCGGGTAGTCTACGTGCCGGCTCGTTCCATCGGCGCCTACGGAGGCGAGATCGACAATTGGATGTGGCCGCGCCACAGCGGCGATTTTTCTTTTCTACGCGCTTACGTGGGCCAAGACGGCCGCCCGGCCGACTGGGCCAAGAACAACGTCCCTTACCGGCCGCTGCATCATTTCCCTGTCGCCAAAACCGGCCTGCGTTCCGGTGACTTCACCATGATCCTGGGCTATCCCGGCACCAGTAAACGCTGGTGCACTGCCGCCGAGATCGGCAGCCAGGTCCAGGCCAATTATCCTGAACGCATCGCTTTGCTGGCCCAATATATTGAACTGCTCGAAAAATGTTCGACGGCCAACGAAGCAGTGAAGATCAAGAACGCCGCCATGTTGCAGGGACTCTACAATTCGATCAAGAACAACCGCGGCCTGCTGGCCGGACTGCAAAGAAACCAGGTCTACGAATTCAAGCTGGCCAAGGAAAAACATCTGGCCGCTTTCATCGCGGCCAAACCCGCACTGCAGAAAAAATTCGCTGGGTTGCTGGGCGACATCGAGAGCCTGAACACGGCAGAGCGGGAAATCATATCGCTGAACACCATTTATAGCTGGTTGAGCCGCGGTTGCCGGCTGCTCAACTGGGCGCTGACCTTGAAAAAGTGGAGCCATGAGAAGACTAAAAAAGACCTTCACCGCGAACGCGGATTCATGGAACGCGACATGGCCGTTAAAAAAGAACGAATGCAGGTCAGCCAGAAAAATCTCGACCTGGCCACCGACCAAGCGGTTTTATCTTTTTTCCTGGATAAACTTTTGGCTGCCGACAACGCCGGCGCCTTCAAAAGCCTGGCCAAAGAAATCCAGCACGCAGCCGGTCAGGGCCGCCGCGAAAAGATCGCCGCTTTTGTCGATGCGCTCTACAGCAACACGCGCCTTGCTGATCTGGATTTTAAACTGAAAATGTTCGCCGCCGATGCCAGAACCCTGGCCGCGACCCAGGACGCTTTCATTTCCCTGGCCGGCAAAATTCAACCCGATATCGACGCCTTCAATCGCCGTAAAAACATCATTGAAGGCAGTTGGCTCCGACTCAAACCCCTGTATATCGAAGCCATGATGGGTCTGGGCCCGCAAGCGCTCTATTATCCTGACGCCAATTCCACCCTGCGTTTCAGCTACGGCCGGGTCGAAGGATACACGCCCCGCGACGCCGTCCGCTACGCCCCTTTCTCTACCCTAAGCGGCATGTTGGCCAAAAACAGTGGTAAATTTCCATTTGACCTCGATGCCAAGATAGTCACGGCAATCAATGGCCCTGGCCGGGCCCGCTACAACGATCCGTTTTTAGGTGACGTCCCTGTCAATTTCCTGACCAGCAATGATTCCAGCGGCGGCAATTCGGGCAGCCCGGTGCTCAATGAACGCGCTGAGTTGGTCGGCGTGCTCTTTGATGGCAATTATGAAGCGCTTGACAGCGACTTCTATTACCAACCCGACCTCAGCCGTTCCATACATGTCGATATCCGCTATGTCCTGTTTGTAGCCGACCGGGTCAACCAGGCGGTCAATGTGCTTGCGGAACTGGGCGCACATTGATGGAAAAGATCGCCATTTTATTCAACCCCAGCGCCGGCAAGGGCCGGGCTGAACTGAAACGCCGGACATTGCAAAAATGCCTGAAGGAAGAGGGTATCGCCTGCGACTGGTTCGAGTCGCGCCACGAGGACGACTTGCGTGACCTGGTCAAAGTGACAGCCGCGGATTATCCGACCCTGGTTGCCGCCGGCGGCGACACCACCTTGTTGATCGTGATCAATGAACTGATGCGCCTGAAAGCAGATAACACCCTGGGCATGATCGGCCTGGGCTCATGCAACGACGTGGTCAAGGAGTTCGATGTCCACTCCCTGAAAAAGGCCTGCCGGGCCATCCGCCGCAACCTTTCGCGGCAGATCGACCTGGGCGTAGTCCGCGAGGGCAGGAAAATTCTGCGCTATTACCCGGGCCAGGCCTCAATCGGCCTGGCCGTCTTGGTCAACCAGTATGTCGAACAGGTGGTCAAGCGCAGCCCGCGTCTGGGAAAGTTCCAGACCATTTCCGGCATCCGCGGCGGCTGGCAGGCCTGCCGTTCGGCCAAGGTCCCGCTTAATCTGGATGTGGAATTTGATAAAGGCCGCGTCAGCGGTGAATTCATGCTGGCCGTTTTCAACAACATCCGTTATTACGCGGCCGGAAAGATGACCTCGCCGCGGGCGCGCACCGACGACGGCCTTCTGGACGCGTTTCTGGTGAAAAAATGCTCATTTTCCCGTTTGGCCTATATCACACTTCTGACTCCTGCCGCCGCTTTCGCCGATAAAAAGGAAGTAATCACCATCCAGGCCCCGCAATTTACGGTCAGTTCCGACAAGCCTTTCACCATCCAGATCGACGGCGAAGTCCTGAGTGAAAATGCGCGCCCCCGGCAATTCCGCAATCTCGAATTCGCCTCGGTGCCACGGGCGCTGAAAATCATTTCCTGATCTTTGCGGCTGTGGTATAATTCCTGGCGAAGACAACGGGGGTGCACTATGAAATACAAAATGTTTTCCGGGCAGGGGGCCGAGCTGGAAAAAAAAATCAACGAGTGGCTCAAACCAAATCTCGATTTGCTGCACGTCACCCAGAGCACGGTCAGCGCCGTATTGGGCGACAAAAAAGTCCCCTACACCATCATTTCCATCTTTTTTCAGGAAAGGGGCATGGTGGAACAACGCAACCTGGATTAAATTCACTACGAAAGGAAAAAATGCCGGAGGAGGGAATCGAACCCTCACAAGGATAAACCCCGTCAGATTTTGAGTCTGATGCGTCTGCCAATTCCGCCACTCCGGCTCGAATCAAGGTAACATTATAATTAGCGGCGGCATTTTTGTCAATCATGCCGGCGGCCCGGGCAAAAAATGAACTGCGCTTGCAAATCATCTCTTTCCAGGATTATAATCCGCTCTTGAAGGAGGCATGATGAAAAAACCATTGTTTTTCGGCGCGATCTTGTTCACACTGGCCACGCTGGCATGGCCATTGCAAACCCCCGAACAGTTCCTTGGTTTCAAACCGGGCAGCGACCGCAACCTGGCTCATTACAACCAGATTAAAGCCTATTTTGAGCAGTTGAGCCGGGAATCACCGCGTCTGAAAACATTCACTTTGGGAAAAACCACCCTGGGCAACGATATGTTCATGGCCGTCATATCCAACGAAAGCAATCTGAAAGAGCTGGAAAAATATACAAACATCACCCGCAAGCTGGCGCAAGGTGAAGTGGAAGCGGCCGCGGCCGAGCAGTTGGCCGCCAGCGGCAAAGCCATCGTTTTCGTCACCTGCAACCTGCATTCCACCGAGATCGCCTCTACGCAGATGGCCATGGAGCTGGGATACCTCCTGGCTGCCGGCACAGGCGGAGACATTCGAGATATTCTGGAAAACGTCATCCTGGTGCTGTTCCCTTCAGTCAATCCCGATGGCCAGATCATGGAAGTGGAATGGTACAACAAAACCAAGGGCACGGAATATGAAGGTACCGGAACACCATATCTGTACCACTGGTATGCCGGTCATGACAATAATCGCGACTGGTTCAAGATCAGTTTAAAAGAAACAGAACTCATCGTTAAAGAACTTTATCAAAAATGGTTCCCGCAGATTCTTGTCGACGAACACCAGATGGGAAGCAGCGGCGACCGTTTTTTCATACCGCCCTATCAGGATCCGCCCACGCCCGGCGTCCACCCCCTGGTCTGGCGCACCATTAACCTGATCGGATCGCGTATAGGTTATGACCTGGAGAAGCTGAACCTGAAGGGCGTCGCTTCGCGGGGATACTTTACCGGCTGGTGGATCGGTTCGCTTGACGATTCGGCCTGGTTCCATAACATTCCCGGTATTCTCTTTGAAGGCGCCTCGACGCGCTTGGCCAGTCCGATCTACATCGAACCCGAAGAAGTGGAAAGCGGCGAGAGTTTTAAAAACGAAGAACGGATCTTCAGCCCAAACCCCTGGAAAGGTGGTTGGTGGCGGCTTTCAGACCTGGTCACCTACGACCTGCAAGCCACGCTGTCGGTGCTGAACAGCGCCGCGCGCCAGAGGAAAGAACTGCTTTTCAACACCTATCAGATCGCCCGTGAAAGCATCGCCAAAGGCGAGAGCGAAGCGCCCTACGCTTTCATCGTGCCGCGCCAGCAGCATGACCCGGCCGCAGCCGAGCGTTTCATCCGTATCCTGCTGAAATCGAATATCCGGGTTTTTCAGCTTACTCACCCGCTGCGGGTCGGCGACACCATGTTCGACAAAAGATCCTATGTGGTCCCCCTGGCCCAACCCTATCGCGCTTTCGTGAAAAATATTTTTGAAAACCAGCACTATCCCGACATCCGCAAAAACCTCAAAGCCGAGCCTGAACTTCCCTATGACATGGCGGCCTGGACGTTGCCCGTAGGCATGGGAGTCAAATCCATCCCGGTCAACGAACCCCTGAAAGCCTTGATGGAACCGGTCCAAGCCGCGCATTTTGCCAAAAATCCATTCCCGGAGGAGCTTGAAGAATACATCGTCCTCGATTCCCGCGCCAACCATTCCTACCGGGCCGCCTTTGAACTGCTGGGCAAGGGCAAAACGGTTTACCGCAACATCGATTGCCCCGATTTCTCAAGCGGTTCCTTCCTGGTCAAAAAAAGTGAAGCCCTGGAAATTTTAAAGAGCATCCACTCCGAAGCCCCGCTGACACTGACCTCCAGGAAGAAATTATCGCTGCAGCAGTTTCGCCGCCTCCGGCCTTTCAAAGTGGGGCTGTATCAAAACTGGGGACACAACATGACCGAGGGCTGGCTGCGTTATGTCTTCGATGAATACAAGATCCCCTACGAAACGGTTCATCCCAAGGACGTGGCCAAAAAGGGCTTTGCCGGCAAATTTGACATCTTGGTATTTGTTGGCGCCTCGGAAACCGAGATCGAAAATGACAAGCCGCCGAAGAAGTGGGAGAAATGGGCCACCCCGGCCCCGCCCGAATATTCCGGTGGCATCGGCGAAAGCGGCGAAAAATTGCTCAAGGAGATGGTCAAAGGCGGAAAAACCCTGGTTTTCATGGAAGAATCGTGCAATTACGCCATCAGCAAATTCAAAATGCCGGTGACCAACATCATGGAAGAAAACAGCAAAGTGGTCTGCCCCGGTTCATACCTGAGCGTGGAGGTGAAAATTTCCGAATTGACGGCAGGCATGGACAAGACGGCCGCCATCTTTTTCAGGGACACCCCGACCTTCGAAACCTCTCTGCCCAAAACCGCCTTTGAAAGCCGTTATACGCCCCTGGTTTTTGGCGAACGAGATTTATTGCTTTCGGGCTGGCTGGAAGGCGAAGCGCAATTGACGCGCAAATCCCTGCTGGTCGATTACCGCAAAGGCAAAGGCCGGATCATACTTATCGGCCCCGATATCATCCACCGTACCCACAGCGAAGGAACTTACAAGATCATGTTCAATTCCCTGCTCAGCGCTGCCGAGGCCAAGTAAAAGGCAACCGCTAGCCGAAAACAGTTCAGCCGGGGAGTTTTTCCAGGCGCGGCTCCCGCCAACCGCTGCTGCGTCAATTCCGTGCGTGTTGTGCAATTGACGGATCGGCACTCATTTAAGGGGCGCGTCTTAATCGGCCACGTAGCCAGGTGTTTCAAAAGCGAATGATCTCTTCCCATTCCTGTATCAAGGCGATGATCTTAATCCACGCTCCGCATTTCGGGCATTTCAGGGAATCGATTTCATCCCCTGGCAGATCAAGCGTACCCAAGACTTTCGGCATGCTTGCCCAGCAGGAGCAGAATTTTCAGTCGATGTAACCGAGAGCTTTCAACTCCTCCAGGATTTCTTCATCCAATTCCCGGTTCTGTTTGAAGGGCTGGGGCTTTTTTTTCTTGTATACCGTGTAGCGGTTGCCGTGCCTGAAAGTGAAAAGCCTGCGCAATGGCCTCCCCTTCATGTGCCGGCCCAAAGGCAGATCCAGGAGATAAAGCACGGTCGGCGCGATGTCGTAAACGCTGGCCAGCTTGATCTTTCCCGCTTTGACCCCGGGTCCGCGCATAATGATGATCCCGTTCGGGGCGATTTTGGGCTCTATGTGGCCGTAATGGATTTTGTTGTCGCGCACATAAAAAGTAAAACTGTGGTCAGAGATGATGATGAAATATACTTCGCGGTCTTTCTCGGCCTCCAGAAAGCGACGGATCGTTTTTTCCAGATTCTGATAGACAGGGCAAACGATATCGGCGACTCTGGCATAGGCTTCCGCTTTCACCGCTTCGGGAAGATCGCCGTCGACGATGGCGCGATCCATGCTTTTTTTGTAGGCCGCGCCGACCATGGCCATGTAGGCGAAATGCTGGACCACGTCGGGCATTTTTAAATAAACCGCGAAGAAGTCGAAATCCTCTTTTAGGAACAGGTCGGCGGCGACGTCGGTTACCAGTTTTTCCTGCAGCACCCAATTGGGGAACTGCTTTAAGATCAGCAGGTCCAGATACTCTTTGCGAGTATCCATTTTTTTATAAAGCTCGGGAAAATCAGGTAGATGCAAACTTTTCAAGGCCTGTTGATAATCGGGAACAACTAATTTCGCCAGATCGGCAAAGCGCTCAGGCGGGTATACGGTCTGGCTTTGTATGTTTCCTTTTTTTCTGTGGCTACTGATGGCGCTTTTGGCAAAATAATCGGACACATTCACGCCGTTGAGCGGCTGGGGCGGATAGCTCAGATACCAATTGACCAACATGCTGCGCAGGCCATTAACATCGAGCATGTCCCAGAGCGACGCTTGCCTGATGTCCCTGGCTTGTAATATGGGGAAATTACCCTTGGCGTCCGCTTTTTTGCTTCGGAAGTCGTCGATGCCATGCTGGGCCACTGTCTTGCCGGTGGCAATGCTGGTCCAGATGACAGGACTTTTGGCAGGCGTGATGGTGCGAAGGTATCCCCAGGCGGATTTCTCTTTTAACTCTTTGAAAAGCGGCAGGCGTCCCTTGGCGATCAGGGGATCGATCAATTCCCAGCTGGCTCCATCCAGGCCCAGGATCACCACCACCGGCCTGTCTTTTTTTTCGGTTGTGCCTTTCGGCGAACAGGCGGGGAAAACGAAAGGCAAGACCAAGAACAGCAAAACTATTTTTTTAACTTGCATTTTTTATGTTACTATAGAATGGTCATGGCTGTCAACTGAATGCAGCCTGGCTTCCGCCCAAGAATTTGCTCAGGATCTGTTTGTTGACAGGTGAGTTTGCTCAATTTCAAATTGGAGAAATCAGATCATTCCCGCAA
The DNA here is from genome assembly GCA_022865785.1 of Candidatus Aminicenantota bacterium. Lineage (GTDB taxonomy): Bacteria > Acidobacteriota > Aminicenantia > UBA2199 > UBA2199 > UBA2199. Next base: position 10,457 of record JALHTJ010000201.1, read on the forward strand.
CAGTTTGAGATCAAGCGTCGAAGTCCAGGACTTGCGGCAACTTTTTAACTCGATAGTTTTTCGCGGCGGCGGCGGTGATGGGCAATGGCCCGGCGGTGCGCCTCGTCACGGATATTCTGCAGCAGGTGCCTGGCCGGCGTCCCCGGCTCCAATACGAAGGAATAGCCATCCTCCAGAAAGACCCGCTCCTCCCCCTTGGCCAGCGCCGCCAAGTCGCATGGCAGTCCCAGTTGGATCTTGACCTGCCGGGCCGCCTCCAACTGCGGCAATCCGCCGTCAATAAGCAGCAAGTCGGGGGGTGAAGGCTCATCACGAAAGCGCCGGGTCAGCACTTCCTTCAACGCTTCGGTATCGCCGGCCGCGGCGCTGCGGATGATGTAGCTGCGGTAGCGACGCTTTTGCGGTCTGCCGTTTTGAAACACAACCTGGGCGCCTACGCGGTTTTTTTCGCCCAGATGGGATATGTCAAAAGCTTCGATATGAGAGGGGAATTTACCAAGGTGCAGCATTTCCTTTATTTTTTCTCCCAGTGAACGATAATCGCTTTTCTGTACGAACAGGGCCAGATTTTTTAAGGCCAGGTCCAAAATCTTTCTTTTTTTCCCCTGGCGGACGGTCCGTATGGTGACCCGGTGGCCCGCCTGGGCGGAAAAAAGGCCGTCCAGCCCTGCGCTCTGATCCGGAAGCCGGGAGACAATGATCTCTCCGGGCAGAGGCCGGCGGCGATAAAAATCGATCATAAATTCCCGCAGTGCCTCATCAGCGGTATCATGGAGCGTCTGCAGGTTGAAATAACCGCTCTTGCACACCCGGCCGCCTACAACAACAAAATGAACAAAAAATGCTTCCTGCCCCAGGACGCAGGCGGCCAGCACGTCAAAATCACCGTGCGCACGGGTGGAGATATATGAACGCAGCGAAAATTTCTCCATCAGCTCCAAGTCTTCCTTGAACTTTTGCGCCTGTTCAAAGTTCTGGCTGGCGGCCAGCCGGTGCATACGCTCGCTCAGCTTGGCCTTGATTTTCCCTTTCCGTCCTTTTAAGAAATCAAGGGCGTATTCCACCTGTTGCCGGTAAAGAGAGCGCTCGATCCTTCCGGCGCATGGCGCCGAGCAGCGCTCGATATGGTAGTACAGGCAGGGTATTCCTTTTTTAAAAAGCACGTTGCTGCAAGAGCGCAAGCGAAAAAGCCGGGTGACGGTATCAATGAGATTTTTCGCTTTCCTGGCGTTGATCAGAGGTCCCAGGGCAAAATTTCCGGCTTTGGCTTTCCGGGAAAAATAAATGCCGGGAAAATCCTCACTGAGGGTGATCTCAATTGACGGAAAACTTTTATCATCCTTAAGCCGGATATTGAAAGGAGGCTGATAGCTGTGCACCAAATCGCTTTCCAACAGCAAGGCATCGGCTTCATTATCGGTAACAATGAAATCCAGGACGGCCGAACGCGCCAACAGGTTACGGATCATTGGCTGATCTTTTTTTTTAAAATACTGGGCGACGCGTTTTTTTAAATTGATCGCTTTGCCGATATACAGCGCTTTGCCGGACGCGGTCCGGAAAATATATATCCCCGGACCCTCCGGAAGGTCGTCTTTATTTTCCAGCACCTGGAGCGGTTTTTTTTGTTTTTTCGACCAAACTGTTGATCTTGCTGATCTGGCGCTGCGCTTTTTTGGCATATTTGGACTTGGCATGACTGCCGATCACACGCTGGAAAAACGAAAGTGCCGAATCATAATCTTCCATAGCCAAATAGGTCTTGCCGGTATAATAAAAGAGTTTGTCATTGGTGGCGAAATCCGGGTATTCGTCCATGACCTGCTTGAAACGGGCGATGGCTCCGGAAAAGGATTTCATCAGGTAATTGTAATATCCGATCAGGTAATAATGCCGGGCCAGGTTCTGGCGGCACTCATCGATTTTCTTTTTTGCCTCTTCGGCTTCGGGAGTTCCGGGATACTGCTGGATCACCCCTTCGAAGGCCTTGAGGGCCGTGAAAGTTTTGGTCTGATCCCGTTCCGGCTTTCTGATCTGTTTGTAATAGCACATACCGATCTGATACTTGGCATACACGGCGTCGGGAGAGTAGGGATACAGGTTGACATATTCCTGGTATTCAACAGCCGCCATGATCAGTGAAGCGGAGTCACGTTCCCGGTAAAACGAATCGCCGATACCCAGCTTTGATTTGTTGGCGTAAATGGAATCGGGATAGAGCTGCGCGATTTCCTTGAAAAGCAGGCGGGCCTTTTCAGGGTCCTTGCTCATGTATTTCATGGCGTTCTCGTACATTTTTTTATCCGAACCTTTATCGCTCGGATCAATGCTGATGGCTTTCTTGGAACGACAGCCGCCGGCGCTGACCAGCAGGATGAGCAGTAGCAACAAAACATTTTTTTTCATAATTGACTCCATGGCATCTGATTTAAAAATCTCTTGACTGTTTCTTCTATGTTGTCGGCATTAAATAAAGATGTTCCCACCACGAACAGGTCGGCGCCGGCTTCCTTCAAGGGTCCGGCGTTGTCGACATTGATGCCGCCATCAACCTGCAGCAGGCAGTGACTTTTTTGATTGATGATTTCCTTTTTCAAAAGCGCCACCCGCTCCAGGGAAGAAGCAATGAATTTCTGGCCGCCATATCCGGGAAAAACACTCATCACCAGGATATAATCAACCACGCTTAAAAATGGTCGCACCTGCTCAAGAGGAGTGTCAGGATTCAGCGCCAGGCCGGCACGGCAGTTGCCGTCCCGGATCATTTTGAGCAGGCCAGGTGTATCGCCGCATGTTTCGCTATGGAAGGAAAGCCAGTCCACTCCAGCCTTGATAAAATGCGGGATCGCTTTGTCCGGGTTACTGACCATCAGGTGCGCGTCAAGGCGGAAACGAAATTTTTCCTTGAGCGCCCGAGCCAATCCCGGTCCGAAAGAGATAGTATCAACGAAATGACCGTCCATAACATCCAGATGTATGAAATCTATACGGCTTGTTTCAAATTCACGCAGCTTGGCTTCCAGATTGAAAAAATTGGTGGACAGGATAGAGGGGAAGAGGGGGTTCATTTGCTGACCTGAATGCCGATCAGATTCTTTGAGCTGATCTCGAACCCGGGCGAAGGAAATTGTTTGAGGACGATGCCCGGCTTCAATCCGAAATAGGGCACTTCTTCGATCTTCGATATTTTTAAACCCTGATTCTCAAAGAAAACCAGCACCTTGACCGCTTCCTTGCCGATCAGATCGGGCATGACAAAAGAACGACTTTCTCCACCCCTGGAAATGAGCAGATCGATGGCCGAGCCCTCGGCCATGCGGCTGCCGGCCGGAGAAGACTGGCTGATCACACAGTCCGGCAGGACTTCGGCGGAGGTGATGAAAGCGCTGTGGCCTTTTTTCAGTTTGCTTTTCTTCAGCAGCGCCTCACATTCCTTTTGGCTGCGCGAGACCAATATGGGTACGACCGTCTGCCCAACTTCCGATGCCACAAAGATCTTCACTATGGATTTCACTTTGACGCTGGTTTTCGGGGCCGGGAACTGGTTAACCACGGTATTTGGAGCATAGGTGCCGCCGAAATCGCCGATAATTTTTTTTAGATAGATTCCTTTTTTTGCAGCGCTGGCATACGCTTCCTGCAGAGGCTTGCCCAACAGATCGGGAGCCATGACCTCATCGCCCTTAACCAGAAGACTGACGGTCGAAAAAACCGCCAGAAAAAAAAGCAGAAAATAGCCAAGGACAATCCCGGCAATTTTTCCGGCCAGCACAACTTTTTTGTTCATCTGGGCTTAATTTATCATATCGGCGGCGCAAATGCAAACCGGCCAATCCGGCAAAGTCGCCGTTCCACGGTCATTTGCGCAGGCGCAGCAGCCTTTCTACCTTGGAATAAACACAGCCGCAATATTCCTGGTGTTTAACCCCCAGGGCTTGGGCCTGGCGTCGGGAATTGAGAAATCCGTCGTTCTTTTTGAAATTCTCAGGCAGAAAGGCAATACCGAACTTTTTGGACAGGGCCATGCCCTGGCTGTTGATCTGGGCGGTCACTTTATAAGGACTGATCGATAGGGTCGAGGCCACGCAGTCAAAACCGTGTTCGCGGGCGTAACTAAACGTTTTTTCCAGTCGGAAGCGGAAGCATACCGGGCAGCGCCTGCCCCGTTCGGGTTCCCGCTCCAGCCCGCGCATGGCGGCAAACCATTCCCGCATGTCATGGGCGGGCCAGATCATCGGCCAGGCGAATTTTTCCGCTATTTTTGCCAGTTCCAGGCGGCGGAACTCAAATTCCCGGAACGGCTGGATATTGGGATTGTAATAAAACCCGCTCAGCTTAAAGTCTGCTTGCAGTTTCTGCCACACATGAAGGGAACAGGGTCCGCAGCAAACATGGACCAGCAGTTTTTTTTTCACAAACCATGTATCCTTTTTATTTCATGCATCAAGATGCAGGCGCTGACGGCTACATTGAGCGAATCGATGCGTTCTTTCTGTTCCAAACGGATCAAGGGGAAACGCTCGAGCAGCAGCGGTTCCAGCCCCTGCCCCTCATTGCCGAAAAGCAGCAGGCAGGGAAATTCCATTCGCGCTAAAGGCAGGGGCGATTCATGGTGATGCGAACCGGTCACGTAGACATGAGAGTTCTGGGCCAGGGCCTTGGCGATCAACGCATCCACATTGGGAAAAACCTGGAAGGGGACATCGAGAATAGCCGTTTGGGCGCTGCGGATCACCTTGGGATGGTTGGCGCGCACGCAGCCGCCGGCCAGGGCCAAAGCAGAAATGCCAAAGGCCGAAGCGCAGCGGAACACCGTTCCCAGATTGCCCGGATCCTGAATGCCGACAAAACCCAACGCGATTTTTTCCAGGCTGAAATCGATTTCTCTTTGCGGTATGTCCAGCACTGCGATCAGCGGCGGCGAACTTTTCAGGTCGGAGGCTTTTTCCAGCACCTGGCTGCTGACCTGCCAGTATTCTTTGACCGTGGCCGCGATCTCGGGCAGATATTTTTCTCCTTGCTGGCTTACAAGCAGTTGGTTCACAATGAGTTGGCGGGTCAGGATGTCGCAGACCAATTTTTCCCCTTCAAAAAAGAACAGCTTTTCCTTTTCAGCCAGCAATTCCTTCAAGCGGGGATTGGCGCGGGAAGTGATTTCAATTTTCATTTTTAAAAATGACTGCTGTCCGGCTCAAATGGGATGTCCATTTCCGCTCCGGGTCCAGCAGCTTGTATATACGGGCGAAACGCTCCTGGCCTCCGTGTGCGTAATCCATTCTCAAAGCCAAACCTTTTTCGTCAATTGAAAAGCTGTCGCCGGCAAACAACAGAGCCGCAATCTCCCGGCGATCGGGCTGCGCCTCTCCCCAAACAAAAAATAATTCGACTGACTGCAGTTCCTTGTGAAATGAAGAGTCGGCGTTGACAAAAGAGGCCTTTTGGAACTGGAAGTCCGGCAGCGACCGGTTTAACGTTTCCAGAACTTCTTTGTCCTCCAGACTGCCGGCTACAAAAACCTCAATCGCTTCGTTAAAGCCTTGGGCGCCGACTGGCAGCGGCGGCAGAGCGGCCATTTTAATGCGTGGATGAAATCCTTCACTGAATTTGAAAAGCAGGCCTGATTTTCGTAAAAGCCGTTCCAGATATTGCATCATGGCCAAATGTGAAAGGAAGCGCAGGTCGTCTTTCTTCTCATAGCGCAGGCGCAGCCGCCGGTACACATCGGGGGGGGTGAGTGTCGGTCCCGCAGGGCTTGCCCAGAGTGGAGTTGGAAATTCCCTGCGGCCGAACAGGCAGCCATTACAGGCGGCGCAATCCTGCCCGCTACAAGGCTGTGTAACCTCACCATCCCGGCTTCGCCTGTATTCCTCAACCAGGAATGGTTTATGGAAATTCAATTGGATGAAATCCCAGGGGAATTCTGTATCCAACGGAAACTCGGACAGAAAATCAGTTCCCGCCTCCAGTCCGATTAATTCCTCCCAGACCGGAAAATGGAAATGGATGTCCCAGGCA
>JALHTJ010000202.1 GCA_022865785.1 Candidatus Aminicenantota bacterium
CAAGGATGAGCCATTGAAAAATATTGTGATTAAGACCGAGCAATTGTCAAAGAATTACGGGAGCAGGGTCGGCATAGCCGATGTCAGTCTCGAGGTTTATGCCGGCGAAGTCCTCGGTTATCTGGGGCCGAACGGGGCCGGCAAAACCACCACCATCCGCATCCTGCTGGACCTCATCCGCGCCCATGCAGGCAGGGCAGAGATCTTCGGCCTCGATGTGCGCAAGCGCAGCCTGGAGATCCGCCGCCGCTGTGGTTTTCTCCCCGGCGAACTGAATCTATACGAGAACCTGACCTGCGCGGGCCTGCTGCGCTTTTTCGCCGGCCTGCGCGGCAACATCGACTGGTCCTACGTGGAAGACCTTGCCGCCCGCCTGGGCTGCCAGCTTTCCCAGCCCATCGCTTCCCTCTCCCTGGGCAACAAGCGCAAGCTAGGCCTGATCCAGGCCTTCATGCACCGGCCCGACCTGCTCATCCTGGACGAGCCGACCAGCGGACTGGATCCGCTCGTCCGCCACGAATTTTTCCGCCTGGTCGCCGAAGCCAAAGAGGCGGGGCAGACCATATTTTTTTCCTCGCACAACCTGCCTGAGGTGGCGCGGATCTGTGATCGCGTGGCCATCATCCGCAGCGGCAGGCTGGCGGCCCTGGAGGATGTTGCCGATCTAAAGACCAGGTCGCTGCGCAGCGTTGAGATCCGCTTCGGCGAGGACTTCGACGCCCGTGCTTTCGCCGCCGTGGCCGGCCTGGAGATCACCGCCCAGGACCGGCGTTCGCTCAAAGGGCGCATGAAAGGGGAGATGGACCCACTGCTGAAGGTGGCGGCGCGGTTCAGTATTAACGATTTCAGCAGCCAGGAACCCGGGTTGGATGATGTATTCCTGGCCTACTATGGGGAGAACGGCAATGTTTGCTGAGTTGTTCCGCAAAACCCTGCGCGACCAGCGCTGGGCACTCCTGGGCTGGGCGTGCGGCCTGGCCTTTATTTCGCTGTTCCTGCTTTATTTTTATCCTTTTATCAGCCGCGCTTCAGAGGTGCTGAAAGTCCTGGATAGCCTGCCGCCTTTTATCAAGAACCTGGTCGGCAAGAACAATTTCATGGCCACTCCGGAGGGCTTCCTGAACCTGCAGCCGTTCTCCATCCTGGCGCCGCTGCTGTTCATCGTTATTGCCATCGGCAAGGGCGGCGATGCCACGGCCGGCGAGGAGGAGCGGGGCACGCTCGACCTGCTGCTGTCCCAGCCGCTGCCGCGCTGGCGGCTGGTCCTGGCAAAGTTCACTGCCGATGCCGCGGCGCTCCTGTTCCTGGCCCTGGCCTTCTGGGGCAGCATGGCCTTTGGCACCTGGCTGTTCGGTGTGGCCGTGGACTGGCTGCGGCTGGCTCAGGTGATTTTCAGCCTGCTGCTGCTGGGTTTGACCTTCCTGTCCATGTCCCTGGCTATCGGCTGCCTGAGCGGCAAGAAGAAAATCGCCCTGGGTGTCAGCGGCGGTTTCGCCCTGGTCACCTATCTGATCAACGCCTACGCTCCCATGATCGAAGGACTGCGGCCGTATCGCATCTTTTCCCCTTTTTATTATTACAACGGCCGGGCGGTGCTGATCAACGGACTTGTCATTTCTCACGCCCTGGTACTGGCCGGTCTGACCGTGGTATTATTTGCCGCGGCGATCTTTTTCTTCAGCCGCCGAGACCTCTCGACCTGATCCGGGTTGCCGCCATCTGCTCTTTATTTCTGCAGGGCGATGGCCAGGATGAATTCATCCTGCTTGGGAACAGTGATTTCCTTTTTGTAGATACTGAATCCCGGCTTGAAAGCGGCGAAGATGTATTTGCCGGGCGGCAGGCGCAGGCTGGCGGTTTTACCCTCGGCCGGGGCCAGTCCCCAGAACTTGCCGTCGATGTAGATCGCGGTTTCTTCAGGGGTCACGCTCAGGGTGACCTGGGTCAGTGAGCGCTCCTCGGCCGCGATCTGCTTTACAGCCGGCTGGGCGGGAAGGGGTTCAGTCTTGGCCTCATAGGCTTGCTGTTCTTCCACAGCGGAAACTTTTTTGACGGCGGGTTCGGCTGCGTCCATAATGTCTTCTCTCTCCAAAATGATTTTCAGGGTGATATTGCGGGAAGAATACGAACGCAGGTCGATGGCCTCCTCGCGGAAACCTCTTTTCTTGAATACCAGTTCGTTCTGCCGTGAGGCCAGGCGCAGGGCGAAGGTGGAGGAGGAGAATTCGTAGGCGGCTCCGATCAGCCTGCCGTTGAGCAGCACGTCGGCGTCGTCGGGGTTGACGCGCATGACGACGCGCACACCATCGTAATCATTCATTATGTCCCAGGGAACATTAATGGAACAGGCAGCAGAAACCATGATAAAAAACAAGACCGCTGATATTAGGCTTATGTTTTTCATATTTTCATGGTAGCACAAATGGAAAAATAAATCACCTGGCACCCCGGCTTCCTGCGGGCGCAGAAGCCGCAATGTTTGAAAAAAACCGCGTTGCTATTGCCTAAACAGGGGAAAATATGTTAAACATTATTCAGCAATGAAAATAAAAGCGCTGCAACTCATCTTTTTCTCCCTTTTTTTAACATGGGCCGGGTTGCTGGCAGCGCAGCAGGATAGCGACGAACCGATCGTTTATGCCGATCACAAAAAAATCAGCGAAGATTCGCTTCGCGCCGACGGGCATGTGGAAGTCATATGGCAGGACTATGTCATCTATGCCGACGTGATCGAATTCAACCTGAAGACCAGGGAATTGTTCGCCGAAGGACGGGTGACCATGTCGGCAAAGGACATGGTCCTGAGCGGTGAAAAACTCAATTTCAACTTGAAAACAAAAAGCGGCGAACTGCTCGACACCTATGGCCTGATCACCCCTTTTGTGCGCTATGAAACCGACCGCCTGGTCCAGACCGACCGGGAAACGCTGACTTTCCAGCGACTCGATTTCACCTCCTGCGCGCAGATCTTTCCGCGCTGGAAGATCACCAGCCGCCGCGGCAAGATCAAAAAAGAGAAATATATTGAAATGAACGACGTGCTGTTCCGCATCAAAAATATTCCGGTTTTCTACCTGCCGTACCTGCGCTATCCGATCCAAAAAGACGGCCGGGCCACGGGCCTTTTGTTCCCCAATTTCGGCAATTCTTCGCTGCGTGGTTTCTTTGTACAGAATTCCCTGTTCTGGGCCATCAAGCCCAATATCGATATGACCCTCGGGCTGGATTATTTTGCCAAGCTGGGGATCGGCCTCAGCGATGAATTGCGCTACCTGTTCCGCAATGCCAGCGGCATGGCCCGCTACTACTATTTTCGATACCGCAAAGACAATGAAGTATACAACGATTCGGCCAGTGACTACTATGTTGAAGCCAATCACAAGCAGACCTTGCCCTTTTTGAACTCCCGCCTGCTGCTTAATGTCAACCGCCAGAGCCGCCCCGGTTTTCTGCGCCTTTTCGACAACGGTTTTGACCGTAATCTCACCACCAATTTTCAATCGTCATTGGCTTGGACAACGTCTTTTGCCAACATCAATATTTCTCTGAGCGCCTCGCGCCGGGAAACGTATTATATCTTTGCCAACAGCTCGCGGATCGTGGAATACCTGCCGGCGCTGGCTTTCAATTTGAACCAGCAGAAATTGGGAAAACTGCCCGGTTATTTTTCCCTGGGCATCGATTATCAAAGCGTGCGCCGCAGCGGCGTAACCTATGAAGAAGAGCCAGAATTTACGAAAGATTTCCGTTCCCAGCGTCTGACCTTTACTCCGGCCTACCAGCTGCCGCTGTTGAAACTACCCTGGCTGAACTGTTCGCTGAACCTCCTTGCCAAGAACACCCTGTACGCCAAAAGCCTTGATCCGCTTAGCAAAACGATCGTCAACGAGCCACTGTACATGAAATACCAAACGGCCAAGCTCTCACTGCAGGGACCGGTTTTTTTCCGTGTCTACGATTTGGGCAGGAACAAGTTGAAGCATGTGATCGAACCTGAATTTGAAATTCGCTACGCTACCAAGGTCGACAACCGCGACCGTCTGATACCGGTCGATTATTTCGATTACCCATCTTATTCCTATGCCGGTTTTTCTTTGACCTCGCGACTGCTGAAAAAGGGTGACGGCAGCAATGCTTCGGCTGGTGAATGGCTCACATACCGGATCACCCAGGAATATTATTTTGATGCGGCCGAAGCCAATTTGTTCCGCACCGTCGACGGGGAATACCCGAGCTTTTCCGAACTGAACAACACCCTGCGCTTCCGGCCCGGGAAAAATTTCACTTTCGACGCCTCGCTTGTCTACAATTATTACATTCACGGTTTGTCGCGCTTGAATCTGCGCGCTTCTTATCAGCGCCAGGGCGCGCCCCTGACCGGTTCCCTCTCTTACAGCACCTATCGCAATCCCTACAAGGGCGCGGATTATGTCTTCAATCGCACCATCCTGGGCGGTGATATCAATGTGAATTTCCCCGACTTTCCACTGAAATTGCAGGCCGGCATTGACTACGATTTTACGGCCAAGGAATTCCGCCATGGCGCGGTCAATGTCAGCTTCGATTATCAGTGCCTGGTCTTCAGCACCGAGTTCAAAGTGTTTTCGTATCTGGGCCGTTCCGAGTTCCAGTTCCGTTTCGGCCTTTCCCTCGGCAACCTGGGCATGGTCAGTGATTTTTTCGGAGGCAAATGATGCGGGTCAAGGGGCAGGATGTAAAAAAAATAATGGTTACCGGCGGTGCCGGCTTTATCGGCAGCAATTTTATCCGCCATATCCATGACCATTTCCCGGATATCGAACTGGTCAACTACGACAAGCTGACCTATGCCGGCAACCTGGAAAACCTGGCCGGCATTGAACGTGGCTATGCCTTTGTCCAGGGCGATATCCAGGACGCGGCCAAGGTCGACGCCGCCATGGCCGGTGTGGATGTGGTGGTCAATTTTGCCGCTGAAACCCACGTGGACCGTTCCATACATGATCCCGGCGCTTTTATCCTGACCGATGTCTACGGTGTTTTCGTTTTGCTCGAGGCCATGAAAAATAACGGCCAGGTCAAGCTTTTCGTCCATGTTTCCACCGATGAGGTGTACGGAAGTATCGTCGACGGATTTTTCAATGAAAACAGCCCGCTGAATCCCTCCTCGCCCTATGC
>JALHTJ010000203.1 GCA_022865785.1 Candidatus Aminicenantota bacterium
AAAATTGGCAATGGTTATTTTTAGTTATACCAGGCAGGCCGAAACATCAAAGAGAAAAAGCATTTCTCTTGCCAGCAGTTTGTACCCCAGGTCATAGATTTCGATCACTTTTACCTCTTTTTCCGTAACCAGCTCTTTGATCAGGAAAAAATCGAATAGGCGGTTATTCAAAATGAAAAACCGGTCCGCAGGAGACCGCAGCAGGTTCCTGAGCGAATGCGCGACCCCTTCATTGTAGGTGACGATCATGACGCGGGCGACCCCCTTGTTTTCCCTGGCCGTGCACTCGGAAATTCTCAGCAGTGAACTGGCATTGAAGAGCTTGTTGAATCCTGAATACTGTCGCCTGAAATCCGGCGAAGAAATGGCCGAGCCGATCTCCCAATGGTTCTCGGCCAATTCGATCACCCGGACAAAGCCCAAAAGTCGGCGATACAGATAAAAAAAGATCAGCCGCTGCTGTTCCGTGCCGAGGCGTATCTCATCAGGTCCCAGCTCCTTGAATAACACCCCGTATCCTCTAGCGATGCTGTTTTGATTCTCTTCGGCCATCCAGCCCAGCACCAAATCCATGTCATCCTCAAGACGGGGCCGGGAGCGGATATCCACAAGGTTAAACGGCAGGGAGGATTTTTTCGATCCCTGGCAGGCATGGGGACCTGGACTGGCAGCGCTGCATTCGATCTGAAGCATGGGGGCGGGGATATGGTTTTCCAGAATCTGTGGCTGCGATGTTTTCATGGATTTTGCAGAATATAGTATTGTTTATGAATGAATTACAATAATGATTTTTGTAGTTTTTAAATCCCTGAAAGCCTTTTAAATAAAGGGATCAGGCAGCAATGGGGAAAAATGTGATTAAAGACCCGGGGTGTGTTTCCATTCTCCCTGTATGGAAACAATTGTTTGTCTCATCAGTAAATAGGACTTAAGATCTATCACAACGGCAGCTCTGGCAGCTGTGTTGCCCATTATCAGCGCAGCTTTCCCTCATTTTCTTTTTGCGCAACTGGGTGAACAGGAGCGCTCCGCCAAAGAGGACAAAGAACAGCAAGGAAACGACTGCCAATTTTATTAATAGCAATTCTTCACTCCTTGATATAGGCCTTCATGGCCGTGCTAATCCGCTCGACAAAACCCTCTGGCTCTCGCACGATGAACAAGACAGGTAACTTTTGTTTCTCAGCCAGGGCCATGCCTTTATCGGGACCCAAAACATTCAGGGCGGTGGCCCAGGCGTCGGCCTCAAGGCAGCTGTGATGAAGCACGGTGACCGAGGCCAGGTTGTGCCCGATCGGACGCCCCAGATGCGGATCGATGGTATGCGAGTAGCGCCTGCCATCTATTTCGTAGTAGTTTTGATAGTCACCAGAGGTGGCCATGGCCATATCAGCGATATTGATGATGCGTGCAACCTGTTGTGAACCGTCGGGAACGGCCACACCGAGGTGCCAGAACTGCCCATCCGGACGTTTGCCCGCAGCCCGCACCTCTCCCCCCACCTCAACCATGTAGGCAGAGATGCCTAGCCCAGCCAGGGCCTCGGCCACCAGGTCGACGCCGTAGCCTTTGGCCACAGCGGCAAGATCGCAATAAACCCCGGCTTTTTCCTTGCAAACGGCCGGGGGTTCGTCCTGGAGTTTCAGGCGCTGCAACCCGGTCAGTTCCATGGCTGCAGCCAAAGCCTCAGGCGCTGGCAGGGTGCCACGACGATTCTCCGGACCAAAGCCCCATAAATTGACCAGGCGACCAACGGTGATATCGAGGGCGCCGCCGCTTAACCGGCCGATCTCCATAGCCACCTTGAAAACATGATGAGTCTCAGGGGCGATGGCGAACCAGACCTGGCCTGCGGCACGGTTGAAGCGTGAAAGTTCCGAGTCGGGGTCGTAAATGGACATGAGCTCATTGACCCGCTTCAAGGTCTCGTCGATGCGTCCCTTGATCTTTTCCTGAGCAAGTGGCTGTGTCAGAACTGCCTTGACCGTATAGCTGGTACCCATGGTGGGACCATGAAATTCAGCCAAAACATAACTGGACGGAATTGTCTTGGTGCAAGCCGAGACCGGCAGCAGAATAAAACCCAAAGATAAAACCAAGTTAAGTGTATTTCTTTTCATCCCGTTCAGCCAAAATCATCGAAAAGAATATTCTCACGTTCCACGCCCAGATCGTCGAGCAAGTTCAAGACCGCGGCCAGCATCAATGCCGGCCCACAGACGTAATATTCGCAATCTTCAGGGGCGGGGTGATTCTTGAGGTACTGATCGAAGAGCACCTGGTGAATAAAACCCGTATGGCCCGTCCAGTTGTCTTCGGCTTGCGGATCGGACAAAGCAAGATGCCAGCTGAAATTGGGGAACTTAGCCGACAGTTGAGCGAAATCCTCTTGATAAAAGAGTTCGCGTAAGCTGCGTGCTCCGTACCAATAGCTCATCTTGCGCGTGCTTTCCAGGCGCTTGAGTTGGTCGAAAATGTGCGAACGCATCGGAGCCATGCCCGCGCCGCCACCGATGAAGACCATCTCATTTTGGGTGTCTTTGGCGAAGAATTCACCATAGGGGCCGGTAATGAAAACCTTGTCGCCTGGCTTAAGGTTAAAGAGGTAGGATGACATTTGGCCGGGAGGGGCAGCGGGCTTTTGCGGCGGCGGCGAAGCAATGCGCACGTTGAGCATGATGATGCCCTTCTCGTCGGGATAGTTGGCCAGCGAATAGGCCCTGGTCACCGTTTCGTCGACCTGCGAACGATAGCGCCACATATTGAAGCGATCCCACTCGTCGCGGTAATCCGCTTCCACATCAAATTCCTTATATTCAAGGACATGGGTCGGAGCCTCTATTTGTATGAAACCACCGGCTCGGAAATGAACATCTTCTCCGGCCGGAAGCTCAAGCAGCAGCTCCTTGATGAAAGTGGCCACATTATGGTTGGAGCAGACCGTGCACTCCCAGCGTTTGACAGCGAAGACTTCCGGATCGATCTCGATGCGCATATTCTGTTTGACCGGCACCTGGCAGGCAAGACGCACACCGCTTCGGATTTCACGCCGTTTGAGCAGTGATTTTTCGGTGGGGAGCACGTCGCCTCCCCCTTCATGAACCATGACCTTGCACAGGCCGCAGGTGCCGCCACCCCCACAGGCTGATGAGACGAAAATTTTTTGCTCAGCCAGGGTATTCAACAATTTGGCACCGGCATTCACCTTGAGGGTATGATCGGGGCTGTCGTTGATGACCAGGGTAACTTCACCGCTTTCAACAAGCTTCGACTTGGCATAGAGGATGACCGTCACCAGGGAGAGCACAATCCCGGTGAACATGACAACACCGGAAAGAATCAGAGCCGTTCCACTCATCTTTACCTCTACAATTGAATACCGGAAAAAAGCATGAAGGCCAGGGCCATCAAGCCAGCGGTGATGAAGGTGATGCCCAGACCCCGCAGTCCTGCCGGGACATTACTGTATTTCATCTTTTCACGGATGCCGGCCAGGGCAACGATGGCCAGCGCCCAACCAATACCTGAGCCAAAGCCGTAGACCACACTTTCACCAAAAGTGTAGTTGCGCTCAACCATCAAGAGTGAACCTCCCAGGATGGCACAGTTGACGGTGATCAGGGGGAGAAAGATGCCCAAGGCGTTATAGAGCGCCGGGAAATATTTATCCAAGGTCATCTCCAAAATTTGGACAATGGCGGCAATGACACCGATATAGGTGATGAGACCTAAAAATGTCAAATCAAGTTCGCCAAAGCCCAGCCATTCCAGGGCACCGGCTTTCAACACATGGTTGTAAATGAGGTTGTTGACCGGCACGGTGATGGCCTGCACGGCAACCACGGCCACACCTAAGCCAAGGGAGGTCTCGACCCGTTTGGACACGGCCAGAAAGGTGCACATGCCCAAGAAAAAAGCCAGCGCCATGTTTTCGATGAAAATCGATTTGATAAAGAGGCTGAGATAATGTTCCAGCATGTTATTCCTCTTCCACTTGTTCTTTTTTAGCGGTGCGGAAAGCCCAAATCATCAGGCCGATCAGAAAAAAGGCACTGGCCGGAACCAAAAACAGCCCATTGGGCTGATACCAGCCGCCATCGTTCTTGGCCGCTAAGATGGTCATGCCGAAAAGTTTTCCCGATCCAATCAATTCGCGCACAAACGCGACACTTATAAGGATGAAGCTGTAGCCCAAACCATTCCCGAAACCGTCGAGAAAACTCTGCCAGGGCGGGTTCTTCAGGGCATAGGCCTCGGCGCGTCCCATAATAATGCAGTTGGTTATGATCAGACCGACATACACCGACAACTGCTTGCTGATCTCGAAAAAGTAGGCCCGGATCAACTGGTCGGCGACAATGACCAGTGAAGCAATGATGGTCATCTCGACAATGATGCGGATGCTGGCTGGAATATAATTACGAATGGCGCTGATAGCCAGGTTAGAGAATGCCACCACCAGTGTCACTGATAACGACATGACGATAGCCGTCTCCATCTTGGAGGTGACCGCCAACGCCGAACAGATGCCCAGCACCTGCAAGGTGATGGGATTGTTGTTGAAGATCGGATCGAGCAACACTTTCCTCAGTTTACTGCTCATTGAACTCTCCCTGGCGCAGGCGGGCAAAGAACGGAGCATAGCCCTTTTCACCGAGCCAGTAGCGCAGCAGGTTATCCACGCCGCGGGTGGTCAACGTAGCGCCCGAAAGGCCATCCACCATATATAATTTCTGCTCCGGCTTGCTGGCGTCCACCTTGCCCTTGATAACCTTCAGACGATAGTCATTGCTTTCGTCGTACAATAGTTTGCCGGGCCAAAGCGACTTCCAGCGTGGATTGTCCACTTCACCACCGAGACCCGGAGTTTCACCATGTTCATAAAAGGAGAAACCACTCACCGTTTTCAGATCTATATCCAGGGCTATGAAACCATACATAGTCGACCAAAGTCCCTTGCCAAAGACCGGCAGGACCACGCCACGAACCTGTCCAGCGTCTACAATAAGGTAGACATTGACCCATTTGGGGCGGCGCTTAATTCCAGCCAGATCATCAACGGCGTTGATCGATTCGCTGCTGGACGTTTTCTGGGCTGCTTCCTTTATGTCGTACCGTTCCGGGGACAATCCGGCGGCAACAACTTCATCCTCGGCTTTCTGTCCACTGGAGAGTTTGATCATAATGCGGCGGATGGTTTCGTCATAGCGACCGATCACTTCACTGTCCTGCGTATAAAGGCCGGCGGCAATGAGAATGTTCTTCAATTGCTCGATGCGGCGATTTTCATCCTGCTGCGGGCGCAGAACCACCACCGCCGTCGATACCAGAATGGAACAGACCACACAGAGGGCCAGAGCGACCAGCACGGTCCGTTTGATACTATCTTTCTTCATATCTTGACCGCCTCTGCTTGATATGGCGCATCACCACAAGCTTGTCGATGATGGGCGCGAACACATTACCAAAAAGAATGGCCAACATCATGCCTTCGGGGAAGGCTGGATTGAGAACACGGATCATGACCACCATTGCCCCGATGAGCAAGCCATAGATCCACTTGCCGGTATTGCTGATGGCGGCGCTGACCGGATCGGTGGCCATAAAGACCGCTCCGAAGGCAAAGCCGCCCAGTACCAGATGCCACCAGGGCGGCATGGCGAACATGGGATTGCTGGTACTGCCGACGAGATTTAGCAGCAGTGACAGGCCGGTCATCCCGGTCAGAATGGCGATCATGATTCGCCAACTGCCAATACCGGTGACAATCAACACCAAAGCTCCGAGCAGGCAGGCAAAGGTCGAAGTCTCACCCATGGAACCGGGGATGAAACCCCAAAACGCATCCCACCATGAGGTTCCCAGTTGCGGAAAAGCTTCAGCGGCCCTGGCCAGGGGAGTTGCCGAGCTGACCCCATCGAGGCCGATCCACACGGCATCACCGGTGATCTGCAAAGGATAGGCAAAAAAGAGAAAGACCCGGGCGGTCAGGGCGGGATTGAGTATATTCATGCCCACACCACCGAACACTTCCTTGCCAATGACCACACCGAAGGAAACACCGATAGCCACCTGCCACAAGGGGATGGTGGGCGGCAGAATCAAAGGGAAGAGCAGGCCGGTGACCAGGAAACCTTCGTTTATCTCATGTTTTCTGACCACGGCAAACAAAACTTCCCAGGCACCGCCAACTGCCATACACACGATATAAACCGGTATAAAATAGATGGCGCCGACCAGCACCGCTCCCCAGATGGTCGCCGGGGTGATGCCCAGCAGCGCCGCCAGCTTCATCTGCCAGGGCAGTGACACACCTTCGGCAGCCGCGGCCAGCACGCGGTTCACCTGATAACCAATATTGTATAGACCGAATAGAACTGCCGGTCCGAGGGCGATGACCACGGTGGTCATCATGCGCTTGAGATCAAGGGCATCGCGCACATGCGGAGAGCCCTTGGTAACGCTATTGGTGTTGTAGAGGAACGCGTCGATGGCTTCGTAGAGGGGAAACCATCTTTTGAGCTTGCCATTTTTGGCAAAATTGGGGTCGAGTCGATCAAGCCATTTGCGCAGCATGTTATCCTTCCTTCTCAATGAGGTCCAACATTTCCCGCAATACCGCACCATACTCGATTTTTGAGGGGCAGACGAATGAACAGAGTGCCAAGTCTTCCTCGGCCAGTTCCAGGCAGCCAAGGGCCTCGGCATCATCAATATCCCTGGCCAGCAAGGCCCGCAACAGAAAAGTGGGCATGAGTTTGAGTGGCATCACCTTTTCATAGGAATCCGAGGGAACCATGGCCCGCAGTCCGCCATTGCGGCTGGTGGTCATCGCCCTCGGCCTGGCAGGAAACCAGGCACCAAGCACCACCCGTTTGAGCGAAAAAAGCTGCCGCGGAAATGGATTGGCCCAACCGAGAAAAGAACGCTTGAAATTTTCAGTCAGGACCGTAACCTGCTGGTGGTAACGACCAAGAAATCCCTCAGCTCCTGCAGCCGTACGCCCCGACAGGACCGAACCAGAAATGATCCGCAAGGGACCTGGCTTCAGTTCATTTACCAGGAGTTCATCCAGATTTGCTCCCAGGCGGGTGAGCAGCAGGCGCGGCGACTTGACGCCAGGGCCGCCCAGGGCAATGACGCGTTCGACCGGCCAGTTGCCTTTGACAAACAAATGGCCGATGGACAGCAGATCGTGAAGATCAAGGTACCAAACCAAACGACTTTTATCAGCGGGATGAAGAAAATGAATATGGGTGCCTACGTTTCCGGCCGGATGCGGTCCACTGAAGGTCGCGTGGTGGAGATTGGGCAAAGCCGGTAGTGTCTGGGTCCATTTAGGGGAACTGCACACATAAATCGGACCAGCAAAGAGGCGGCGTAGAACACTCAGGCCGCTGTTAAAAAACGCCCCCTGTCGGGACAGGATCGCTTCGCTGGCGGGGGCCAGCGGCTGGCTGTCGTGGGCGTTGACAAAAATCGCCGCAGGAATCTCGGTTGGCGACGGTATCTTGGCAAAGGGGCGGCGGCGCAAAGCGGGCCAGGCTCCGGACTTGAGCAAGCGTTCCTTCACTGTTTCTGCGCTCAGAGCAGTGATTTGCGCCTCGCTGCATGCGGCAAAGGAAAGCACTTCTTCTTGGGCGTCCAGCTTGATAACCACTGATGACAGCGCCCGGCGCTGGCCGCGATTAATCGATTCGACCACGCCGCCTCCCGGTGAGGGATAAAGAATTTCGGGATGGGTTTTATCAGCCAGCAGCGCTTGTCCCCGTTTGACACGATCGCCTTCGGCCACTAGCAAGCGGACTTTAAGTCCGCAGAAATCGCTGCCCACCAGAGCCGCGTGACTGAGTGGCTCTCCGTCTTGCAGAGTTTCTTGAGGAACACCGCTCAGCGGCAGATTCAGGCCTTTTTTCAGATTGAAATGTGCCATAGCGTCTATAGCCTCCCGGGCTGCAGCATGTCGCATGAATAAGCCAAAATATTAGCATAACCCCCAGGTGAAAACAACTGGCAAAAAGGCGTCCGGCCAAGCCCGGCTTCACCCTGGCCCAGGGAGAGCCCTTTCTGCTCTATTTCGAAGTGGAAGGCTACAATACCTTAAAAGACGGTGACAAGTATTGGGTTTCCCTGGCCCAGGATGCCCAGGTCGTAGATAAGGAAGGCAAACTGATCTTTGACGAAAAGGACTGGGTTGTGCTGAAAAATGACTATGACTCTCCGGTTGTGCCGGTCTACTTCACCAACCGCCTGACCGGGATGGAGAGCGGCACCTTTACCGTTACCATTACCGTGAAGGATGAATACAAAAAGCAAACCATCCAGAAAGCATTCGATTTTATCGTGCAGTAACCCGGACTGTTGCCGGGGATTTGCCAGACGACGGGCTCTTTCCTTATTACATTTAATCTGAAATGTAGATCCATGGCCAGGCCGCGGCCTAGCGAATTCCCCGGGACAGTTCATCATATCACCGCCCGGGGCAATAAGCGAAAGAGAATATTTCTGAATGACCGCGGCCGGGAGATTTTTTCCAACCTGCTTATTTTATACCTTGAATCCTGCTATAATTCTGCTTCCAGACTCTTTCCTCCAGGAAAAATAAAATGATAAGTGTTTATGGTGAAATCGCGGCGTTGCTAACATCGGTTTGTTGGGCGTTCAACTCATTAGTATTCACACTGGCCGGCAAACGGGTGGGCTCAGTTACCGTAAACTCCATGCGTTTGTGGGCCGCGTTCCCGGCCCTGCTCCTGCTGCACGTGTTGCTGTTCGGGACGCCGTTCCCTTTTGACATAGAGCTGAGCCGCTTTCTCTACCTGGGCATCTCGGGCCTGATCGGTTTTGTCATAGGCGACGCCATGCTGTTCGAATCCTTCCTGCTGATCGGACCACGCCTGGCCATGCTGCTGGCACTGCTCGTGCCGGTTTTCGGCGCCTTGCTGGCCTGGGTGTGGCTGGGAGAGACGCTGCGGGTCCTTGAGATCTTCAGCATATTGGTGACCATCGGCGGCGTCGCCTGGGTGGTGGCGGAGCGAACGGTTCCGGTCGCTGTGCCCGCTTCCGCGGAACCGCACAAATACCGCCTGGGGGTCGTGCTGGCCGTGGGTGGGGCGGCGGGCCAGGCAGTTGGGCTGCTGTTTTCCCGGATGGGGCTGGCGGGCGGTTATTCCGCCATTTCCGCCACCCATGTCCGTGTCAGCGTGGCTGGCATGGTCCTGGTGCTTCTCGGCCTCATCCAGGGAAGACTTCGTTCCCACCTGGCCAGGATGAAAGACAAAACCGCATTGTTGCAGATCACGGCCGGTTCGCTGACCGGACCGGTCCTGGGGGTTATTTTGTCATTGGTGGCCATCGCCCACGCCTCTATCGGCGTCGCCTCCACCCTGATGTCCCTCACTCCCGTAATTTTGCTGCCGGTGTCTTTTTTCCTCTTCAAAGAAAAAATCACTCTCCGGGCAATTATCGGAACCATGATTGCCTTGTTAGGTGTCACCCTGCTCTTTGTAAATTAATTCGCCGCTATCAAAAGGCGGAACAGTGGATAGATTGAAAAATGATCGGTAAATTTAGATCATTCATTTTTTTTTCAATCCTTTTTTAGCCAATTCCGCGAATCACTCCGCTCCGCTTGTTGCAATTTGAAGCCATTCTCATTAAAATCTTTTTAAAAGTGAAGTTGAATTTCCAACACTTCAATTTGCACTTTTTAAAACTACATGAACAATGAAGCATCCGAATCTGCAAGTTTGAAGCGGCAGTTTTTACCCAATTTCATATCCAATTTTGCCCTGATTTTTGTTCAGGGAGGCAGCGCCCTTGTTTTAACGCCATTTCTAATCAGGCATCTGGACCTGGAGCTGTTCGGCATTGTCATGCTTTTTGTCTCGATTTCGAATTATGTGTTTGTCTTTACGATTGCTATGAACAATTCCGCCGGCAGAGAACTGATCCTGAACCTCAAAAGCCGGGATCATGAACAGGTGAACAAGACATTCAACTCCTTTTTTTTCGGAAACATTTTGTGGGTCTTGCTTTTATTGCCTGTTGTCTTTTTTGTAAATGTCTTTATCACCAGGATATTCGACATTCCTTCAGGCCATGAAGA
The DNA here is from genome assembly GCA_022865785.1 of Candidatus Aminicenantota bacterium. GTDB lineage: Bacteria > Acidobacteriota > Aminicenantia > UBA2199 > UBA2199 > UBA2199. The sequence goes on from JALHTJ010000203.1 coordinate 10,109, forward strand.
CGGTTCGCACTATCTCTTTGTTGTCGTATCGATAAGTTTTTTGCTGCAATTTATCCGCAGTGCTTTTTCCGTATCAAGCTGGGCCAAGAACCGGTTTGACATAAGAAGTTTCAACCAGATCATCTATTTTACCGTGCGGCTGCTTTTTTTAATCCTGTTTTTCCGGATTTTTTCCGCAAACCTTTATGTTGTCGCGAACTGCTATTTATTGGCTTCTGTTGTCTGGTTGGCCATGGACTATTTTGCCTTCCGGAGATTGACCCCGCAAATAAGGCTTTCGTTCGGCTTTTTTGATGCGGCCGTTTTAAGGAAGTTGTGGGTCCTGAGCTTTTGGCTGACCATCAATCAGGTCGGGGCATTCCTCTTTTTCAAGTCCAGCCTGCTGCTGACGAATATGCTGCTGGGCGCCCAGGCCGCAGGAAAATATGCCGCAGTCATGCAGCTTTCGATATTGATCCAGCAGGTCGGTTTTTCCATTGGGGTCATTCTGCAACCGACCTTTATCAGCCTTTACGCCGATGGAGACAGAGATAAAATGAT
>JALHTJ010000204.1 GCA_022865785.1 Candidatus Aminicenantota bacterium
AGTTCGGCGGTGCGGCCAATGCGCTTGACGCCGCCGAAAATGATCAGCCCCAGCAGAACTACAATGATGGCGCCCGAAATGGCCGGAGTCAGGACTGGATACGCTCCCTGGAAAGCGGAAGCGATGCTGTTGGCCTGGACCCCGGGCAGGAGAATGCCGCAGGAGATGATCGTGACCACGGCGAAGATAATCGAATACCACTTCTGGCCCAACCCCTTGTCGATGTAGTAGGAGGGGCCGCCGCGGTAGACGCCGCCGATCTTTTCCTTCCAGACCTGGCCCAGTGCCGCCTCGATGTAGGCCGACCCGGCACCGAGGAAGGCGATCATCCACATCCAGAACAGCGCCCCCGGACCGCCGACACCGATGGCCGTGGCCACGCCGGCGATGTTGCCGGTGCCGACCCGCCCGCCCAGGGCCATGGCGAATCCCTGGAAGGACGATATCCCCGATTTGGAAGCCCGGCCCCGAAACAGTTGCCCGACCATGTCCTTGATCAGCCGCACCTGCAGGAAACGGGTGCGGATGGAAAAGTAAATGCCGGTTCCCAGGCAGAGTATTACCAGGGGCGTGCTCCAGACATAACTGTTGATCAGGTCCACCAGTTGCTGCAGGTTCATGATCGGTCTCCTTGTTTAATACATAAGGAATCGAGAAAATCCAAACGGAAAAGTGATTCTACCTCAATTGCGGCGAAAAATGCAAACTCTTCCTCTGACTTTGAAAAGTCGCGCTGTCGATTCAACGTATTTTTTTCACCCGCAGGGAGATAGGCTGGATCTCAAGGGAAACATAGGTCACGGTATAGGTGTCAACGTCGTTGATGCTGGCGTAGAAGGCGCCGGTCTGCGCGGTCTTGCGCAGTGTCCACTTGCTGCCGGTGCCGCGGCCATCTTTGTCGAGAATGAATGAAAGCCCGGAGGTTTCGCTCTGGCGGTTTTCGGCCATGCCGTCGACCAGCATGTTGCGGAAGGCATCGGGCGCGAAGATATTGGTCTCCAGTGGATAGTCCACATTCGCTTCCTTGCCTTTCTCGATCGGCTTGCGTTCGGGCCGGGGCAGGGGAGTGCGGGTAGTGATATTATAGCTGTCGCCTTCTTCCAGATAGTGCAGGATAATGTTTTTGGCCAGGAAACCTCCGGCCGTCGACCAGGTGAAGTTTCCCGTTGCCTTGGCGTTTGAAGCGTCGACGACCAATATTCCCGAACTGCCCAGCACTTCGATGGTGTCGCCGCGGCAAACCGCGGCCGTGTCCTCGTCGATGCCCACGCCCAACCATTTCTTGGACAGGGCGTAAAGGGCGATAAGCGTGCGGCCGACGCGACCACGCTTGAGGAAATGCTGGTCGACCACTCCGTCTGAAAAAAAGCCCAGGCCGGTGGAAAGGCTCACTCCCTTGGCTTCGGGGCAGGAGTCTACCTTGAAGGCGGCCCCGGTTATGAGCGCTTTCATGCTGTAGCCGTCGCAGATCATGGGGTCGCACATCATGGCGGCGCCGGCGCTGCTGCCGCCGATCACCGCCCCGGCGGCATAGATCCGGCGGATCGAGCGCAGCAGGGGGGAGTCTTCGCCGTCGGCCTTTTTCAAGGTCTGGGTGTAGCGGATCTGGTCGCCGCCCACAAAGTATACTGCCGTGTATTCGAGCATATCCCTGGCCAATTCCTCGTTGAAGCCGTTGCCGATCCACTGCGCTTCATCCACGTCCTTGCTCTCGGGATCATCGAGAACGGCCAGGGGGAAAACCCGGATGTGGTCGGCCGGAACGCCCAGGCGGATGAAGTCGGCGGCGTTCACCCGGCCGCTGACCGCCGGCTCCACGCTGGCGGCAGGGATGATGGCCAGGCGGATATGCTCCAGGCCGCCGCCGAGCTCGATGAAGCGCTGATAGACACGGTCCAGGGAGGAATTGATGCCGCCGCCCATGATCACCAGGCTGCCTTTGCCACCAACTTGTCCATTGAGCAGCGCCGGCCCCATGATCGCCAAAAACAAAAAGTAGGTACAAAATTTTTTCATTTCGTTCTCCCGTTAAGAAAATAAATTACCATCTGGAACTCATACTATTCGAAAAAGCCAATTGAAAATCTATTGCCTTGGCCATGCAACAGCCGCATCTCTTGGTCGGCAGCCGCCATTAGTCCCGGCTCAATTCGTGATAGACGGCCTCGACGGCATAGGGAAGCATATTGGGAAAACCGAGATCCTTCCAGGCCGGCAGAACAATGGATTTTTTCATCTGCTCCAGAGTATGGCCGTTTTTCAGGCCAGAGGCCACTGCGGCGCGCAGGTCGGAAAGATAGCGTATCTGCTCATCGAGCGCTTCTTTGCCGGCAACCGGCCCGTGCCCGGGGATAACTTTTTCAACAGGCCAGGTTTGCACGTCGCGCAGGGCGGCGATCCAGGTTGCCGTGTTCGAACCCGCCTGCCAGTCAATGTAGGGGTGATGGCGGTAAAACAGCATGTCGCCCATGTGCACCACCTTCTGGCCAGGGAAATAAACCAGCAGGTTATCGTCGATATGGGCCGGGCCCGGGTTGATGATCTCCACGGTTTCTCCACCCAGAGAAATCGTCATTTTGCCGTTGTCCAGAGTGATCTGCGGCCTGACGAGCTGCAGTTCCTTGTAAAAAGCGTATTGGCCCTCTAGTTTTTTCAGGCTTTCCTCTTCCGTGAGCCTCAGGGTTTTTTGTTTCTTGCCCAGCAAGGCGATCTTTTCCTTAAGGGCGGTGATGCGGGCAGGGAGTTTCACCAGATTGTCCTTGATCTCGTCGTCGTCGCGCTGCATGTTTTTTGTCAGGTTCTGCTGGGCGATGATCAGGGTGCCGGGGGGGAATGACTGCAGCCCGAAAACGTGGTCACCGTGGCTATGGGTCAACACTACGTAGCGGATGGGCCGGTCGGTCACGCTCCTGATTTTCTCTACAATGATCAGGCCGTCGGCAGGGCTGGCGCCGCTGTCCACTACCAGCACCCCCTGGCCGGCCACCAGGAAAACGACGTTGCCCGCCCCGGACAATCCGCTGATCAGGTAGATTTTTTCGCTGATCGAAACAGCCTTGACATCTTGGCCTGCTTCCCCGCTGAATGCCAAACCCGTCAATGATAAGAACAATATCAAGCCCAACCAGCATGTACATTGTTTTTTCATGGGTTTCTTTCCTCCATCGCCATTCCTGTTTTTGGGAACGTAGCCCCAATTCATTCTACACATTAATTAGCATTGCCTAAATGAAAAAGAAATGATTGGAAAAGGTAAATTGCCGTCATGCAGAAAAAACGGCGTCAGTTCATCCGCTCGATATAATCGATATATTCGGGCAGCGGATCGGGGATGAAAATGCCCAACTGCTTTTCGGTCAGCGGATCCAGGCCGAAAAATTCGCTGTTCCAACAAACCACGCCCCGCAGGCTGACGATCTCACCGCCCAGGGTCAACATGACCTTGATATCATGGTGAATGGGAAAAATCTGGTTTTCGGCCTGGATTAGCATGCCGTGTCGGGAAATGTTGCGCGTGCTTCCGGGGCTGTAGGTGTCATTCCCGCCATACATGAGTTCCAAGCTATGCAGCAATCTTTTTTCCAGCCGTTTTTCCATTTTCGTTTGCCTCCGGAACTGACAATAAAATATCATTAATCATTAGAAAAAGTCAAATCGAAATTTCATTTTGCCGAGCGGCAGCAGCAGCGGCATGTTTTCCGGTCCGGGGCATCATCTATGATTTTAAGCAACAAGTGTCACTGTGATCCGCCACACCAGTGATCTCTGTCACTGTCTTCTGAGACTCCATCGTCACCCTGAGCGAAGCGAAGGGTCTTGTGGCAAAGATCGTTCGCTCACCTGCTTGCGGACGGCTCGCTCAGGCTGACGTGTTGCTGAAATGGATGCTGCGCGTCAGCTCAACGTTCCATCCTGGGGGGCGTACGCTCGAGGCGCGCGATCCTGTCTGCAATCGTCTCGGGGGTCGGAGGTGGTTTGCGAGTCGGGATCATTTGCGCTCCTCTCAGTGACGATAGATATCCAGCGCCACGCGCGCGGGATTCTGAGGGTCGATACGGACCGGAATCACGGCTCCGGGTTGGAAGCGCGGCATATGGACGATCGAGATCGGGCCTTTGGTCTGAGCCTCGTAGGATTCTCCATCCGGAGGATAGACTTCCAGCAGGAATCCGACTACGGGATCGTCGTTGACACGAACGCCCGTGTCCCAGATCTTGAGGATCTTCGCCTCCGCGGCGAGGCCTCGCGTTTGCAGGTCGTGAACGACATCCATTCCCGACATCCGGTTGGCCAAGGCACAGCTGGAAAGCAGAACGGCCAGCGCGCCAACCAGGAGCATCGCCGCTCTTTTCATGGGATCCTCCGCCTTGGGCTCACTGCTTCGAAACATCCTGACACCATGCTCAGATCGAGGCCTTGCTGAAGCCTCCCGCGTCTCGCCGCCTGCTCGTCGATGTTTATCATGTCGCGGCCTGACTCTCCCACGTGGACAGCGCTGACGTCAAGCACAGCGCGTGGAGAAGGGGTTCGTGCATCGGAGCGCAAGAGACCATCACCATGTGTCAGGCACGCCATGGGTCGCATTTGTTAATTTTTTCATCTCTCACCTCTCATTTTTATTTATTTCAGGGAGATTATAGTTTATATTCAAATTAATTTCAATAATGCCATAAGCCGGGAACAATCTCCCAGGGTTGGAACTTGCTTGCCTTATCTATTTGTTTGCCCTATAATGAGCCGGAAATGGAAAAGCGATATCCGATTGAATATGAAGCTGGCAGCATCTGAACCTGTGGAAAACTCCCAGTTTTTCAGACAAATCGTTACTATTTCGTTACTATTTCGCCGCAAACCATTTAACCATGCACTTTAAGCGAATTGATGTATTAATTGTCGCCGATGAACATGAAAAAAAGCCCTACTGACAATTCGCAACTTATAGATCCGGTGGGTTTTTTCGATTCCGGTGTCGGCGGCCTGTCGGTACTGCAGGCTGTCCGTCGCATCATGCCGCATGAAAACCTGATCTATTTCGCAGATTCGGCCCATTGCCCCTATGGCAACAGGAGCGGTGATTTTGTCCGCCGGCGCTCCCTGGCCATCACCGGTTTTCTTCTGGCCCAGGGGGCCAAGGCCGTGGTGGTGGCCTGTAATTCGGCCAGCGAAGCGGCGCTGGAATTGCTGCGCCTGACTTTTCCCGGCCTGGAAATCATCGGCGTGGAACCGGCTGTAAAAGTGGCTCAAAGTATGAGCAAGAACAACAAAATAGGTGTGCTGGGAACGCCCCTGACCTTGCGGGGCGGACGCTTTTTCCGGCTGCTGGAAAATTTCTCGGCCGGCATGGAGGTGTACACCCAGCCGGTGGCGGGCCTGGTGGAACGGATCGAAGCGGGCTGCACGGATGACGCGCAGACCACGGCCATTTTAAAAAAAAATCTGCGGCCGCTGCTGAAAAAGGGAATCGACACCCTGGTACTCGGCTGCACCCATTATCCGTTGCTGAAGGA
>JALHTJ010000205.1 GCA_022865785.1 Candidatus Aminicenantota bacterium
AGGGCTTCATGAATGTCCTTGCTTTCCTTGACCGGCTTGCCCGCAATCTCGACGATGACATCACCGCTTTTCAGGCCGGCCTTGGCCGCGGGGGTATCCTTCTCCACCCCGGTGATCAGCACCCCTTCACCGGCCTTGACATTGAAATAAGCGGCCAGGTCGGTATCAAATTCCAGCAAATTCACTCCCAGATAAGCGCTGGAGCGGATGGTCTTGGACAACTTGCTCCCATGCCAGATTAGGCGCTTCGGACGTTCGTACTTGCCCAGGACCGCTTTGACCTCCTGTGCCTTGCCGTCTCGCCAGAGGCCGATCTTCAGCGCGCTGCCCGGCGCCAGTTCGCGAATGATATCCGTCAAGGACTGAGTATCGCGGATCTTCTCGCCGTTGACCGACAGGATGACGTCATCTTTCTGGATGCCGGCCTTGGTGGCGGCGCTTTCCTTTTCGACGCCCACAACCAGCACGCCGTGCGTTATGCCCAGTTTCTCGCGCTGGGAGCTGTCCGGGCGCTGCACCGAAACACCGAGAAAACCGCGTTCGCTCTTTTCAGCGGCCAGCAGCGCCAGGGTCCCGGTCAATGCCAGCACCATGACCACGGTCAGCGCCGCCTTCACCGTGCCGTTCATTTTTTTGAATTTATCCATTGTGTCCTCCTCATAAAATGCTTTTCACCCTTCAAGATGCCGGGAAGACGGAAAAAGTTTCGAAAATAATTTTTTAAGGTTTTTTGTTGCGGGCAAAACAGATCCTGGGGGCTGCAGGTCAGCGCGTTTTCGCGGCCACGCCCACGAACTGCCTGGCATAATATTTGGCGGTCAGCTTTTCGCCGCAGGCTCGCTCGATCATCTCGTTCCAGGGCCAGCGCCAACGTTTCAACTGCCTGAACTCGCCGGCGATAGCATGGACCTTGTTCAATTGGATCTGCAAAGCGGTCGAACATTGATAACGGTTCGCGGCTTTTTTTGCTTTTTTACAGCCCGAGGATCAATTCAAATTTTTGAATTTCAATTCCCGCAGGTCGGGAAAGGCGAAAAGCCTGGTCCTGCCATTTTCCAGCAAAGTGATCCCGGATTTATCAATCCATACGTGTCCGAAATACGGGCCGCGGAAATTCAATTGCTTGAGAAAAACCATTTTATCGTCCTGCAAACGGTAAATTTTTCTCCACTTATCAGGTTTACCATGGCCCGGGGGCCAAGCTTCATATTCGCTGTAAAAAAAATCTCCGGGCGGAATGAAAAAGATCTGACCACGATCAGGCCCGACATCGTCCATGGTCAACGTGTCCAGGTCGAGGCGGACAATGCGCTTGTCCCGCTTGCCATAAATTTCCCTGGCATTCCCGTTATCCATTCTACTTTGGAAAAAACCGCCAAATTGAAATTCGCCGTCGATCTCCTTGACCGTTTCGCTTCCGTTGGCCAGCAGCCGGCGGATGACAAGCGATTTACCGGAATGGGAGAAGAGCAGGTGCCCGAAGTAAGCTGGCACCTTATGCGAAAATCCAAGATCCTCGACCTGGCCATCTTCCCATAGCCTGATGATGTTTGCCCTTTGGTTACCGACCAGCCAGAACTGCCGGCCGTCGATCTCGTCATGGGCAAAAATAACAGGACCATATCTAATGGGAAATGGGGGGACATGATAGGAAAGTATCTTGGACTTTTCGCTTTTCATATCGATCACGACCAGGTCCAGGCGGACATTTTTCAGTGGCACGGCTGGTTGCCTCCCCGCCTTTTCGGCCTCTTCACGGCTTCGCTGCAGAAAAACCAGGTTTTGTCCGAATTGCCGGAAGGCGGAAAATGCATTGTTGGCCAAATAGTTATGCGGGATGCGGCGCACGGTATCCCAGGCGAGATCGTCCAGATTCAGGCGAATGACGACCATAGAATTATCTTGCACATCATAGGCTGTCAGGAACAGCTTCCCGGGCGATCTAAAGTCGTGCCAATTCCAAATGAAGCTCTGCTTGGTGTCGATCCGGCGCTGCCGGTTTTCAGAATGGAGGGTCAGCTTTCCCAGCCAGCCAGTTCCCAACAGTTGTCCGTTTTCCAGGATATAGTAGTGCCTTTCGTCATACGCGGAGCTTTTCTGCACGATGTAGGTGACCCCCAGGGAAGCCGCAATGGCCAGGAGCAGAAGGGGAATGAACAACATCAATTGACGGCGGTTGAAGGCCTGGGCCGGTTTCAGGTCGAATTTCTTGAAGGCTAGAAAGAAGGAGATCACAAAGGGGGCGGCCATCAACAGGAAAACGGCGATGGCCGTGAGCAAGCTGGAGACATCGTAGTTTAGGTCCAGCCAAGGCCTGGGGCCCAACCAAGATGACGGCATGCCGAATTTCCAGGCGAGGCCCAGGGCGCAGGTGAACAGGCAGAGGACCATGTAACCGCACAAGGCGATCCCGGCCCATATCGACTGGACAATGAAGTTCTCGTGAACCAGCGACAAGGAAAAGGAGATAAGGAACAAGGCGAAGTAAGCCAGGCTGAAGGCGGTGAATCCCCCGCCGAAGGCGTCGCTCCCCATGAAGCCATAGATAAGCGCGAAAGCGAGGTAAAAGAGGACGACAATTGCCAAGCGCGGCAGCAGCTTGATGAACAGCAGCCGGCGCCGGGAAATGGGCAGGGTGAGCAGGTATTCCATTCCCTTTTGCTTGCTGTCCATGGCGAACGGTGAAAGGCCGAGGAACATGGAAAACATCAGCAGCCAGAAGCCCAGAATGATGATGATCGTTTCACCCGCGAACTGGGGCTTGCCTTGCATTAAATTTAGCAGGGCCATCAGCAGGACCATCCCGGCCGTGGCCAGTACGAAGTACAATGACTGTTTGGAAACCTCAAGCCATTCTTTTCTGTTCATAACCGCCTCCGATAAATGCTTTGATGATCTCCGCCAGAGCGATATCCTGAAAATCCAGGGCATGTTCCGCCCGCAACTCCTCGCGGAACGGGTATATATAATATTCCTTATATATCCCTTCGGTCTTGCTGAAAAAACAGGGCAGGGTTGCGGGCAGGGAGCCGGGAACCACGACCTTTTTCATTTGGCCGCGCAGCGCTTCGCTTGTTTGGTCGATGACGAATTTGCCGTCATCCATGACCAGCACGCGCTCGGGAATTTTTTCGATCTCGCTGAAGGTATGGTTGACCGTGAGCACCGTGGCCTGGCTGGCGGCCAGGTGTTCAATCAGGGTCTCGATGAACAGCTCGCGGATATAGGGGTCGAGCATGTGCATGACCTCGTCGACCAGCAGCAGCGACGGCTTCTGCGACAAAACCAGCGATAGGTGCAGGATGGCCCGCTCGCCTGCCGACAGCTTCCTGATCCTGTCTTTTTGGCTTAGGCCAAGGCGCTTGAGCAGGCGGTCGTCGAATTCGCCGATGGCGAACACCCGGCAATGGAAGGCGATGGCCCGCTCCACGGTCCAGTCCTCGAACAGGCTGAGGGCGTCGGAAATGAAGCCGGTCTTATTGGCAGGGGCTTCCTGCGAACAAATCACCTGGCCTGAATCGGGCAGCAGCACGCCTGCCAGGCAGCGCAAGAAGGTGCTCTTGCCCACGCCGTTGCGGCCGGCGATCACCGCCCACTCCCCCTTGGCAAAGGAGACGCTCAGGCCGTCAATCACTTTTTTCCGGGAGAAACCCAGTGACAAATCGCGGATTTCTACAATTGCTTGGTTCATTTTTTGATCCTCTCTGCAAGTTGCTTGATGTCTTCCAGGGTAAAGCCGAGCGATACGGCCTTCTCCAGGAAATTCTTGAATTCGCTTTCCAGCATGGCCTTGCGCAGCGAGTCCTGTCGCCCGGCGGGGACCCTGACCCGGCTGCCGCTGCCGCTGCGGTTCTCGCTGAAGCCCTCAGCCTCCAAAGCGTAATACGCCTTTGCGACGGTGTTGGGATTGAGCTTGAGCAGCTTGGCCAGGTCGCGAATGGACGGCAGCAGGTCGCCGTCGCGCAAACCGCCGGAAAGCACTTCCAGCTTGATCGCCTGGATAACCTGCTGGTAGACCGGCAGAGGCGATTTCGCGTCGATTGTCAGGTTCATGGCCTTTTCCTCCCGGTTTTCATTGTATTACTATTATAATACACTTTCTCGTTTTTGTCAACTAAAATATTTCCTTGGCTTGCTTTTTAAAATGGCTAGGAAAATTAAAGGCTGGATTGTAGCCGTACCAATTCCTGGTTTTCAAATTCGCTGGCAGGACCGGCAAGTTCTTATTGATTATCCTTTATATATGTGACTTGTCCGACCACAGTCAATGAATTAAGAGTTTTTCCCAGTTGCGCCGGGGGCGGTTTTCAAGTATAATAGCCGGCGAAGGGCGGCGTAGCTCAGTCGGTAGAGCAGACGGCTCATATCCGTTATGTCGGGGGTTCAATTCCCTCCGCCGCTATTTTTTCCCCAGGCAGAAAAAGGGGGAATATGCCGCGACACCCATGAAACGCCTGTTCCCGGAATTCAAGAAAAACATCGAAGCCCATGAACTCGTCCGCCTCAACGATACCGTCATCTTCGGCTTTTCCGGAGGCAAGGATTCGGTGACCCTGGCGGTATTGCTTCAGGAGCTGCAAAAGCATATCCCCTTCCGTCTGCTGGCCGCCTACTTCAACCACGGCCTGCGCAGCGACGCCGGGGAAGAAGAGAAGTGGGTGCGCGCGTTCTGTGCCGCCCGCGGCATCGAGCTGGAGACCGGCAGCCGCGACCTGCGCCGCTTTCGCGAGGAAAACCGCCTGAACCTGGAGCACGCCGCCTCGCTTTCGCGCTACGATTTTTTCGCGACGCTGGCAAAAAAAATCCCCGGCGCCCGCGTGGCCACGGCCCACAACCGCTCCGACCTGAGCGAGACCTTCTTCATCAAGCTGTTCCGCGGCAGCGGCCTGCAGGGCCTTTCGGCCATCTTCCAGAACAAGGAGAAAAAGATCATTCGCCCGCTGCTGATCTTTTCCGAGGCGCAGATCCTGGCTTTCCTGGAGCGGAACCTGATTCAATTCTACCAGGACCCCAGCAACCTGCAAGACGATTTTTTGCGCAACCGCATCCGCCACCGGCTGATGCCGGTCGTCAAACAGATCGAGCCCGAAAGCGAGGAGCGCATTTTCAGGACCGTGCTGCTCATCCAGGACGAATTCGATTATTTCCAGGGCCAGGCGCAAATGATCCTTGATAGGAAACTGCTCCTGGGCGCCGTGCTTCCCGCAAAGGCGTTCGCGGGACTGCACCAGGCCCAAGCCCGCCACCTGGCCCGCGAATACCTGCGCCGGCAGAAAGGCAACCTGCTGGGCGTGGGCTTCGAGCACATCGCCGATTTTTTACAGAGCCTGGAAACGGGCCGCGGCCTGTCCCTGCCCGGGCTGAACCTGAAGTTCGCCAAGGGCTGGATCTTCCCGGAAAAGACGCGCATCGGCGAATACAGGGTGGAGATCGCGGCAGAAGGGCGCTGGCCCCTCGCCGAAATCGGCCGTGTAATCACGGCAAAAAAGTCTGCCCGTTTTCGCCTGCCCAAAGACAATTCCCAAATCGTGGTGCCGGCGGCGCTCCTGAAATTTCCCCTGCTTGCCCGCCCGGCGCGCCGTACCGACAAGTATCGCAAGATCCATGCGCCCTACCGGCAGAGCGTCTTTGAAATGATCCGCAGTTCCGGGGTACCGGCCCCGCTGCGCCGCCTGTGCCCGCTGCTGGAGAACGGCGACCACGAACTCATCTGGGTCTGCGGATCGCCGCTGGCCCAGGCCTTCGCAGTGGACGATCCCAGCCAGGGCCCCTTTGTTTGCATCCAGGTCAAACCCTGACCGGGCAGAAACTCACTGAATTCATTTAAAACATTCCAGGAATGCTGCCTGCGGGGCTTTTTCCGACATCTACTTCAGCTAAATCCCGTCCGCATTCCGGCCGGGAAGCGACTCCGCCCATTTTTCTCTAAAATGGGCTGCGTACGCCGATTCAGCAGATGATCGGAAGCGCCCCGGCTGCGAATGCATAGGATATCAGAAAGAGCCCCAACTTATATCACCGGAAAATGGTGGTGCGGCCCGGCCTGAGGGTTTGCAAATCGCTCGCCGCTATAATAATATACAATTCACCATGCCAGACAAGCAACTGCCAGAAATATTGAAAAAGCCGCACATCTGGTGCTTCAGCACCTATTTCGCCGAAGGCTTCCCATATTCCATCATCCGCTCCGTTTCCACGCTATTCTTCCGCGACATGGGCGTCAGCCTGGAAGGCGTGGGGTTGACCACCTTTTTCGGACTGCCCTGGATCCTGAAATTCTTCTGGGGGCCGCTGGTCGACGAATTCGCCAGCAAGCGCCGCTGGCTGCTGGCCATGCAGGCCGCCCTGGCCGTCATGATCGGGGCCACGGCCTTCCTGGTCCCCCTGCCCGGCGGCGTACGCCTGATCGCCATCGTGCTTTTCATCGGGGCTTTCGTGGCCGCCACCCACGATATTGCCATCGACGGCTACTACCTGGCCGCCCTGGATAAGCAGGAGCAGGCCAAGTTCCTGGGCTACCGGGTGATGGCCTATCGCGTGGCCATGCTCACCGGCAGCGGCGTAATTGTGACCATCGGCACCGCGATCGGCTGGTTGGCGGCATTCCTCAGCGCCGGTCTGCTGCTGGGACTGTTGACCGCCTACCACTATTTTTTCCTGCCCGAATGCGAAACGCAGCGGCGCCCTTTCGGGCAGATGCTGCGGCTGATATGCAAACCGCGACTGTTTTCCTATGCCCTGGCGCTTGCCGCCGCGGTGACGGCCCTGGTATTGTTTTTCAACTCGGCCCGCTACCAGAGCTGGCAACAGACGGCACCGCTGCTGAAAGAACTGAATTTTCCGCGCAGCGTCGGCTTGGGGCTGCTGCTGGCCCTGGTGCTCATGGCCGTGTTCCGCAAGAAGCTGGCCGCGGTCATGACCCGCGACCCCGATTCTTTTTACGGCAAGGCGTTTTTGACGTTCATGGACCAGGAAAAGATTGGCGTGATCCTGGCTTTCATCGTGCTGGTGCGTAGCGGCGAATTCATGGTCAGCTCCATGGTTTCGCCATTCCTCGTCGACCTGGGCGTCAAGCACCACTACGGCTGGATCTCGGGCGGCATCGGCCTGCCCGCTTCCATCGCCGGCGCCCTGCTGGGCGGCTGGATGATCTCCCGTTTTACTTTAAGAAAAATGATCTGGCCCTTCCTGCTGGCCCAGAACCTGACCAACGTCGCCTACATGCTGCTGGCCGGCGGGCTGGCCCGCTACCTTGCGGTCAACACCGGCGCCGTGCACCTGACCTCCGTGGGCGCGGGCAACCTGCTGCTGGTGGCGGCCGTGCACGGTTTCGACCAGTTCGCCAGCGGCCTGGGCACAGCGGTGCTGATCACCTACCTGATGCGCATTTGCAAAAGCGAGTTCAAGGCCGCCCATTTCGCCATAGGCTCGGGACTGATGAGCCTGGGCGGGATCGTGGCCGGGATCAGCAGCGGCTTTATCGCCTCCTGGCTCGGCTACGGCGGCATGTTCGCCATCAGTTTCCTGATCGCCGTTCCGGGCATGCTGCTCTTGTTCTGGGTGCCTAAGAAATAGAACGAACTCGGTGGGCGGTTGACGGTGGACGACAAGAAAATGGCCTGAGGTTCGAGATTCAATGTGATGGAATAAACAAGACATTCGTTCATGGCTTTCTTTATTCCCCCTGAACCCTATACCCTATTCTTGACGTTCTATGTGAAGGAATAAATTCCAAATCACAAGCGGCAATTTTTACATTTTAATTTTTATCGACAATACCCGCTTCTTTCATATAGGCGATTAATGCGTCTATCAAAGCTCTTGTTTTTTCAACTTCTTTATCCTGGGCTGATTGTTGAAGTGCCGCTGCGATTTTCGCACCTTTTTCCAATTCAAAAACTCCGGCTGTGCCTTTAATGTCGTGGGCGATTTTTGCGATGTCTGCATATTTTGCTTCTTTATATAAAGCTGGAAACTCCAGGATATTTTTTGCTATGGTTTCCTTGAATTCCTTTCTCAATTCTTCCATGAAATCCGCTTCTTCATTTGTACTCATTTTTAGCTCCCATGACTAACTGTCAAAGCGCTATATTCATTATTGCGGCTTGTTTTGTTCATCCCAATCTTTCGCCGCTTCCAGAACCATCTGCGTCAATGATTTGTTGATTTTGTTTTCCCTAAGATGATTGATATATTCAATGTTGATTTTTTTTATTTCCATATCGGGTTTTACAAATTCTCCGATTGCTTCATCAACCGAGAGACCGCCGGCTTCAATATCGGCAACTTTTCCATCTTTAAAGAAAATCTTACCGTCTTGGTTTCCGATCTTTAGCGACATGATCCCCGTCTTTTTTTCCATTTCCAAGACCTGCAATATGCCAAATATGCTTATTCCTGAAATCAAGTCTTTATTTTCCGTTCTTTTTAGTATTTCATTTATCCTTTTATCAAGATCTTCAAAAAAAACCGGCTTTTTCAGGTAATCAACAATGCCATATTCACTGAATTTTTTCTCTGATATTTCCAAATCTGTACCAGTCATGATGATAACCGGCAACCATATCTTGCGGTTATGAAGTTCTGCCAGGAATTGCAGACCATCCATGACCGGCATCTGAATATCAAGGATGACAAGAACTATTTTGTCTTTTTTTAAAATTTCAAGGGCTTCCTGGCCATTGGCGGCGGTAAGAAAACCATATTTATATCCTTTTTTTAACATATGATCAGTAAAAAGTTGCACAAGCGGCTTGCTGTCATCTACAAACAAAATGTTTTGTGTGCTCATGAAAAATCACCTATTTTTATGAATTTTTTTCCATTCCATACCGGTCTTAAATACTTGTTGACAAGAATTTCCCGATAAAATTCAGGAGGCTTCATCGATGATGCCTTTAACAATGGCGACAAGCTGCCGGGTCAATTTTACTAGATATTCTTGAGGTTGATCATTGGCAAAATCCATGTCCAGCTCTCTGGCAATACTTTCCAATTCTTTCAAACCAAAATATCCGGCATTGCCTTTGTATTCATGGGCAATGGCTTTAATTTTCTTTATTTGATCTTCATCGTCAGCATGCTCCAGCGCTTCGGCCAATATTTGCAGTTTTTCTTGCGAATCCACGATGAAAATATTTTTGGCTGCATCTGAAATGGATTGATTGATTCTATATGGATGGGCATCAGCCGGAACACTCTTTTTCTCCATATCCTGGCCTTGGGAAGTTTTTTCCCAGTCATCGTGCAATTTCAAATAATCGTTGATTTTGACGAAAAAAGATTCAAAGTCTATCGGCTTGGTTATATAGCCATTGGCGCCGGCCGCAAAACTTGCATCCATGTCTTTTTTCAATGAATCCGCGGATACGGCAACAATTGCGCCAGGGAATTTCTTATTTCGCAAGCTCTGAATTACCTCATTGCCATTCATGTCAGGCAATTGGATATCCATCAGGATCAAATCCGGCTTGTTTTTTAGAGCAATTTTCAGCGCTTCCAGCCCGTTTTTAGCCAGCATTACAGAATTAAAGCCTTGATTCTCAAATTTTTTCATCATTAGCAATTGGTTGATTCGATTGTCTTCAACTATCAATATCTTTGGAGTATCTTGCATGAGAATCTGGCTGGATGGCATTTTTAACATTTATATATCAGGAGCAGTTGAAAGTCAAGTTTGATTAATTCTGCTGATTCAGTCTACTGATCCATTCTTGACTTGGAAAAATTTATTGAGCATAATTTGGGCCAATGAATGATTGCTTTACTAATTTGCCAAAATATTTTCAATGCGGAGAATAAAATGAGTAAGGAATTAAAAAAGAAGAAGGTTATCCATAAAGTTAAAAATCCTACTGCTGATTCCAAAAAGCTTAAACAAGCCAAAAAGGAATTGGCAATCGAAAAATCCTATCTGGCGCAATTATTCGAAAGCGCTCAGGAAGGGATCGTAATGGCTGATTGCAATCAAAGGGTTTTAAAAATAAACAGAGAATTCACAAAAATATTCGGATATACAAAACAACAAGCCCAAGGTCATTTTATTGATGATTTGATTTCCCCCGATAACCTTCTCAGTGAGACCAGGAAAGTTACCAAACGCGTAGCAGAAGGGAAAACAATGGTTTTGGAGGGTCAACGCCGCAGAAAGGATGGCTCTCTGATCAATGTTTCAATCCTGGCATCGCCAATCATTATTGATAAACAGCAGGTGGGAATTTATGGCATTTATCGTGATATCACTAGGCAGAAACAGGCGGAAGCCCGTTTGGAAGAGCAAGCCAGAGACTTGA
Organism: Candidatus Aminicenantota bacterium; assembly: GCA_022865785.1. Lineage (GTDB taxonomy): Bacteria > Acidobacteriota > Aminicenantia > UBA2199 > UBA2199 > UBA2199. The sequence goes on from JALHTJ010000205.1 coordinate 10,293, forward strand.
ACATCAAAAAAAATGAACTGGAAAGGCATGTTGCCCAGGCCAGCCTTCTCTACAAGATCAGCCAACGGGTCAGCAGCGAAATCAAACTGGATGCTTTGTTGACAGAGATCGTCACCAGCATTCTGGAGACGTTCAATTACTATGGCGTCATGCTTTTGCTGCTGGATGAAAAAGAAAATTGCCTGACCCTGAAATCCATCGCCGGCGGCTACAAGGATGTTTTCCCCAGTGATCTCAGTATGCCGATGGGACAGGGTATGATCGGCAAAGCGGCCCAAACGCGGCAAACCCAATTGGCTGAGGATGTGAGCAAAAATCCCAATTACGTTTCGGGATACAATGAGATCACCAGGTCCGAGCTGTCGATTCCCATTTTCAAAAACTCCCAGGTGATCGGCGTGCTTGACATGGAGAGCACTGAATTGAATGCGTTCGATGAATCCGATATTACCGCCATGGAGACTTTGAGTACGCAAATCGCATCAGCCATTGAAAACGCCCAATTGTTTGAGTTGGCCGAAAAAGCACGGATGGCTGCCGAAGCCGCCAGTCAGGCCAAGGGCATGTTCTTGTCGCGCATGAGCCACGAGATCCGTACGCCCATGAACTCGGTGATCGGCTTTTCCGACATGCTTCTGGATTCCGAGATGAGCGAGGAGCAGGTTGAGTTCGTGCGCAACATAACCAAGAGCGGCGAAGCGCTGTTGTCGCTGATCAACGAGATCCTGGATTTTTCCAAGATCGAAGCCGGGCAGCTTTCCTTTCAGAACATCGATTTCGACCTGGAAATCACCGCCTTTGACGTCTGCCACCTCACGCAGCCCAGATTGGGCAACAAGCCGGTCGAGGTTTTCTGCCGCGTGGATGACAACCTGCCGGCCTTCATCAGAAGCGACCCTACGCGCCTGCGCCAGGTGCTTTTGAATTTGATCAGCAACGCCATCAAGTTCACTCATGAAGGCGAGATCGATCTTTTTGTCGCTGTGGAAGAAGAGGACGAACAGCAGCTGAAGCTGCACATTACGGTGCGCGACACCGGGATCGGCATTCCCCGGGACAAGCTGGAGACTGTGTTCGAGCTTTTCCAGCAAGTCGACGGTTCGATCACCCGCAAGTACGGCGGCACCGGCCTGGGGCTGGCCATCTGCAAGCAGATTGCCCGGTTGATGAACGGCGAGGTATGGGTGGAGAGCGAACTGGACAAGGGCAGCACCTTCCATTTCACCGCCTGGGTGAACAAATCGGAAAAGGAAACCGTCAAGCAACCTCCGGTCGAGGCGCTGGCCGGGAAAAAAGCATTGCTGGTCGACGATAACGAGAACAATCTGAGCATCCTCTCCCATGTGGTGCAGCTGGTGGGCATGAGGTCGGAGGCGGTCCGCTGTGGAGGCGAGGTGTTGCCGACGCTCCAGAAGGCGATCGCGGCCAAAGATCCGTTTGATGTCTGCATTCTTGACATCCAGATGCCGGATATGAGCGGTTATGAGGTGTCCAGGCAGGTCCGAAAACAAAATGATCCACTCATTGCCAAACTGCAGCTGCTGGCCTTTTCATCGTCGGTGACCAAGCGCATCAAGATGTTCAAGGAATCGGGGTTTGATGGCTTTTTGCCCAAGCCGATCCAGCGCCATACGCTGATCACCATGCTCAAGCGTTTGCTTGGCGAAGCCGGCGATGAGATTACGACCGAGGCGACAAAGGAGAAGGCAGTCGTGATCACCCAGCACACGCTGGCCGAGGAGGCCAAACATTCCGTACGGATATTGCTGGCCGAGGATAACCCTATGAACCAGAAGTTGGCGCAGTACATGCTGACCAAGGCTGGTTATCAGCTGGAAGTGGCCAACAACGGGCGCGAGACAGTGGAGAAATACACTTCGGATCCGGAGCGTTATGATCTGATATTTATGGATGTGCATATGCCGGAGATGGACGGCCTGGAAGCGACCAAGGTGCTGCGCAACCGCGGCTACGCCGCAATACCGATTATCGCCATGACGGCCGACGCCATGAAGGAGGATCGGGATAAGTGTCTGGAATCCGGGATGAACGACTATATGTCCAAGCCCATCAAAAGGGAAGAAGTATTCAACATGATCAAGAAGTGGGTGTTTGAAAATTGATCATTTCATATTTTGAGATGGTCTTGCCCATCAAGGCCATCGCAGATTGTTGATGCCAGCTTGAGCAATGGGAAAATATATTTTTAATGACAACACATTAATCGTTACATCAAGCCGCTGAACTTCTTTTCCAGGCCAAAGCATCAGGAAGAAACAGGGATATTAGGGATACCGATTTGCCTGAATGGAAAACAGGCGATGTCGGATGAAAACAAATTCAAAGTCAGTCTTTTTTTACTTATGGTTGTTTTTAATCATAGTCTGTGCTATCACCATGCAGATGGAAGACCACCTGATTCCAAAAATAAAGATTTCGCAGATCATCAATAAAGAAAATTTGGAAAACCCGAAAGAAATTGAGCTTCTTAGGGCGGAAATAGAACAGTACCTGACAACCAATATGACCAACAGAGCCGTCACTATGGACGAACAATCTTATGATCAATTGTCCCCGGCCCAGGCAAGTGTTTTTTTTCGCAAACTGGATAGGGAAGAAAACACCAAGTTGATTTTGCAATACATGCTTTCCTTTTTGAACGAAATCCCCGCCGCCAACAGAACCAACGGAGAAATGATCGACCCGGTCAAACAGTTCCAGGAATTTCTCCAATCCGAAGTAGCCCTGCTGCTTGAAGAAGACGTGATCAGAGCCATTTTGCTCGAGTACAGCGAAAATGGCCTACAAGAGGCCGACAATTATTGGCACTACGAGGCCCGGGTCATGGACAAGCGCCTGGAACTGGAATACCTGCTCGCAGAGATTCCTAAAGAGCCGACGCAAACCTATTTGCAACTTTTTAGGGTGTTGAAAAATCTTTGTTTATTCTGGTTTGACATAGGTCGCGAGGACGTGAGCCAGGCCAGGCGCAGCGATATTTACATGTATAAACTGGCCTGCCTCCTGCAGAGTAAAATGCAAAAGAAATGACAATTTCTGAAATCATCGCCAAGGATAAGTGCTATACCCAGGATGAAATAGAGCAGTTGCAGGCTGAAGTGGAGTTTTTTTTAAATAAAAAGGAGCCAAGCCAAGCCGAGATATTGTCACAAAGATCCAACCTGTTTGTTTCACCCGCGCCCTTTAAAATGCTTTTCCGAAGCAAGGAACGCAACGAAAATATCAGCCAGATCCTTCAACAGCTGGTCGCTTTCCTGATCCATATTCCCACAACATCCGAAGGCGAAAACCAAGCGCTCGGCCCACTCGACAAGTTCATGGAATGCGTCCTCTTCGAAGTGGACCTGCTTCAGGCAGATGACATAGGCAATGCCGTTTTCAACTCAGTTAACCAGATGGGTTCGCTCAATGGCGATAATGTCTGGGACTACATGGGGCGGATCATCGAAAAGAACCGGGAATTGAATGAACTGCTTATCACCGGCACCAGCGACGCGGCAAGCAATTTTATTACCTTGTGCCTGGTTTTGGAAGAATTGTGTCTATTTTGGTTCGAGGTCAAACAAGAAGATATGCGCCGCATCCGCCTCAGCGACATTTTCACATTCAAACTGGCCCGTATTTTGCAGGACCGCTGCCGGCAAACTTGAGGATCATGAACCGCCAGGGCCAGAAAAGTGAATTGAAATCGCGGCGAGCGCCACCAGGCTGTTGATAAAATCCAGCGCCTGGCAGGCGTTCATTCTTCAGAAGAACCTGGCGGCAAGTTCAAAATCAAAAAGCGGTTGCGATCCTGCCTTGATTCAAGGCCCGGGTCAAGCGCTGAAATTTTCCTCTAAAACCCGGTCCAGGGCGGCTGTCAAAAAATCCGCGTTCTGCAAATTGAAGGGCATGGGCGGCCTGATTTTCAAGACATTGTGCCAGGGCCCGTCAGTGCCGATGAGAATGCCGAGCTCGCGCATGCGGTTGACGATAAAAGCGGCTTCCTCGGCCGCCGGTTCCAGGGTCAGACGATCCTTGACCAGCTCGACGCCCAGGAAAAGACCGCTGCCGCGCACATCACCAACAAGGGGATAGCGTTTCGCAAGCGGTTGCAGCCCTTTAAGCAATTGCTCGCCGACGGTCAAGGCGTGTTCCATCAAACGCTCTTCCTGCACAATACGCAGTACGGCCTCGCCCACCGCGCAGGAAACCGGATTGCCGCCGAAGGTGCTGAAAAACTCCATGCCGTTGTCAAAAGCGGCCGCGATATCAGCCGTGGTGATCACGGCGCTGAGGGGATGGCCATTGCCGATCGGCTTGCCGAGAACAACAATATCGGGCACCACATCCTGCTTCATGAAAGCGTAGAAATGGCTGCCGCTGCGGCCGTAGCCTGTCTGCACCTCATCGGCAATGCATAACCCTCCGGCTTGACGGACCAGGCGGTATACGTTTGCAAGATAGCCCGGGGGAAAGAATATCTGGCCGCCCACACTGGGACAACTTTCAGCGATGAATCCGGCCGGGGTCCGACCACTTTGCTGCAGCAGGTCGATGGCCTCCTGAACATGGCCGGCGTACTTGATGCCAGCCTGCGCATCGCCGGCTTTATAAGGTCCGCGATAGACATCGGCCAGTGGGACCGTGTGCACCCAGTCCGGCGCCCCGGTTCCTCCCGGTCCGTCATGCTTGTAGGGGCTGATATCTATGAGCGATGTGGTATGCCCATGGTAGGCCGCCGCCAAAACGATCATGTCCCGTTGCCCCGTGTAAGCCCGGGCCAGGCGCAGGGCCAATTCATTGCCCTCGCTGGAGGAATTGACAAAAAAACAAACGCGCAAAGGGGCCGGCAACGTGGCAGCCAAACGCTCGGCATAGCGGTTGATGGTATCGTGGAGGTAACGCGTGTTGGTGTTGAGCAACTCCATTTGCCGCCTGGCGGCCGCCACTACTTCGGGATGACAATGTCCGACATGGGGGACGTTGTTGTAGGCGTCCAGGTAGCGGCGTCCGTTTTCATCAAAAAGGTATTGCATCCAGCCGCGGACCAGTTTGAGCGGTTCACGATAACTGAGGCTCACACTGGCGCCGATGGACATCCGCCGCGAAGCCAGGGTCTCGGCCCTGGTCGGTTCAGGATCCGGGAACAGCATTTCCGGAACAGCCAGGATCAGGTTCGGATCGGGAGAAAACGCGCCCCACAATTCCCGATCAGCGGCGGCGGCCACCCCGGGAAAATCGCCGCCCATTTCCAGCAAATCCAGTATAATCTGAAAATGCAGGTGGGGCGTCCAGCCGCCGTTGACATCGGCACTGCCGATCCTGCCGATGATCTGCCCTTTTTTCACCAACTGTCCCGTCTGCAACCCCGCCAGCGAATCAAGACTCAGATGGCCGTACAGCGTAAAGAAAGGCTCGCCGGCTCCGGTTTGATGCCGCAGGACGATCACCGGCCCGTAATCCAGAGGCGCCTGATTGCGGGCGCAGGCAAACACTTCGCCGCTCAGCGGGGCGCAAACCGCTGACCCGGCAGCCATGAATACATCCATGCCCAAATGCACGGTGCGATTGTTTTCGGCAAAGAGATCGTTCCCGGCAAACAAAGGCGACGTATAAAGCAGACGGGCTTCGTTGTAGCGGCCGATGCCGATCTTCACCCCGGCCTGATCCATGGCAGCCCAGAGACGCTTGCTGAGATCGGGCTCAAGGTTGTTTTCGCAATCTCCAGCCAAATGGTGACTGGCGATGCCCAAATCAAAGATCAACAGCGGTTCATGACGGAGATCATGGCCGCAGACCGCCGCCATATTTTTTCTATTTTTTCGCAGCCACTCCCTGATCGCAGCGGCCTTTGGCAAAGGGGGCAAACCGCAGGCCTGGCGGATCCTGGCTTCGGCAAAACGCCGCTGGATGCGAAACAATTGCGGCAAGGAGCGACGGATCGATTTCTGGCTGATGGACAGGTATTCATCCTTTGGCTGCTGGCTTTGCTGCTTAACGGCCAGGCAGGCGCTCAGGCACAGGCGCAGGCGCGCTAGGTCGAAAAGAACGGCCATTTCCGATTCTTCAAGGGGAAAGACGGCGTGATAAGCGGCGGCAATTTGAGCGGCCACGGCGAGTGGATCGGGCTTATCAAGGACAGCGTAAGCCATGGCCACGGCCAGATCGCCGACCGTGTAACTGTAGACAAGGTCGCCGAAATCAATTATCCCGACCACCTGCTGATCTTTTGTAAAAAGGTCGCCGCCGCCGCCGACCAGGACATTGTAATTATTGGCATCATTTAGAATCACACTGCGGCGCAAATCCGGCAACAAGGGGCCGACCTGGCGATTGAAATCGGCACTGCCTGCTTCGATCAGCTTTTTGAGCAGGGGATCTTCTATAAGCGGAAGATATTTTTCAATGCAAGCGGGAGCTTGGGCCAGTTCCCAGTAAAAATCCCTATGGGCGCCGGCAGCATCGAAATCAGCCAGGCCCTTGTCGATCTCACCCATACAGCGGCCCAGATCGCTCAAAAGGCCGGGGCTATGCCTTTTGACATTGGCCAGCGGTCGGCCCGGCAAGTAGGAAACCAGTCGCAAAAAATGCTTGTCCCCGGCCGGGGCAGTGATTTCGCTGATAAACTCACCGTTTTTCGCGGCCACGACCTGCGGACAAAAAGACAAATGATTTTTTAAATGGCACATGGCCTGATTCTGGGTTTCCAACTGGATCCGATCTTCTTTGGCGTTGGCAATTTTCAGAATATAGCGCTCCCCGGTCGCAGCGGTCATTAAAAAATTCTGATCCCGCTCGCTGGGAAGAGGTTGGGCACTTGCCGGCAGCTCAAACGCATTCTTTACAATGGCGGCCGCGTCAAGCGCAGTGAACTTGGGCTTGGATTGCAAAAACGACAGATCGCGGTTCTTCATACTTGTTTTTCCCTTGGCCGTAACAGTATATCAGCAAAGCTTCCGGCTGACAATTTCGTATGGCAGCAGCATCCCCGGGCCGGGATCTGAAAAATGCGCGCGCCCGACAGTTGATAAAAATATTTATTGTGGTAGTATGATAGATAGGTCCAAGGCCAGGTGAAACATGGAAAAAAGAAAAAACACACGCTACGACGTCCTGCAGGAGATGAAAGGCAAGCTGTACAACGTGGTCAGCTTCCTGGTCAACAACATCAGCATAGACGGCGTCAACCTGATCTGCAATTTTCAACCGGTCATCGGCTCGACATATAAAATATACCTGATCCCCAACAGCGATGGCAGCCAGCAGGATTTTGAGATCGAGATCAGCCGCGCCGAAGTCGCAGCATTCGACCCGCAAAAGTATTCCGCCCTGGCCCCGGGCCTGCTCTTTTCCGTCGGTGCCAGGTTCAAAACCCTTGACCAAAAGCAGCGGGCATTCCTGGCCGCCTTTATAAAGAAAAAATCAAACGGTTTGGAAGAAGGCTTCATCAGCAAAAACAAAATCAAGTCCGGTTCCTGAGGTTATCGAGATTTCATGAATCCCGATCCGGTCGCGGTCATCGTCCTGGCCGGGGGGCGCAGCCGGCGCATGAACCGGGAAAAATCCCTGCTCCTGGACAACAACGGCCGACCTTTGATCGAAGCGATCATCGCCCAGCTCCGCCCCTTTTTTACCGGGATCATGATCAGCGCCGGAGACAAGGACAAATTCGCTTTCCTGAACCTGCCGGTCATCATGGACGAAGCTCCGGGACAGGGCCCGCTATTGGCCATTTTGACCGCCCTGCGGGCGTCGCCCCAGGCCGGCAATTTCATTATGGCCTGCGATATTCCCGTCATCCATATTCCATTCATACAAAAGATCCTGGCCCGGTCGCCGCGTTATGAGATCGTGGTCCCGTGCTATAAAGACGGGAAATTCGAACCGCTTTTTGCCTTTTATCATCGCAGCATCATCGCGGCCATCGAAAGGCAGATCGGGACCGGGGACCTGAGAATATCATCCCTGTTCCGGACCTGCCGCACCGGCTTCGTGCCCATGGACGGGCAAAAATGGTTCCGCAATCTGAATACCCTGGAGGAGTACTATGCCTACCTTAAAAGCGAAAAAAAAACCGTCTCCTAAAACCCGCCGGAATGCGAGGCTGGTGCCTCTGCCCGAAGAGGCTTTGCTGACCATCGAGGTCGACGGCCGCACCCTGAGCCGCTTGAGCTGCTCGCCCTTCGACCGCAGGGAACTGGTCCTGGGCTGGCTTTTCTCCCAGGGACTGCTGCAGACCCCGGGCGATGCCGCCGCCCTGCGCTTCCAGGCCGACCGGGCCCTGGTGCGCTTGCGGCCCACAGCCGCGCCGCGCCTGGAACAATACCACCCGGTCCAGGTGGTTGCCTGCTCGGGCGGCGACGTGCAGCCGGGCCTGTTTTCTAATCCGCCCAAAACAACCAGGAAATACGCTTTCACCCTGCCGCAGGCGATCCGCCTGATGGAGCAGCTGCCCGGGCGAACACCCCTGTTCAAAAAGCACGGCGGCATTCACTGCTCCATGCTGGCCGATATGCGCGAGCAAAGCATCCTGGTCAGCCGGGAAGACATCAGCCGCAGCAACAGCGTGGACAAGGTCATCGGCTGGGGGCTCGTCCACGGCGCCGATTTTTCTCGCACCGCCCTTTTCATCACCGGCCGCGTTTCGGCGGAGATGGCCCTGAAGGTGCTGCATGCAGGCATCCCGGCCCTGGTTTCCCAGACCACCCTGACCGGCAAGGCCCTGGAGATCGTGCGCCAAAGTGGCCTGACCCTGATCGGCCACGTGCTCAAGCCGCGGCCCATCCTGCTCAATTTCTAATGCGCGGGCATATGCGGCCGCGGTTTGAATCACTTTTTATACATACACATGCCCTTTTCAACTCATCCCCAGCCCCTTCTCTTGCGAAAAGAAGGGGAATCATCTTACCCCCCTCTCTTTTGGAAAGAGAGGTACGCATCGCTATGCCGAGGTTTTACGAGGTATCCAGCAATGCCATCCCGCAACGCAGGGGGCTGGGGTGAGTTTGCCTTGGGCTCTTTCCATCAGGTTTTTGCATAATTGAATGCATTCACGGCCGCGGTTTGATATCCCGGGGTCCTTCTGCTATGATGCAAAAAATGCAACTGGAGGTGTGCCCATGGAAGCACAGAGCCTGAAGAGCGTAATTGAAAAAGCGGTGAAAAACGAAGAAGAGGCCCGGACCTTCTACCTTGGCTTGTACGACCTGGTGCAGGATCCCCTGGCCAGGGAGACGCTGCAATACCTGGCCGGCGAGGAGCTCGCCCACAAGGAATTCCTGCTGGCCTATCTTAAAGGCGAGAAAAAATTTGTCGCCCTGGCCATGGACGCGCCCATCGATTATCATATCGCCCAGTACGCCGACAAGCCTGACCTTGAGAAAAACATGAACAGCAGCGAGGTCTACCTGGTGGCCGCCCACCGCGAATGGAATTCATACAATTTTTACAAGGGCCTGGCCGAGGCGCAGCCCGGCGGTGAAGTCAGGGACATGCTGCTGCAAATGGCCAACCAGGAGCTGAAACACAAGGAAAAGGTCGAGTACCTCTATTCCAACACCGCTTTTCCGCAGACCTCCGGCGGCTGAGCCTGAATAAAAAAGTAGATGAGTAGATGGGTTAGGAAAACCGCCTAAAGTCGCTGTCAGTGCTGTTGCCCCTTCTACCCATCAACACATCAAAGAAAACACTTTTATTTTTTTTTAGCTATCAGGTCCTTCAACCTGATCTTCCCCCGAATCAAGTCCTCTTTGCGGGCACGCGGCATACCCTTGACCCGGCGCTCGACTTTCAGGGCGTCGCCCCGATCGCCGATACGGATCTTGCGGACCAGGAGCAATGGGCCGCGGCCGCGTAAATAACGCGCCCCTTTGCCGCTGCGATGGTCATTCAGGCGCCGGGCCACGTCGGTGGAGACACCCGTATAGATGCTGCCGTCGCCGCAACGAACCAAATAGAGGTACCAGATTTTCACGGCGCTAGAACTTAATGACCTCGGACAGCAGGGAGACGCTGACCACGTATTCCAGGCTGACGTAGACCGAGCGGCGGTTGGCCTTAATACCCGAGTCGCTAGAATCGAGCACATAGCGCTCCTTGGGGGTGGAGGTCTCGCCGCTGTCGTGGACGTCAACGTCGCGCAGCAGCAGGCTGTCAGCCTGAACCGACTCCAGCCGGCCGATGTAGATCCAGGGCGAGCGGGTGTCGACCACCACTTCCTTGCCCAGCAACTCTCGCAGGGTCTCCCTCATGGCCGCTCCGGGGATATCATTTTTCCGTGGTTTTCTCAACGGGCGCCTGCGGGAAGAACTCATCGCGCACGGCGGAGTCGAATTGCAGGACCGAGATCAGGTAACCCCAGAACAGGAGTTCGAAAACCTTCTGTACACGGTCGAAGCTCATCAGCTTTTGCCAATCGAGATCCGGGAGCCAATGGGCAGCCCATGAGCTGAGGGTACCGATCTGCGCCGAGGCCAGCAGGCTGAAAACAGCACTCAAGACCGACAGCCAGGCGACGACCAGCAGCAGCACCCGCGCCCAGTTCTTGCGCAGCAGCAGCTGGCCGAAGATGAGCCAGGCGATGATCAGGATCACGGCCGCGACCATCAGGCTGAAAAACAGCAGAGAGCCGGAGGGTAATCCGCGCCAGCCGAACCTCCCGAAGTCACCGCTTTGAAACGGTTTCAGGACGAGCGAGGCCACAATGGCCCCGGCGACAGATTTCAAAACAAAATAGACAACAAAAATACCGCGCAGGCGGTATAACTTGATTGACGGACTGCTCATGACACACCTCCTAATAAAATCCTTGGATTCTGGCGGCTGAGGATCTCGAACTTGATCGTGCCGCCGCAGAAACGTTCGACCAGGTCCATCACGTCCCTTGCTGCCGTCTCAAGATCCACTGCCGCTACCGGCGGCAGGGCGTCGAGGTTGAATTCGATGGCTGTCGTTTGCGGCAGGGTGAGGGTGTGGTTGGCCTGGCGCCAGATCCAGCGCCGGGTCATGACCTTCTCCCCCTCGCTAAAAATGTATTCCCCGGCCAGCGGGCGTTCGATCGCTTCCGACCCGAAAGCAATGAATTCTTCCAGGCCCGAAGCCGGGAGCAGGGCGATATCGTGCTCCAGGACATCAATGGCGTGGCTGCCCACGGGCAGCAGGTGGCGCAGGGAGACGATGTTGCCGATGTCGACCAGGGCATTGATCGAAGGAAGTTCCTGGCCGCGCAGCACGCGGCGCAGCAGCGCCTCGATCGAGGGGCGGTTGTCGCCGGGCTTGAAGCCGAGCTGACGGAACGCTTCCCGCCAGGAGGCCAGGCGCGGTTCCGCGGTCAGCGTTTCTACCTGCAGCCGCTCACGGACAAGCGCCTCCTCACTGCGCAACAGCTCGACCAATTCCGGGGAGGAATCACCGTTTTTTACCTCATGAGCCAGCACCACGCCGCGCCGGTATTCGGGAAAGCGGGCGAACACTTCGTCGGCGATTGTGTATGTCAGATCCTTCATCACGGCCTCCATATCGAATTGTTCATAGTATGCAAAATAAAAAGCAATAATTCAATTAAGAAAAGATCCATCCCCTACCCTTCCTGCCAGTGCCTCAGCATCAAGGCCAGCAGTGGCACTCCGGCCAGGAGGAAAAATCCGCCCAGGGCGACAAAGGCTACGGACAGGGAAAAGGCGTCGACCAGGCGCCCGAACAGCGGCGAGATGATCACGAAAGTCACGCTGCCGACCATGGCAGCAACCGAAAGCACCGTGGCCCGGACATCGGAACCCACGGCATGGTTCAGTCGCTCCATCAGCACCGGGTAGGCCAGGTTCCACAAAAAAGCGTTGGCCGGGACCAGGAACAGCAGCAAGGGACTGGGAAAAAGGCCCAGGCCAATGAAGAAAAACGGACTGAGCAAAGCCAGGAACAACGGCAGTTTCGTGCCGAAGCGCTCACAGAAACGGTGGGAGCGGGAACCGCCCCAAGCGCCGGCCAGCTGGAAGACGGCGAACAGGATGCCGAACCACGCCACCCCGATGCCCAGCTCCCGGTAATGGAGAAAGTAGGCCCACACCCCGGCAAGCTGGCATGCCATGAGCAGGCCCGAAAACAGGACCAGCGGCCGGAGTTGGGCCTGGCTCAGGCAGAAGCGGCAGATGCGCAGGATATCGCGAAGGGGATTTTTTCCGGGGCATTTTTCGCGCTCGGGCTCAACCAGGGCCAGGGCCAGGGGTAGCATGAACAAGGTGGAGACGATGTTGATTACGAACGGCAGGCGCAGGAAAAATAAGGCGAGCAGCCCGCCGGCCACCGACGACAGCGCCGTGCCCGTGCGCGTGAACAGGATGGCCCGGCCTTCAATGTGCTTGTATTCGCCCTGGCGCCCGATCTGGCCCAGGCTGTCGTAGATCAAGGCCGAATCGCAGCCCGAGCGCATGCTGATGCTTACGGCCAAAGTCAGTTCGGCCAGGACAAAAACGGGAAAGCTGCGGCCAATGGTGTAGACGGCCAGGCCCAGTGGCATGAAAATCCCTGCCACGATCAGCGTTTTCCGGCGGCCGATGACATCGGCCAGGTAGCCGGAAGGTACTTCGAGCAGCAGGACCGACAGATGGAAAGCGGCCTGGATCGTGAAGATCTGGGTGGAATTCAGGCCGTTGGCCGTGTAATACAGGATCAGTACCGGAGCGATCAGGTAAAATTCGCCCAGGAACTTGAAAGCGTACATTTTCCGGAAATTGCTGCTTATGCGTGTGACTGTGCCGGGCGCGTTCATTTCTGTTTCTTGGTTAAGGGGGTTTGATGAATCAAACCCTTAGGCTTCAGCGGACGAAAGCCTTGCGGCCGGCATACTGCGCCGCGGCGCCGAGCTCCGCTTCGATGCGCAGCAGTTGGTTGTATTTTTCCACCCGCTCACCGCGGCAGGGGGCGCCGGTCTTCAGGTGCCCGGTGGCCATGGCCACAGTGAGGTCGGCGATGAAACTGTCGACCGTTTCGCCGCTGCGGTGCGAGACCATCGCCCCCCAGCCGGCGGCGCGGGCCATTTCGATGGCCGCCACGGTTTCGCTTAAGGTGCCGATCTGATTCAGTTTGATCAGCACGGCGTTGGCCGCCTTTTCCTTGATGCCGCGCTCAATGCGCTTGACGTTGGTGACAAAGAGGTCATCGCCCACCAGTTCGACCTTGGCGCCGATCTCGAGGTTCAACATTTTCCAACCTTCCCAGTCGTCTTCGGCCAGGCCGTCCTCCAGGACCACGAGCGGATATTTTTTCGCCCAGTCGACCCACATAGCCACCATCTGCTTCGAGTCGATCTTGCGCTTTTCAGTGCGCAGGTGATAATACCCATCCTCGTAAAAACTGCTGGAAGCGGGATCCAGGGCAATGGCTATATGATCGCCGGGCTTGTAGCCGGCCGCGGCGATCGCCTGCAGGATCAGTTCGACCGCCTCGGCGTTGGACTTCAGCGCCGGAGCGAAACCACCCTCGTCACCTACCCCGGTGGAATAACCGGCATGCTTCAAAACCTTTTTCAAGGCGTGATAGGTTTCCGTGCCCCAACGCAGGGCTTCGCGAAAACTGGGGGCGCCGACCGGGGCGATCATGAACTCCTGCAGGTCGGTTCCCTGCCAGTTGGCGTGCACGCCGCCGTTCAAAATGTTGAAACATGGCACGGGCAGCAGGTGGACTTTTTCGCCGCCCAGGTAGCGGTACAGGGGCAGTCCGGCGCTGGCGGCGGCGGCGCGGGCCACGGCCAGGCTCACGGCCAGGATGGCGTTGGCCCCCAGCCGGCCCTTGTTCTCGGTGCCGTCCAGGGCGATCATGACCTGGTCCACATGCTTCTGGTCAAAAGCGTCCTTGCCCTGGAGCGCAGCGGCAATCTCGCCGTTGACATGACCGACCGCCTGCAGAACCCCTTTGCCGTTGTAGCGCTTGTTGTCCTCGTCGCGCAGCTCGCAGGCCTCGTGCACCCCGGTGGAAGCGCCAGAAGGGGTGGCGGCACGGCCCAGGGCCCCGTCCTCCAGCAGCACCTCGGCTTCCACGGTCGGGTTACCGCGCGAATCCAGTATTTCCCTGCCGAAAACCTTTTTGATTCCTTTGCCCATGTTATTTCTCCATTTTTTTTACTGAAAAAATTCTCCGTTATTATAGCAGATAATTGGCCGCAATGAAAAATATTTGTGCGCGCAACAGCGCCCAGAACATTCCGGCTCCAGCAATCATTAAAAAAAGCCCTGCCGGCTATTGATATTTCAAAAAATTGTCCTATAATGCCATCTTGCAAAGATAATTTTATTAATCTGTCAATTTTTGTGGAGGAAACAAATGAAAAAACAATTGCTGTTAATGACATGGGTGTTTTTGGCGGCGGCTGCCTTACCGTCAGCCGATGTGGGTCCATCTCTATTGTACTGGGATAACACGCTGCAATCTCAGAAAGTATCCTCCGCACAAAGCCTGGCGGAGTTGCGGACTTTTTTTGACGCGGAAATGGGCAAAGGCAATCTGGTGCTGGACCTGGTGCAGGTCGACACTATCGCCAAAATGGAACATCGTCGTTATAACCAATTTTACAGGGGTATCCCGGTTTTTGGCGGACAGTTGGTATTTCATGAAAAGAGCGGTCGATTAACTGGATTGAATGGCGAGTACTACTCCATTAATGCAGTTGCTACCCAACCGAAGCTGAACAGTCCGGAAGCAGAAAAGATATTCATGCAGTTTCTTGCCTGGCAAGATACATTGGAGTTGAGCGAACCGAGCGTGCTTTACATCTATCCCGTTTCCGATGATGAGTACCGTCTGGCTTATCGCGTCACGGTGAGCCAGGAGCTGGGATTTTCCCAAACCGGGCTGATTGATGCCTTCGATGGCACGGTTTTACTTTCTTTTTCAAATATCAAAGACGCGCAAGCGGTCATTGGCATCGGAACCGGATATCATAATGATCAAATGAAACTGGTGCTTTCCCAGGATAATATCGGTTACTGGATGGCCACAGATGACACAAGTATCCGGCCGGTCAAGCAGCTCACGCTGGATTACAATCATAGCATTTACAACAATCAGTCCGAGGTACCATCGAGCTCGAACGGCGTTTTTGCCAAGGATACCAACGTCAATGTGCATACCTACCTGGGCTGGGTATACGATTACTATTATCTGATGCATGGCCGTCACGGCATTGATAATCATAATTTGAAAATTGTCGCCTATAACCATATTTTTAGTTCCAGCTTGCATGATAATGCCTATTGGGATGGTACCAATAAATACATGGTATTCATGGATCCATTGAATACGCAGTGGCAAATCGGCGCCGGGCTGGATGTGGTCGGGCATGAACTCACCCATGGGGTTACCGATTACACGTCCAAGCTGATATATCAATTCCAATCCGGGGCATTGAACGAAGCGTTTTCGGATATTATGGGAACGATCATCGAATTTCATTTTCAACCGGCCGGGGCCGGTTTTAACAAGGCCGATTGGGTTGTGGGCGAGGATATCTACCCGACCTATAGCAGCACAAACTACATGCGCAGTCTTGCCAATCCCAATGCCAAAACCACGAGTTATGGGCCCTATCCCTGCCATTTGAGTCAGTATATCAATCTTCCCGGAAGCAATGACTACGGAGGAGTGCACTACAACTGCACCATTTTCGGGCATGCCTTTTATTTGCTGGCCAATGGCGGCACCAACCCCATATCCCATCGTGCCGTCACCAGCATCGGCATTGCCAAAGCAGCCCAGATTTACTACCGGGCCTTTACCCACTATCTGACTTCAACCGCCAGTTTTGTCCAAGCCGCCAACGCACTGCTCCAGTCAGCAAAAGATTTATATGGGGCGAGCAGCGCCGAATACGGACAGGTTTTGCAGTCGCTGTTGGCTGTCGGCTTTACCGCCTAAGGAGCATATCATGAGAACTCTAAAATGTTTGTTGCTGATATTGGTCATGGCCGTGCTGGTTTTGCCTGCCGCCAACCTGAAGGTCAAAATCAAGGCCCAGAAGGCCAATGTGCGGGCCACTGCCAATATTTCCGGCCGGGTTATGCTTCAGGTTTCGGCCGGGATGATATTCGACGTTATCGAAAAGCGCGGTGTCTGGTACAAGGTGCAATTGCCGGCTAAGGGTGTCAATCCGGCCCAGACGGGCTTCATCCATGGCAGTGCCTTGACAGAATTGGGCGAGGAAGTTGCGGCGCCGCGCCAGCCCCGGTCGCAGTCCAAAAAAGCGGTTAAGTCCCGTCCGCTTGAGATTAAAAAATTCAAACGCTTGTCTTTCCGCGGTTCTTATTTCATGGGTTTTAGCGCGGAGACGCCGACCAGTACCTATACACCGACCATCTACCATGAACAAGCCAGTTTTATTACATCCTATGAAGCCAAGAAGGGGAATACCATCGATGCCGCTTTGGGCTACAAGTTTTCTCCCGCTTTGGGCGTTGAGGTCGGCGGATCCGTCGCTTCCCGCGATGTGGCAGCTGCAATGACTGCCGCAGTTCCCCATCCCTTGCTTTTTGGCAATCCGCGCCAGGCCACCGGCAGCGCGGGCTATGAATTAAAGGAAACCGACCTTTACTTAAACCTGATGTATACTTTCACTATGAAGAGTTTGGCGATCGACCTGTTCGCCGGGCCCTGTTATGTCATGGCCGAGACCACGGTTGTGACAGGGTATACGGTGACGGACGCCTATCCCTATACCCAGGTGAATGTCACCTATGCCTCTCAGGCGGTGAAAAAGAATGCTTTTGGTTTTGATGCCGGTATTGCAGTTGGGTATTACTTCGGCGATACTGTGGGCCTGGTGGTAAGTGGCCGCTTTATCAGCGCCAAGGCTAAATTTGATACCGCAACCGATGTCCCGGGCGTTGAATACAAACTGGGCGGTCTCCAGGCCGGGGTGGGGTTGAAAATTAAATTCTGAGAAATAAAGAAAAATAATACTCTGCCTGGGAGGATTTTTTTCCTATAAAGGGGACGCTCACGGCCAGGATGGCATTGGCCCCCAGTCGGCCCTTGTTCTCGGTGCCGTCCAGGGCGATCATGACCTGGTCCACATGCTTCTGGTCAAATGCGTCCTTGCCTTTGAGCGCAGTCGCCGTTGACATGGCCCCGTCCTCCAGCAGCACCTCGGCTTCCACGGTCGGGTTACCGCGCGAATCCAGTATTTCCCTGCCGAAAATCTTTTTGATTCCTTTGCCCATGTTATTTCTCCATTTTTTTCTGAGAAATTTCTCCGCTATTATAGCAGATAATTTATCGCAAGGAAAAATTATTTATGCGTAAAAGCGGCTCTGAATACTTCCTCAGGAGCAGCAAAGAAACTGCAAACTCCAGAAATAAAAAAAGACCGGCAATTTCATCTGGCCCGCTTCATTTTATTCTTTGATTTTTATTCATTATTCCAATTTCTTGCTGAACCTTAACGAACTTAGAATCAAGAGAGTGATGCCCATGGCAAAAAGCATTAAAGTCTCAAACCAAAGGGATGAAAAACCGATTCCCTTCAGCACAATGCCGCGCAGGATAATAATGTAATATTTCAAAGGTATTAAATAGGTCACATATTGAACGATCCGCGGCATGTTCTCTATCGGGAAAGCAAAGCCGGAAAGATAAATCATGGGCATCATTACCGCGAACACAGAGGCCATCATTGCCTGTTGTTGGGTTTTGGATACTGTTGAAATAAATAAACCGATACCTAAATTCGACAGAACAAAAAGCAATGAGGCGAAAAGAAGAAACGGTATGCTGCCACGCACGACGATGCCGAACCACTGGGTCATTACCACCATTACAATCAATAGAACAGCAAAACCTATAAGGGTAAAAGGAATTAATTTGCCAAGTATAAGTTGATAATTTTTTATCGGCGTAACGATCAATTGCTCAAGCGTGCCGATCTCGCGTTCTTTTACAACCGCCATTGACATCAAGGAGATCGTTGAGATCATCAGCAGCAGGCCTAAAATTCCCGGCAGCATGTAATTGCGTGTCTTCATTTCCGGATTGTACCAAACGCGGACTTCAGGGATCAATGAACCGCTCACAGCGATTTTCATTCCCAGTTTGTCCTTTATATCCATGGTAATGCTCTTTGAAAAATCGGTCGTAATTCCCTGGATGTAGCCGAGCGCAATTGATGCCTTATTACCGTCAGATCCTTCAAATAGAGTTTGCAGCGGGGTCGTTTCGCGTCTGTTTATTCTCTTTTCGAAATCCTTGGGAATCACTATGGCCACTAGAGTTTTTCCCATATTTAAAAGCTCGGTTACCTCTTCATAATCGTTAACATAGTAATCTATTTTGAAATATCCCGATTGTTCGAACCGATTGCTAAAAACCCGGCTTGTTGAAGTTTTATCCTGATCATAAATAGTCGTATGAATAACATTAACATCCATATTGGCGGCGTAGCCAAGAAATATCAGCTGCAGGATGGGAGCGATAAAAATCACTACGCGCATTTTCTTATCACGTTTTACCTGCAATAGCTCTTTTATAATGAATTGATAAATCGTTTTCATGGCTCTCACTTATTTTTTGATTTTTTATCCGCTAAAATTGCCAGCATTGTGAAAATCACTCCAAATATTGCCAGATAGATTAATTGTTCCCAGAAAGCGGAAATTCCCGCGCCTCTCAGTAGAATTGCCCTGAGAATAACGATATAAAATTTTGCCGGAGTCACATTGGTCAGCAGCTGAATCGCACTCGGCATGCTTTCTATCGGGAAAATAAATCCGGATAAAATAAATGACGGCAGCAATGACGCTACGATCGCCGCTTGAAAGGCAACTTGCTGCGAATCAGCTATTGTTGAGATAAATACTCCCAGGCTCAAGGCGGCAAATAAAAATACGAATGTTCCCAGCAGCAGTAAAAACAAATCCCCTTTAATAGCTATGCCAAAGAGAACATAACCGGCAAGCAAGACAATAGTGGCATTGATAAGTGATATTACGATGTAGGGGATTGTTTTGCCCAGGATAAATTCAAGTGAAGATAACGGCGAAACATTGAGCTGTTCAATTGTGCCCCGTTCCTTTTCTCGCACAATGGAAAGCGAGATTGAAATAACCGCAGTAATGATCAAGATCATTGCCATCAGACCGGGAATAAGAAAACGTATTGACTGCAAATCAGGGTTGAACCAAAAGCGCGGCTGCAGATCGATCGGCATATACATTTTTTTACCGGTTGCCAGCAAATATTCCTTTGTGAACTGCAGCGAATAGCTGTAGGTGGCGGCATTAACATATTGACGAATAATGTTCGCCGAAGTTCCATCCACGCCATCAATTAAAAACTGAACTTTTACTTCCTGCTTGGACAATAATTTTCTGGACATGTCCTTGGGAAAAACAACCACAACCTGGGCAATTTTTTTGTCCAATATTCTTTTTATCTGATCGTCATTGTCTATGTAAGTGACAAGGTCGAAATACTCCGAACTGATCAATCCGCCTATAAAATCCCTGGTGTATTCCGACCTGTCCTGATCATATACCGCGATTTTTATGTGATGCACATCGAAGTTGATCGCATAGCCGAAAATCGCCAGAAGCACAACCGGGAAGCAAAACACTATGAACAGCATCCTTGTATCCCGCCTGAGCTGGCGTGATTCTTTTTTTGAAATTGCCAGGATTCTATTGAACATTTATCCTGTTGTCCTTTTCAATTAAATGAATGAATACATCTTCAAGCGTTGGAGTTATTCTTTCCACACGCTTTACGGATATTCCGTTTTTGTCTCTCAACAGCTCATATATGTGCTTTTCATTGATCGTGCTGTCGTTCAGAATAACGTGTATATAGTTTCCGAAGATTGATGTCTCGCCAACCCATTTTTCTTTCTCCAGGATTTCCAAACTGTCAATTACCCGGTCACTTTCTATTTCAAGTATGGGGTTCTTGATGTATTCTGTTTTGAGTTCTTCAGAATTTCCCTGGGCAATCAGCCGGCCGGAATTGATTAAAATAATATCATTGCAAAATTCTGCTTCATCCAGGTAGTGGGTTGTAACCAGAACCGTGGTTCCGCCTCCGGAAAGGTCGTTGATCAAATCCCAAAAATTTCGGCGCGAGATCGGGTCGACTCCGCTTGTCGGTTCGTCAAGGAACACAATCTTGGGTTCATGAATAACCGCAGTGCCCAAAGCCAAGCGTTGCTTGATTCCTCCCGGCAAAGAACCGGTTATGACATTTTCCATGTTCTCAAGATTGGCCACTTTCAACACCCATTTTTTTCTTTCTTCATATTTCTTCCCGTCTAACCCGTAGATTCCGGCAAAGAATCTGATGTTTTCGGCAACGGTCAAATCGTTATAAAGAGAGAATTTTTGCGACATGTAGCCAATATTTTTTTTCACCATGTTCGGTTCGTTCTTAATACTGTAACCGCCAACAAACGCATCGCCGGATGTCGGTTCCAATATCCCGATCAGCATTTTTATTGTAGTGGATTTGCCGGCTCCGTTAGCGCCCAGGAAACCAAATATCTCGCCGGTCCTGACATTGAATGAAATTTGATCTACCGCGGTAAATTTTCCAAAGCTCTTGGTCAGATGACTTACTTCTATGGCATCCATTAATAAATAACCCTTCCTAAGGATTTTTCCAATTTCACTTGGGCGACCCGGGAATCCACTTCTGCCGTCTTCAGATTTGTTTCGGCCTGCAGTTTTAAAGTTTCCGCATCAATTAAATCCGTACTCGTTGCCAATTGCATATTATATTTTTCGCAAGTAATACGATAGTTTTCCAGCGCCTGATTAAGTGTTTCTTTACTCACGTTTACTTGCGCTTCATACTTAATGAGATTAAGGTAGTTTACATAAACTTCCAATTGAATGTTTTCTTTGAGCTGCTCGAGATTGGTTTCAAGTTGAACTTCAGTTTGCACAGCTTGCGAAACTTGAGATTGGGTCAGACCCCAGTTCCAGATGTCCCAGCTGAAGGTTACAGCCAGATCCCAGTTGGAATTGAATTCATTCCTGGCCGGTTGAAATCTTGGATTGGGATTACCGTAATTATAATTTCCGCTTAAATAAACTGCCGGAAGCCGATTGGCCTTGGCGGCGCTTACGCTTTTCCTGCTTGCCTCGACACGGTAAGACAATGATTTCAACTCTTGGCGATTGCCGGTTGCCTCACTGATAATATCGGCAATTTGATACTCAGCACTATTAACCGCTGGTTCGCTGGCAGCAACTCTGGTCGCTGAAGTTAGATCGATTCCAATAGCCTTATTAAAAGTGATTCTGGCAAGCTCTAAATTATTCTCCGCTTCAATGAGCAAAAGTTGCGTGTTGGCATATTGAACTTCCAGTTTCAACAGATCATTCTTTGCCAGCATTCCGTTCTCATAAAAACTTTTTGTATTCTTTAGATGTTCTGCCATCTGTTGAAGACTTTGCCTGACCAATTTATTGATCTCAGCGGCTTTATAGTAATTCCAATAAGTGCTGTAAATGACAAATGCAGCTTCATTTTCCTCTTTGGCGTAATCTTTTTCTGAAGCCAACAAGTTTAATTTCGCAGATTTTTTTAGCGAAAGCAATTTGCCGCCGGTAAAAAGCGGCTGGCTGAAACCGAGCTTGAAGGTGTAGTTGTTCAGCAGCGCTTCGGAAATTCTGATCGGATTCAAAGCAAAAGGCATGGTTACTTCAAAAGGGGGAATATTATTACTCAATCTTGTGTAATTCCCTAACAATTTGAACTGCGGCAAGAATTGACTGCTTATTTCTGTCAGTTTAGAGTCGGCATAATTTAATTTGGATTTGTACTTTTTGAGATCCTTGCTGTTTTGCAATCCCATGGCCATACTTTCCCTGAGAGTCAGGATTTTCTCCTGGGCCAACAGCGAATTCGCCATAAAAATAACAATTAATAATTTTTTCATTTTTATTTCCTTTTTATTTTGCATCGGCTTTACTTACCCATGTAATGGATAAAGACATTTTCCAATGATGGCGGGATCATTCTTTTGCTAATTTCAGCGATTGAATTTTCTGCAAACAATTGACTGATAAGTGCATAATCTGTTTCATATGCGGCTATGGCAATGTTAAGCCTGTCGCCATACATCTGCACTTCAAAACCTGTTGATGATTTTATGAGGTTGTACGCCGCTCGCACCGGTGCGCAGACTATCTCCAGTATTTGCATATTCATGGAATCTTTCACATTTTGCGGCGTATCGCAGCTGATTATTTTTCCCTTGTCCATCAGTGCCACGCGGTTGCATCTTTCGGCTTCGTCCAGGTAAGGAGTGGACATGAATATCGTAATCCCTTCTTTTAAAAGGTTTGACAGTATCTTCCAGAAATCTCGCCGCGAAACCGGATCTACACCGGTGGTCGGCTCATCAAGAAAAATTATTTTCGGCTTATGAATCAGTGTGCAAGCCAGGGCAAGCTTTTGCTTCATGCCGCCGGAAAGTTTGTCAGCCAGCCTGTCCCTGAATGGCGTAAGTCTTGTAAATTCGAGAAGTTCGTTTCTTCGATCTGAAAAATGCTTTACGCCATGTATATCGGCAAAAAATTCAACGTTCTCATCAACGGTCAGATCACCATAAAGTGAAAATTTTTGCGAAAGATAGCCGATTTCGTTTTTGATCAGGTTCTTTTGTTTCAACAGATCGAATCCCAGGATTTCCGCAGAACCGCTTTCCGGGACAAGCAAGCCAACCAGCATTCTTATGGTCGTTGTTTTTCCGGCACCGTCCGGTCCGACCAAGCCGAACATTTCACCGCGGTTCACATGATAGTTTACGCCGGCCACGGCCAATAGCGGACCATAACTTTTTTTTAGATCGACTATTTTTATTGCTGCAGCCAATTTTTACCCTTTATTTTCATAATAAAATTTCAGCATCCGCCGGCATGCCAGGTTTCAGATCAAAATCCCTGTTTGCTATTTCAATTTTAACGGCAAACACCAATTTTGTGCGCTCATCCTTGGTTTGAATATTTTTTGGAGTAAACTCCGCTTCGGGAGAGATGTAAGTGACTTTGCCTGCATATTTCCTGTCAGGGTAAGTATCAATGGTTATTTCCGCCTTTTGTCCGAGATTTATCCTGCCCAATTCAACCTCAGAGACATAAATAATCAGGTTCACTCTCGCCAGATTTGCTATCTTCACAAGTGACGACATGGGGGCGACCGTTTCGCCGACTTCCACAAACTTATTAACTATAAAACCATCTATTGGTGATTTTACATAGCTGTCTTCAATTTGCTTTTTCAGAAGATTGACGGATGCTTTTGCTTTTCGCAAGTTGGCTTTGGCCTGGTCAATTTCCTCGACTCTGAATATTTTTCGCACTTTCATATAATTTTCTTTTGCAGATGAGAATTGCGCAATTGCTACCTGGTAGCGGGCGGATATATCTTCATATTGCTTCCGGGTAATTGACTTACTATCCCACAACTTTGTATATCTTTCAAAATCGCTTTTGGCCAGATTGAAATTAATCTCGGTTTGCTTCATCATTTCTTCAGCCTGTTTTATATCTTCGGACCTTGCGCCTTTAAGCAGCAATTTAAGTTGTGCCTCGCTTATTTGTTCAGACGCCGCCGCCTGTTCAAGCTGGAAGCCAAGCACTTCGTGGTCGATTATGAGAATTGTATCGCCGGCTTTGACCCGTTCGCCCTCAGTTGCAATAATGGATTTTATTTCCCCGGCATTCCTTGAACTGATAGTGACATTTGTTGATTCTATTGTACCGCTGGCCTGAATGACAGCCTTGTCTCCCCCGCCCGAACATGAGAACAATGCCAGCGCCAGCAGTGCCATTACAAGTCCTTTAATTGATTTCATTTTTATAACCTCTCATTTAAACACTTTGACTTATTTTGCAGAATTGTTTTTACAAATTTTATTGCCTTGTTTCCTCTGGCCTTGAGGGAAAAAGCGTAGTTGCTTAATCTCCATTCCAATACTATGAGCCTGATATAGCCTAAAACTATCACGACAAACTCTTCGACATCTATTTCCAATTTGCAATTTTCCGGATTCATGGCGTTGACAATATCAAAAAGAGCCTTCTTTCTATTTTGAATGATGGTCTGCATTTTCTTTTTAAGAATCTCGCTTTGCTTGAATATATCCTCAGAGAATATAACCGAGGTCATTTCAACATGTTTTTCTAAATATGTGAAGTGAAATAGCATGAAGTGGCTTAATTTCTCCAAAGGATCATGAATCATGGCTATTTCCTGATTCAGTTGCTTATCAAAACCGCTGAAAAGTGTCAGGATGCCAAGAAGAATATCTTCCTTGTTTAGAAAATGTCTGTAGATCGCCGCTTCACTGATTTTTTCTTTTCGGGCGAGTTTTCTGATCGAGAGCGAGGAATAGCCGTTCTCGTGAATAATTTTTATTGCTTGCTCAATAATATGCTTCTGCCTTGCTTCGGTGTTCAAGCGCGCCATTTTATCCTTTTGTTAGTTAACGTTCACTATCAATTATAAATCATTTTTTCTTTTTGTCAACTAATTCTTTGAAATTGTTAAATTATTTATTGAAAGCAGGGGCGGGAAAACCCCGCCCCTACCTAATGGGAATAATTAATAATTAAAAGAACGGCGCAGTAATATTCCGGAGCTGCCCGCGCGCATAACAAAGTATTCAGAGGTTGACTAGGCTTTTTTGCCCTTGCGGATATAGGTGAACCAATACAGGGTGGCCACGAAGAAGCCGCCGCCGACGATATTGCCCAGGGTGACCGGCACCAGGTTTCTGACCAGGAAGCCGTACCAGCCGACATTGGCCAGGGATTCGGCAGACAAACCGGCCGCGCTCGCGGCAGCCACCACTTCGTTAACCCCTTTGAGCAGCATGCCGACGGGGATGAAATACATGTTGGCGACGCTATGCTCGAATCCGGAAGCCACGAAAGCCATGATCGGAAAGAAGATGGCCCAGACCTTGCCGATGGTGTTGCGCGAGGTCAGTGCCATCCATACCGCCAGGCAGACCAGCCAGTTGCAGAGGATGCCGCGGAAGAAAGCCGGCCAGAATGCCAGGCTAACTTTGCCGGCGGCGGTTTTCAGGGCGGCAACGCCGACAGCCACGTTGGCGCCTTCCAAAAGGCCGCTGCCGAACATCAGGTAGGCTACCAACAGCGAGCCGATCAGGTTGGCCACGTAGATGACCGACCAGTTGTACAGCAGGCCGCTGAACTTGGATTTACCGTCCAGCACCGAAATGGTGATAAGAGTGTTGCCGGTGAACAGCTCCGCACCGGCTATGACGACCAGCATCAGGCCGGTGGAGAAGACAGCTCCCTTGATAAAGGCGGCCAGGCCGGCGCCGACAAACTTGGCCGCGTCATGGCCGATCATATTCGACAGTTCGCCGCCGAAACCAATGTAGGCGCCGGCCAGGATGCCCAGCACCAGCAGTTTGAACGCATTGTTCGTGGTTTTCTTGACGCAAATGTTCTCATTCAGGTCCGCGGCCACCATGGCCGGGGATTTGCAGTCGTACTCCATTTTTCATTCTCCTTTTTATGATTTAATTTTTTCTATTTGGCAGGCTGCCACTTTGAACTCGGGTATCTTGGCGATCGGGTCGAAGGCGTCGTTGGTCAGCACGTTGGCCGCGGCCTCGGCGAAATGGAAAGGGATAAACACCGAACCCAGGTCAACGCGAGGACTTTCTTGGGCCGGGATCCTGATCTCGCCGCGCCGCGACGCCACCCGCACTTCCTCGCCGTCAACGATAGCCATTTTTTTCATGTCCTGGGCGTGCATTTCCATGTACGGGCCGGCGACGTACTGCGGCAAGGCCACGGTGCGCCTGCTCATGGAACCGGTATGGTAGTGGTACAGGATGCGCCCGGTAGACAGCAGGAAAGGATATTCGGCGTCGGGCCATTCGGCCGGCGGGATGTAATCGATGGCGAAGAACTTGCCCAGGCCGCGGCTGAATTTGTCGCGATGCAGGAATTTCGTCCCCGGGTGCTCGGGATTGGGACAGGGCCATTGCAGTTTTTCGCCGTTGAGCAGGCGCTGATAGGTGATACCGGCATATTGCGGCACCAGGCGGTTAACCTCGTTAACGATGTCTTCCAGGCACTTGTAATCCATGGCATAGCCCATGCGCGTGCTCACGTCGCGGATGGCCTCCCAGTCGATGCGCGCTTGGCCCGGAGCGGCAACGGCTTTTTCCACCCACAACACCCGGCGTTCGGTATTGGTGAAGGTGCCCTGCTTTTCGGCAAACGATGCCACCGGCAGCACCACATCGGCCAGTTGGGCGGTCTCGGTCAGGAAGATGTCCTGGACCACCAGGAAATCGAGCTTCTCCAGGGCCAGCTTGACATGGTTGAGGTCGGGATCCGACACCATCGGGTTCTCGCCCATGATGTACAAGCCCTTTATCTTGCCTTCTGCTGCAGCATGCATGATTTCCACTACGGTCAAACCAACTTTGTCGTCGAGCTTGACTCCCCAGGCTTTTTCAAATTTCTCCCTGATAGCGGCATCGGTAACGGCCTGGTAGCCGGGATAGACATTGGGCAAAGCACCCATGTCGCAGGCCCCCTGCACGTTGTTCTGGCCGCGCAAGGGGTTGACCCCCACCGACTCGCGGCCCACATTGCCGGTGACCATGGCCAGGTTGGCCATGGACATGACATTGTCGGTGCCGGTGGTGTGCTGAGTAATGCCCATGGAATAGACAATGGAACCGCTCTTGGCCTTGGCGTACAAACGAGCCGCCGCCTGCAGCTGTTTGGCGGGAATGCCACTGATTTTTTCCACTTTTTTCGGAGTGAAACCCTCGACCATTTTTTTCAGAGCCTCAAAATCCTCGGTGCGAGTTTTTATGAATTCCTCATTGAGCAGCCCTTCACTGATGATCACCTGCATCATGCCGTTGGCCCAGGCCACGTCGCTGCCGTTTTTCTGGCGCAGCCACAGGCCGCCGTATTTTTCGGTGTATTTGACCAGTTCTATTTTACGCGGATCGATCACGATCAGCTTGGCGCCGTGAAAGAGAACCGCTTTCTTGATGCGCGTGGCGATGACCGGATGGGTCTCGGTGGTGTTGGAGCCGGTGACCAGGATAACCTCTGCCCGCTCAAGCTCCTCAATGGAATTGGTCATGGCGCCGGAGCCGAAAGTGCGGGCCAGGCCGGCCACGGTCGAGGCGTGGCAAAGCCGGGCGCAGTGATCGACGTTGTTGGAACCGAAGGCGGTGCGCACGAATTTCTGAAAAACAAAATTTTCCTCGTTGGTGCACTTGGCCGAAGAGAGGCCCGCCAACGCAGCAGGGCCGTGCTCTTTCTTGATGGCGCCGAATTTGTTTGCCACCAGGTCCAGGGCTTCATCCCAGCTGCTTTCAACCAGCTTACCGTCCTTGCGTATCAGGGGTTTTGTCAGGCGGTCGGGACGCTGGACGAAGTCGAGGCCGAAACGGCCCTTGACGCAGGTAGCAGCGAAGTTAGGCACCGAGTCAAAGCCCTTGACCTTGGCAATTTTATCGTCCTTGATCCAGAGCTCGAGCTGGCAGCCGACGCCGCAGTACGGGCAGGTTGTGACCACTTTCCTCTCGACGTCCTTTTTCTTCAGCTTACTTCCGTAAACGGGTTTTTCCATCAGGGCGCCAACCGGGCAGGCCTGGACGCAGTCGCCGCAGCCGTCGCATTCCGATCCTGACCACTGGCCGGTTCCGGCCACGACATGGCTATGAATACCGCGCTGGGCCATACTCAAAACACCTTTACCCTGGATCTCGAAGCAGGCCTTGACGCAGCGTTCGCACTTGATGCACTTGGAGGAATCATAGAACAGCACCGGCGCCGAAACATCCGGGGCCTGGGGAATCTCCTTCCAGACGGCAGCGAAAGTGCGTTTGGGCGTATCGAGGTCGTAGCGGAAGGCCAGGTCCTGGATGCCGCAGTCGCCATCGCGCTCGCAGGTGATGCAGTCGTCGTTGTGTTCGGAGAGCAGCAAGTCGGCAAGCATCCGGCGCGTCTCTTCCAGCTGCGTGTCAAAAGCCGTGATCTTCATGCCCTCCTCGACCTTGACCAGGCAGGCGGGGACCATGCCCGGCCTTCCTTCTATTTTCACCACGCACAAGCGGCAATCGCCGCTGGCGGTCACTTTTTCGTAAAAACACAAACCGGGAATATCAAAACCGTTGTCCCGGGCCACTTGCAGCAGGTTAGCTTCCTTGGCCGCCTTGATCTCCTTGCCGTCAATATTAATAGTTACCATTTCCGACATGCATGCCTCCTTTGTTATTTCTCAGATTGGCTGATGGCCAACGCGAATTCGTCTTTAAAATTTTCCAGGGCGCTCTTGACCGGCATGATCAGCGACTGGCCCAAGGGGCAGAGCGATGATTTGAACATGGTTTCAGCAAGTTGCAGCAGGGTTTCCGGATCGCCCTTCTTTCCGGCCCCACGGCGGATGCGGTAGACGATATTGAGGATCTGCCGGGTGCCGATGCGGCAGGGCGCGCATTGGCCGCAGGATTCGTGGGCGAAAAACTTGGCGATGGAAAAGAGCATGTCAACGATCGAAGTGTCCTCGTTCATGACCAGTACGGCCCCGGAACCGAGCACGGCCTTGCTTTCCTTCAGGTTCTCGAAATCCATCTTCACGTCCAGCAGGGGTTCTGACAGGAACACACCGGCGGCGCCGCCGAGTAAAGCAGCTTTGAATTTTTTGCCGCCCTTGATGCCGCCCCCGAACGAGAAAATGATCTCGCGCAAAGGCGTGCCCATGTCGGTCTCGATCAGCCCCGGATACTCGACGTGGCCGAGAATGGTAAACACCTTGGTGCCCGGGCACTTGTCGGTGCCGATCTTGCGGAACCAGCCGGCGCCATTGCTGATGATGGCCGGAATATTGGCCAGGGTTTCAACATTGTTGACCGCGGTGGGTTTCTGCCAAAGCCCGTGGCTGACCGGGTAAGGCGGCTTGACGCGCGGGTTGCCGCGCTTGCCTTCCAGCGATTCGATCAGCGCCGTTTCCTCGCCGCAGATATAGGCTCCGGCGCCCTTTTTGATTTCCAGTTCGAAGGCAAAGCCGGTCTCCAGGATGTTTTTACCCAGCAGGTTGAATTCCCGGGCCTGGTCTATGGCTTTTTGCATGCGCTCGATGGAGAGCCCGTATTCGCCGCGGATATAGACATAACCGCGGCTGGCGCCAATGGCGAAGGCGGCGATGGTCATGGCCTCGATAAGTTTGTGCGGATCACCCTCGAGGATCAGCCGGTCCTTGAAGGTTCCGGGCTCGCCTTCATCGGCGTTGCAGATGATGTATTTTTCAGCGCCCGCCGCCGTCCGCCCCGCGCCAGACGGGGCCTTACGCGTGAATTCCCATTTCATGCCGGTGGGGAATCCGGCGCCGCCGCGGCCGCGCAGCCCCGATCGCTTTACTTCTTCGATCACCTGTTCCGGGCTGAGCTTGTCGCTGAATATTTTTTCCAGGGCCCGGTAAGCGCCGGCGGCCAGGACTTCATTGATGTTTTGCGGATCCACGGCCCAGGCTTTGTCCAGCACCACGCGGCGCTGCTCGCGCGTCAGTCCGACACGGGTTCCGGTCCGGTCAGAAGTCATGTCGCCCACATGGCCGTGGGCCAGGTCGGCGACGATCCGCCCTTTGAGCAAATGCTCCTCAATGATGCGGGCGATGTCGTTTTCCTTGACCTGAAAATAGTACATGCGGTCGGGATAAACGGTCAGGATGACGCCTTTACCGACAATGCCGACGCTGCCGCTTTCCAAGACTTTTATTTCATTCTGCAGTTTTCTCGATTGCAACTCTCTTTCCAGCCGGCGTTTGACCTGAAAAACCCCGGCCAGAACTGTTCCCTCGTCGACCGGCAGCAGGATGTGCGTACGGTAAATGCTCATTTTCCCCTCCGCAACCCTTCGATGACTTCCGCGATGAGATCGGGGGTCAGGTTGCCGTAGACCTGGTTATTGACCATCATGGCCGGAGCCACTCCGCACACGCCCAGGCAGGATGACATTTCCAGGGTAAAGCGCTTGTCGGCGCTGGTTTCGCCGAAACCGATTCCCAGCAGCCGGATCAACTCCTTGGCTATATTCGTGGAGCCCAGCAGGTGGCAGGGCGGCGACTGGCAGACGCGGATGAGGTGCCTGCCCCGGGGTTTCAGGCTGAACATGGTGTAGAACGTGGCCACGCCGTACACGAAACTGTAGGCCAGGCCGAGGTAGTCGGCCACGGCTCGCAGGTCGGCTGCGCTCAGGTAGTGCTCGGGACTGGCATCCTGGATATCGTGCAGGATGGCCAGCAGGTTGTCGTCCGAAGCCTCGTAATTCTGCAGTATTTTTTCACGGTTCATACATTCCTCACAGCATGGCCTCTATGGCCAATGATTCGGTCGTGCTGGCTTCCTTTTCCGGTGCCTGGTCGCGATCGCAGTGCAAACAGCGCCGCGCTTCTTCCACGGCCTCGTCCGCTGTCAATCCACGGCTGACCTCCAGGGCCAATGCGGCGACGCGCTTTACGGCATCCTCGAGCAGAGGCTCCTTGCGTTCGATGGTCTTCAGGTAGGCCTCTTCGTCATATTGGACCTCGACCACCCGGCGCGGCTGGTCATAGAGCCGACCTTCACGGCCTAAATAACGGTCAATGCTCACGGCCGCCAGGCGCCCTTGAGCCACGCTTTCAATCACGGTCGAGGGGTTGACGGCATCGCCGCCGGCGAATACTCCCGCGGCGCTGGTAACCATGGTGTGCGTATCCACGGCGATATGGCCGCGCTTATCCAGGTCCAGCTTGCCCCCGGTCAGTCCCAGGCTGAGCTTCTGGCCCAGGCAATAGATGATAAAACTGGCGCGGATGGTGTACTCGCTGCCAGCGACCGGGACCGGCCGGCGGCGGCCCGAATCGTCAAAATCGGCCAGCTCGGTCTTGATGCAATGGATGCCGCTGACCTTGCCGGCGCGGCCGACGATGCTGAGCGGGTTGACCAGGAAGTCCATTTCCACGTCCTCCTCCTCGGCCCCGACCACTTCTTCAAGCAGGGCCGGCATTTCGCTACGGGTGCGCCGGTAGACCAGGCGCACGTTGCCCGCTCCCAGGCGGCGGGCCAGGCGGGCGGCATCCATGGCGGTCGAACCGCCGCCGACCACCACCACGTCATTGCCGATATTTATTTTGCGGCCCAGGTTGACCTCGCGCAGGAAATCGATGCCTGACATCACGCCCTTGAGGTCGATGCCTTCGATATTCAGCTTCTGGGCTTGATGAGCGCCGCTGCCGATGAACACGGCGGCATAACCGCTATTCGTCAATTCGTCTATATTGGCCACCGGAGAATTCAGTTTGATCTGCACCCCGGCCTTTTCGATGACCGCGATCTCGGCCTGCAGCTTGTCCTTGGGCAGGCGGAAATCAGGGATGCCGACCTTCATCATGCCGCCGGCCACACTCAGGGCTTCGAAAACCACCGGCTTGTAGCCCAGGCGGGTCAGGTAGAAAGCGCAGGCCAGTCCGGACGGACCGGCGCCGATCACGGCCACTTTTTCCTTGTGCGCCGGCAGCGGCGGTGCGAATCCCAGTCCTTGGTCGATGGCCCAGTCGGCGAACAGGCGCTTGATTTCGCGTATGGCCACGGCCTGGTCGTACTTGCCGCGCGAACACTTGCTTTCGCAGAAAGCCGGGCAGATCCTGGCGCAAACAATAGGGAACGGGTTGTTCTGCATGTGCTGAAAATAGGCCTCACGCAGGCGGCCGTCGCCCATGTGCGAAACATATGAGGCGGCATCGACCCCGGCCGGGCAGGCATTAACGCAGGGAGCAATGAATAAGGCCGCGCACACGCCGGCCGTACATTTTTTTTCCTGTATATGTTCGATATATTCGTGCTTGAAATATTTGATGGTCGAAATAACCGGGTTGGGTGCCGCCTGACCAAGACCGCAGAGTGAAGTAGCCCGTACCGTATAGGCAAGTTGTTCAAGTTTTTCAAGGTCGGCCATGGTGCCGCTGCCGTTGGTGATTTTTTCCAGCAAGTCGTACATCTGCTTCAAGCCTACCCGGCAGGGAACGCACTGGCCACACGATTCCTCGAGCGAAAATTCCAGGAAATACTTGGCCATGTTGACCATGCAGCTGTCCTCGTCCAGGACGATCAGGCCCCCGGAACCCATGATCGAGCCCAATGTTTTCAGCGACTCGTAATCAAGGGAGGTGTTCAGGTACTTGGCCGGGATGCAGCCGCCCGAAGGCCCGCCGGTCTGGGCGGCCTTGAAGGTCTTGCCGCCGGGGATACCGCCGCCGATATCGAACACCAGTTCGCCCAGAGTGATGCCCATGGGCACTTCCACCAGGCCGGTATTGGTCACCTTGCCCGACAGGGCGAAGACCTTGGTGCCTTTGCTCCTTTCGGTGCCGATGGCGCTGAACCACTCCCAGCCATTGAGCAGAATATGGCGGACATTGGCCAGGGTCTCGACATTGTTGATCACCGAAGGCTTGCCCCACAAGCCCTTGACCGCCGGATAAGGCGGTTTGGGCCTGGGCTGGCCGCGCTGGCCTTCGACAGAGGCCATGAGCGCCGTCTCCTCGCCGCAGACAAAAGCACCGGCCCCCATGCGCAGTTCGATGTCGAAGTGGAAAGAGGTCTCGAAAATATTTTTGCCCAGCAGCCCCATTTCGCGGGCCTGGCCGATGGCCGTGTTCAGGCGTTCGATGGCCAGGGGGTATTCGGCGCGGACGTAGATATAGCCCTTGTCGGCTCCGATGGCATAGCCGGCCAGGGCCATGCCTTCCAGCACGGCGTGCGGGTCACCCTCGAGCACGGCCCGGTCCATGAAAGCCCCGGGGTCACCTTCGTCAGCGTTGCAGAGGACGTATTTCTGGTCACTTTTGCTGTCAAAGGCGAATTTCCATTTCAGGCCGGTTGAAAAGCCGGCGCCGCCGCGGCCGCGCAGCCCCGACCTGGTGAGGGTATCGATGACCTGTTCGGGGGACATGCTGGTCACGGCCGTGCCCAGGGCCTCATAACCGCGCTGGGCAATGTATTCGCCGATGTTTTCCGGATCGATCTTGCCGCAGTTGGACAAAACGATCTTAAGTTGCTTTTCAAAGAAAGGGATCTGCTTCTTCTGCTCGACGATCCTGCGGGCCTCGGGGACCTGCCAGAGAAATTTTTGCACCGGCCGCCCTTTGAGGAAATGCTCCTGAACGATCTCCTCGGCGTTTTCTTCCTTTAAGTTTATGTAAAAGGAACCTTCAGGATAAACGACCATGACCGGCCCCAGTTCGCAGGGGCCCATGCAGCCTGTTTCCACAACGTTAACTTCTTCACTCAACCCGTTTTTTTCGATCTCCTCCAGCAGTTTCTTCTTGAGTTCATGGCTGTGGGAAGAGATACAGGCACCTCCTCCGCAGATCAGCACATCCAGCCGTTTGTTCATATCGCCCTCGCTTTATTCCTTGACTTCGATGATGGATTCCGAAAGGGGATTGCCGTTTACCAGGTGCTCGGCTACGATCTTGCGGGCCATTTCGCCGCTGACATTACCGTAAACCACGGATGGTTTGCCTTCCTCCATGACCGTGACGATCGGTTCGTGCGAGCTCAAACCGCGTTCACCAGCCTGACGGACGATGACGTCGCGCAGGTTGCGTTTTTCCACTTCTTCAAGCAACACTTTCAGGGTTTCACGGGCGCCGGCAGCGATGCCGCTGGTACCCATGCCCACAACCACCTGCAGCCGCGTTTTTCCGGCTCGTAGCAGCATGTCCTTTTCCGTTTTTTCCCTTATCTTCTTTAAATCCTCGAGTTTCATTTTTTCTCCTTGTTTATGGTTTGCCCAGGGCCTGCGGCTTCGGCTTTCAGGTCTCGCAAAATCTTGATGGTCTTCTGGGGATTGAGCCGGCCGTGCACCTCTTCGTCGAGCATCATGACCGGGGCCAGTCCGCAAGCTCCGAAACAACGGGCCGTGGACAGGGTATAGAAGCGATCGGCCGTGGTGCCACCCACCTTGATGCCCAATTCCTTTTCCATGACCTTGATGATGTCCGATGCCCCCTTGACATGGCAGGCCGTGCCCAGGCAGAGGTTGATGATATGATCGCCGATGGGATCCAGGCGGAAAAAATTGTAAAAGGTTATCACGCCGAAAACCTTAGCCAGGGGCACATTCAATTCACGGGCAACGAAGTGCTGAACCTCCAAGGGCAGATAACCGAAAATTTTCTGGGCCCGGTGCAGGACCTGGATCAGGGGGCCGGGAACATTGCGGCTGGCCTCGATGAATTTTTTCAGTTCCTGGTAATGGGCATTATCCGGGATATGGAGCGGTTGAGCTTCCATGCAAGCCTCCTTTTGAAAGTGAAAGACCATGATATCCCCTGCCTTGGCCTGGACAAGATCGCATTACTTCGATGCGGAAATGAGGGCGTACAATTTGCCGGCAATAGTGAAGGAATCCTCGGCTCCGGAAAGAATGAACAGGCCTTCCTGCCCGGCCCGGGCCAAAACGGCGGCTTCGGGTTCGCTGCCGCGGCTGAGGACGATGCCGGCCAGTTTTTTCAACTGGGCCACGGCCACGATGTTCAGGTGCCTTTGCACGGTGATCCACAGGCAACCTTCCTCGGCGTTGGCAATGACATCGGACAGCAGGTCGGACACGTAACCGCTCGTCACTTCCTGATCGACACCAGCAGCCAGAATTTTCAAGTCCAGCTTGTCGGCAACCTCTTTGACCAACATCTATTTTCTCCTCTTCAGCGTATCCGCGGGTAAAAAACCTGACCCTGGACGCAATCCGCGGCCGGAGTCACATGAAAAATTCATGTTATAAAAAATCGGCTAAAAAGTCAAGATATAATTTGAATAAAAATTTTATTTTAGATAAGAAAATTCCCGGCGTAGGGACGCGGCACGCCGCGCCCCTACCCTCTTCTCTCATCACGCATAACGCATCACGCATCACGATAGATCGACTGACTTGGGATTTGCGGATTTTCTCTTTCAATGATAATATTAAGGCGCTCAAGAATCTGGGGAGGTACCCATGACCGATTTTTACAAATGCTCCATCTGCGGGAAGATCGTCAAGGTGATCGCTGAAGGCAAGGGACAGCTGGTCTGTTGCGGCGAACCCATGACGATTCTTTCCACATTCAAATCCGTTCAGGAAGTCCTGGATTTCGCCATCGAAAAAGAAGAAGAAGCCCGCCAATTCTACCTGGATTGGTCGAACAAGCTGGACAACAAGGCCCTGCGCGAGCAATTCCTGCAGTTCGCCGGCGAGGAAAACCAGCACAAAGAGAAGCTGCAGCGGGTCAAGAGCGGCAGCACCTTCAAACCCTCGGCCAAGCAGGTGACCGACCTTAAAATCGTCGACTACCTGGTCGACATCGTACCCACTCCGGACATGGACTACCAGGAAGCCCTGATCGTGGCCATGCGCCGGGAAAAAGCCTCGTTCAAATTCTACAATGACCTGGCGGCCATGGCCGAGGACGAGCCCATGCGCGAAACCTTCCTGGCCCTGGCCCAGGAAGAAGCCAAACATAAACTGCGCCTGGAGACCTGGTACGAAAAGGAAATCTACACTGAAAACTGAAATGGCGGCGGCGCCAACCGCCCGGCGTCGCGACGAGGTTTAAAAACATGATTAAAGTCCGCGACATCGTCGCCCTGCTTGAGGCCGAAGTCCTATCCGGGGAAAGCAAACTGGATGAAGAGGTGAAATCGGTAGGAGCCAGCGATATGATCAGTGACATCCTGGCCCTGACCCAACCCGGGATGATGGTTCTGACCGGCTACACTTATCCGCAGGTGATCCGCACCGCCCTGGTCACCGATCTGCTGGGACTGATCGTGGTTCGCGGCAAGAACATCGCCCCGGAAACCATCGCCTATGCCCGTGAGAACAATTTTCTCCTGCTGCGCACCCGCAGCTACCTCTATTCCTCGTGCGGCAAGATCTACGCCACCGGATTGCGGGGCAGCGATGTCGGAAAATAACAAACTGGCCCGCTACGCGGCCATTTTTGAGGATATCAAGGCCGGAGAGATCATGAGTTCCAACGTGGTCGAGATCTCCGCCGACAAAAAGATCGCTCACGCCAAGGAACTGATGAAGATCAAGAAGATCTCGGGCATGCCGGTGGTTGATGAGAAAAAGCAGCTGATCGGCATCATCAGCATCGAGGACATTATTCACGCCTTCGAATTCAACAAGATCAACGACCCCATCCACCGGATCATGTCGACCCAGGTTGTCACCATCCACAAGGACGACTCGCTGGCTGATGTGGTGGACAAGTTCGAAAATTACAAGTACGGCCGCTTCCCGGTGGTCGACGACGATAAGCGCGTCTGCGGCATCATCAGCAAGGAAGATATCCTGCATGGCATCCTGGAAAAGTTCAACCTTATCTACATCCACGACCAGAAACGCACCAGCACCCTGAACACAGAATACTCGGCAATTACCGGCGAAAAGCTGAAGGTCGAGGAAGCCGAATTCCACTACCAGATCGACAGCAGCGACATCGACGCCGCCGGCACGGGCGCCGCCATGCTCAAACAGTTTCTGACCGGTAAGAATTTTCACAGCGACATCGTGCGCCGCGTCGGTGTGGCCACCTATGAGGCCGAGACAAACGTGGTCATCCACAGCCGCGGCCAGGGCGACATCTACTTTTACCAGCATGAAGACCGCTTCATCGTACGCGTGGTGGACAACGGTATCGGCATCGAAGACCTGGACAAGGCCATGAAGGAAGGGTACTCGACCGCCCCCGATTACATCCGCGAGCGCGGCTTCGGCGCCGGCATGGGCATCGCCAACATGAAACGCTTCGCCGACAAACTGGTGATCATTTCCGAAAAGAAAGTCGGCACCCAGGTGGAGATGATCTTCTATCTGCCCACGCAGACCTGGCCTTTGATATAGGGCAAAGCGCTCCGCCCTGCGTGACGCGTAACGCGTGACGAGGAAAGCGTAGGGGTGGTTCGCGCGTGTCCCCGCCAGGGGGAACCGCCCATCCTAAATCCCAAGCATCAAATCACAAACAAGCACCAAGTCCCAATGACCCAATAACCGAAACGAAGAAAATTCATTGAGATGTGCCTTGGACAGGCAATTTTAATTTGAAACAATTTGAACTTGTCCGGCGTTTAATGGATAATTACTGTCAGGAGACCGCATGAAAAAGGTAATATTTTTTTTGCTGCTTTTGTCAATGGTGCTGCCGATGACCATTTTGCTCACCGCCCAGGGAGTCAAAGACCCGATCGATTATGAAATTTGGGTCCGTCTCGACCCATCCAAAAAAATGCTGCAGGGACGGGAGACCATCAGCTGGACCAACACCAGCCGCGACGCCATCCCGGATTTCTGGTTCCACCTTTACTGGAACGCCTTTAAAAATGAAAAAAGCGTCCTGATGAGCGAAGCCCGGCGCGAAG
>JALHTJ010000206.1 GCA_022865785.1 Candidatus Aminicenantota bacterium
GAAGCCAGCAGATCGGCACTGAGCCGTTTCCAGTAGTTGTTGTATTCGATGATGCCGCGGAAAAACAGGAAGCGGTTCACCTGGAAGGTGGTGCGGTTGCGCCAGATCGTATAATCGTAGATCTTTTCGCCGTCGCTGGAACGGATAAAATCATAATAGCTGATCCCCAGGGAGGTGCTCAGCTTGTCGAAGGGCTGGAACAACAGATAAAGATCAGCGGTGACCCCGCGGCCCTGGAACGGCGACTCCGAATCGTAATAAATCCGGTTGGACCGGCGCAAACCGCCCTCGAGATAAAACTGCTTGAAAACCTGGGTGTAGCCGCGGACGCGCCAGCCGCTCAGGCTGAAACGCCGGTCGGCGAAGACCTCATTGCCCAGGATGGCGTCAAAACGGACCTCCGATTGGCGCGGCATATTGAGACGCAGCACCAGGTGGTTGTAGGTTTCAAATAGATCGC
Source organism: Candidatus Aminicenantota bacterium (assembly GCA_022865785.1). Classification (GTDB taxonomy): domain Bacteria; phylum Acidobacteriota; class Aminicenantia; order UBA2199; family UBA2199; genus UBA2199. Next base: position 461 of record JALHTJ010000206.1, read on the forward strand.
TGGGTTTGTCCAGCAGGTGGTAGCTCCACCAGAAGGCGTCGATTTTCTGGAAAAATTTGGATTTGGGATAGAAGGTGTACATGAATAAGGCCGGCGCCATGGTGATGCCGGTGCGGGTCACATAACCGGTATCGATGCGGAAATCTTTACTCAGATCGAAAAAGCCCAGGTCCACGTTCCAGTGCCGGTTGCTGAAGTTGTAACGCAAACCCAGAGAGTGCCCCTGATTGCTTTCAGCGGCGGCCATGACCCGGCTGAAAGACTTGAAAAAGCTGTATTCGAAATAGCTGGTGTTGTTCAACCGCCAGCGGCCGTCGATGCCGCCGACGCTGTTGCTTTCACCGGCGAAACTGCGATTGGTAAAAAAGCCGCCGGCATAGTTATCCTTGCCCATCTGCCGCTTGTAGCGCAGTATGGAGAACGAAGCGTTGCGGCCGGCCAGTTCGGAGTCGCCTGCCTCGGCCGCCAGATCTCCGGGATATTCGTCGAGGGAAAAAATCCCGGAAAGCACATTCTGGCTGCCGATTTTACCGGTCAGCTTCAATCCCAGCAAGGGATCAACAATGGTGCGGGTGTAAACGATCGCTCCCACGGTATTGGCTTCCATGGCGGTAGCGAAAGCGAAATTTTCCATGCCTTCAAGAAAAAAAGGCCGTTTTTCGGAATAATAGATGGAATAACGCAAATTGACGTCGATCTGTCCGGCGTCGGTCTCGACCTGGCTGAAATCGGGATTGTAAGCCGCGTCCAGGGTCAGGTTTGAAGTGAGGCCCACCTTGCCGGTCAGGCTGAAATCGGTGTTTTTTCCGGTTGATTTCATTGCACCGTCGCTGTGGGTGCTGCCCTGGTCATAGGTCAGGGCCGGGATGAATTCCACCGGGCGCTCGAACTTGACATCAGTGAGTTCAATCTTCTGGGCCTGGGTCATTAAGGCCCCACCCTCGGGACTGAATGCCGGAAAGCTCGTCTGCTCGGATTTGCGGCCGATAAAGCGGGAGACCAGCAAGCCCATGGTGATTTTTTTCTTGAAGGGATAACGCAGGCTCTTGAAAGGCACGGCCATTTCGGCGCTGTAGCCCCGGCTGTTGATCCCCCCCTTGCTTTCCCAGATCGTGTCGAAACTGGCGTTGCCGTTGCCGTCGGAGTCGAGTCTGCCGTCCATTTGGATTCCCAGCGGGTTGACCTCGAACAGGTAGCCGCCCTGCTGGTCGCCAAAGGTGTCCAGGACCACGCCGATCCAATCATCCATGTCGATGCCGTCACGTTTGGCCATCGCGGCTTTTATCTTGGAGGGTTCGCTGTCCTGGCAATCAAAGGCAAAGTAAATGTATTCCCGGTCATAAGTCATCAGCACCGCGGTCTTTTCCGATGTCGGTTTGCCGAAATCCGGCTTGAAGGTGATGAAATTGTCGAACCTGGTGGCTTTCTGCCATACCGGGTCATCCAGTTTGCCGTCGATGACCGGAGGGCTGTCGGTTTTGTATATCACAACAGGATTGGCTGCTGCGGCAAGGTCAACGGCCTCATCAGCATGTAACAGCAGACCGCTGAACAAAAACAGACAAATGGCACCATTCAGGATCCATATGTTTCTCATTTTCACAGTATACCTCCAGCAAGGATTTACCATTGCTTCAGATATAGTAAACGATATCAACCGCAGGAATGTTGCATGCAATAAATTTCTGGCTGAATTTAGTGCCGACCGACCGCGGCCTTCCTTCACGTATTCAAAACAATCGTTTTTGCGGGGGCGGCAATTTTTTTTTAAAATAACGGAAAGCTTTTTCTGTGGCCAAACGGCCGCGCGAGGTGATCTGCAGGAACCCTTCCTGGATCAGGTAGGGCTCGTAGATGTCCTCGATAGTGTTCTTCTCCTCCTGCACCGAGGTGGACAGCGTTGTGATGCCCACTGGGCCGCCATGGAAATTGTCGATGATGGTCAAAAGGATTTTGCGGTCCACCTCGTCAAAACCGGCTTCGTCAACTTCCAAGGCCTGGAACGCATACTCGGCAACAGCCAGGTCAATGACCGTCTTACCCTGAATTTGGGCAAAATCGCGCAAACGGCGCAGCAGCCGATTGGCAATGCGCGGCGTGCCGCGTGATCTCCGGGCCACAGCCGTGGTCGCTGCGGCATCGATGCGGATACCGAGGATGGCGGCGCTGCGGCGGATGATCTCGGACAAATCGTCATGGTTATAAAAATCGAGGTGGAAAGTGATACCAAAACGGTTGCGCAGCGGATTGGAGAGGAGACCGGCCCGGGTGGTAGCGCCAACCAATGTGAAGGGTTTGATATCCAAGGATAAGATTTTAGCTCCCGGCCCCTGGCCGATCAATATATCGATTTTAAAATCTTCCATGGCCTTGTAGAGAACTTCCTCCAAAGCCGTGCGCAGGCGGTGAATCTCGTCGATGAACAACACTTCGTACATTTCCATATCGCTCAGGATGGCGATAATATCGCCTTTCTTTTCCAGGACCGGGCCCGAAGTGCATTTGATCCCCGCCCCCATTTCGGCGGCCGCGATATGGGCCAGAGTGGTTTTGCCCAAGCCGGGCGGACCGTGCAGCAGCACATGATCGAGCGCTTCGCCGCGCTGGCGCGCCCCCTTGATATAGGTTTTCAAATTGGCTATTTTCTGTTCCTGGCCGACAAATTCCCGCAGCAGGGCCGGACGCAGGTTCTGTTCAAGCCCGATTTCGTCGCTTTTTTCAACCGGGTTGGTGATGTTTTCCGGATTCATGACTTCATCTTTTTCATGATAATTTTGAAGAGTTCTTCAAAACCGGCCGTGGGCGGATTTTCTTTCAATATGCGGTTGACGGTTTCCCTGGCGCCCTTGAGCGGGTAACCAAGATTGGCCAGGCCGGATATCAGGTCGGAGCGCAGCTGGGCGTTGGCATCCGGAATTTCATTTTGGAATTCGAGCTTTCCGGTCAATTCCAGGATGAGACGCTGAGCTGATTTCTTGCCGATACCAGGTATGGAACTGATCCCGGCCACATCGGCACCGGCGATGGCGGCGATCCATTCGTCTGCGGCCATGGCCGAAATGCAGGACATGGCGATTTTGGGACCGATGCCAGAAACTGAAATCAACTTTTCAAAAAGGGCTTTTTCCCTGGACTGCGGGAAACCATAGAGCACCACATCCTCATCCTTTATTTTTAAAATCGTGTGCAAAATAACATCCTGGTTTTCCCGCAACTGCGGATAAGCTGAAACCGGGACAACAAGCTGCAGGATGATCCCGGCTCCGGTATCGACAGCGACCATTCCGGGCGCGGAGGTGAAGATTTTGCCACGCACAATCGCGATCATCAGCGGCTCACCCCATGGCAATAGGCCACGGCCAGGGCGTCACTTTCATCCATACCGAGTTTTCTGCCCTTGATATTCAGGACCAGGGCTGCCATTTTTGCCACTTGCTCCTTGTCGGCGTTGCCGTAGCCGGTCAGGGCCAGCTTAATTTGCCGCGGCGCGTACAAGCTCAACGGCAGGCGCCGGTTAAGCAACGCGGCCATGGCCACACCGCGCACCATGGACAGCAGAGACATGGAACGGATATTTTCCCCGAGAAACCCCTCCTCCATGGCGGCCTGATCCACGGGAAAAGCGGCGGTCAGCTTTTCCAAGCGGTCCCAAAGCTCCTGCATACGCAAAACAAAATCCTTGTCCTTCAGTTTGATGGTTTCGGAATGGATATGGGCAAAATGCCCTTTCTCTTTTCTCAGGATGCCTATGCCGAAGCTTAGCGAACCGGGATCCAAACCCAGAATCAGCATTATCCCTGGTTGAATTTTTCTATATCCTCATCCGCAATGTCAAAATTGGCCCAGACATTCTGGATGTCATCCAGTTCTTCCAGCTTATCGTACAGTTTGAGCATCTGCTCGGCCTGTTTGCCATCCAGCTTGATGTAGGTGGAAGGAACCTTGGAAATTTCGGCTGATTCAATGACGATATTCTTGGCTTTCAGGGCATCTTGGACCTTGTCGAAATCCTCGGTTAAGGTGGTGATCTCATAGAAATTCCCTTCCTTGACCATGTCCTCGCCGCCGCTCTCCAAAACGATCTCCATCAATTCATCTTCGCCGCTGGCCGATTGCGGAACCAGGATCACGCCTTTGCGCGCGAACATCCAGGAGACACAGCCCTGCTCGCCCAAATTGCCGTTGTATTTGCTGAATACGTGGCGCACCTCGGAAACCGTGCGGTTTTTGTTGTCGGTCATGGCCTCGGCCAGAATAGCTACACCCCCGGGACCGTACCCCTCGTAGCCGATCTCCTCATAATTAACCCCTTCCAACTCACCGGTGCCGCGCTGGATGGCCTTCTTGATATTGTCACTGGGCATATTGACCGCCTTGGCTCCATCAATGGCATGGCGCAAGCGCGCATTGGATTCCGGATCGCCGCCACCGGCACGGGCGGCAATGGTCAATTCCCGAATGAAGCGGGTAAATATTTTACCTCTTTTAGCATCGGTTGCGGCTTTCTTATGTTTAATCGAACTCCATTTTGAATGGCCTGACATGGTTATCTCCTTAATTTTATTTTTTTTGATTCCTGGGCCAGATTGGTGTTCTTGAATTTGCCTCGGGCCTGAGCCAGCATCTTTTCCAGCATGGAATCGGAATACTTGGGATCGAAATGGAATAGGAACAGCCGTTTGACCCCGCATTTTTCAGCGTTGCGCGCCGCCATGGAGACCGTGCTGTGGCCAAAGCCTTTTCTGGGGTTGGCGCTGGCAAAATATTCACGGTCGAAATACTGCGAATCGTGGATCAGCAAGTCGGCCCCGGCAATGAAAGCGCTGATGCGCTCATCAAACCCGTCGGGGCTTTCGACGTCGGTGGCATAGACCAGGCACCGACCTCCATGGGTGATCCGGTAAATAAACACGCCCAGAAGCGGGTGCGAATTATGCAGGACATAGGAGACTTCGATGTCATTTTCCAAGCGGACGGCAATGGCTTCCGGCCCGGCGGCCAGCGGGCGAAAACTGAGTCGGGCTTTGATGCCCTGCAGGGTGATCGGCGAATAAGGCGGCAGGAAAAGCGCTTCAAGCACTTGGCGGGAATTGATCCCTGGAATATCCGGGCAATGAATGACGATCTCGGCTCCGGGATTGAACATGGGGGCGAAAAAAGGCAGGCCCATGATATGATCGCTATGCAAGTGGGTCAGAAAGATGTGGACCTTTTGTCCCGCTCGCAACCGGCTGTTCAGGTAGCGCCCTGACTGGATAATGCCGGTACCGGCGTCGAAAATGACCGGTTGGCCGCCGATTTCAAGCAACAGAGAAGAGGTGTTGCCGCCGTAGCGCTGCGTATTTTTGCCGGGAACGGGGTAACTGCCGCGCACGCCGAAAAATGTCAGGGAAAATTCGTCTTTCATAATTGATAGTTTTCCAGGACTTTGTATACGCAAAATTCACCGCACATGGAACAGGCATCGGTTCGCGATCCGCGCCTCTCCCTGACTTGTTTGAATTTTTCGGGATCGATACACAACTTTTCCTGCTCGGACCAATCCAGGCGACGACGCGCGTCGGCCATGCGCCGGTCCCAGTCCAGGGCGCCGCTCAAACCCTTGGCGATATCGGCGACATGGGCGGCAATGCGCGAAGCCATGATCCCTTCGCGGACATCCTGCTCTGCGGGCAGGCCCAGGTGTTCGGCCGGCGTGACATAACACAAAAAATCGGCGCCGGCGGCGCCGGCCACGGCGCTGCCGATGGCGGCCGTGATGTGGTCATAGCCGGGGGCCACGTCGGTGACCACCGGGCCCAGGACATAGAAGGGCGCGCCGGCACAAACCTCTTTCTGCAGGTGGATGTTCATCTTGACCTGCTGGAGAGGCAAATGCCCGGGACCTTCGACCATGACCTGCACCCCGGCCCGGCGCGAACGCTGAACCAACTCGCCCAGGGTCAACAGCTCTTCAAGCTGGGCCCAGTCGCTGCCGTCGGCCAGGGCGCCCGGCCGCAGCCCGTCGCCTAATGAGAGGGTGACATCGAATTCGCGGGCGATTGTCAGCAATTGGTCGAAGTGCTCGAAGAACGGATTTTCTTTTTTGTTGTGCAACATCCAGCCGGTCAGCATGGAACCGCCGCGAGAAACGATGCCGGCCAGGCGCGGCTTTTTTTTCAGTTTTTCAATGGCCTTCAGGGTTAAACCGGCGTGGATGGTCATGAAATCCACCCCGTCCTCGGCCTGGCGGCGGATATATTCGAGCATCTGCGGGATTTCCAGGGAAACAAACGTCTTGCCCTGGCGCGGAGCCTCGACCATCATTTCGTAGACCGGCACATTGCCGAAGGGAATGGATGACTGAGCCAGCAGGGCGCGGCGGATGGCGGTGACATCGCCGCCGGTGCTCAGGTCCATCACCGTGTCACAGCCGCAGCTTAGAACCATCTGCAGTTTGCGCACTTCATCATCAAGCTTGCTGAAATCACCGGAAGTGCCGATATTGGCGTTGATCTTGGTTCTCAAACCCTTGCCGATGCCGATGGGCTGCAGGTTCTTGTGGTTACGGTTGGCAGGGATTACAACCAGTCCGGAAGCGACAGCGGCCAGCAGCTCACCGCTGTCCAGTGATTCCCTGACTGCGACTGCCTTCATTTCCGCAGTGATGGTTCCTTTCCTGGCGTTTTCAAGTTGCGTCATCATTCCTCGCTGTCAATATTATATTATTTTCAATTGCAAATCAAGCGAAACCGGCCGGCGAGGCCGCGGCATTTATGCTATAATCATCTAAAAGAAACTCCATGGAAAAATCCATTTTAAAACTCGAAGCCTCGGCCGGTTCGGGAAAAACCTACCGCCTGGCCCTGGAATATCTCGGCCGCCTGCTGCTGACATTCGCCGGATCGAGCAAAAAAGCGAAGGACCAGAGGCAACAAAGAGAATCCCTGGGCTCTATCCTGGCCATCACCTTCACTGTCAAGGCCGCCCAGGAGATGAAGGGGCGCATCGTGGAAAAATTGAAACGCTTCGCTCTCAGTTCAATGGGGCAGGACCTGGACAGGGAAAACAGGGAGTTTCTCGACTTGCTGGCCAGGGAGACCAAGCTTGCTCCCGAAAAGATCATCGAGCTTTGCGGCGAACTGATCGAACTGATCCTGGCCAGCTACGACGACTTCAACGTCACGACCATCGACTCGCTGATGAGCGCCATGGTCAAGGCTATCTCCCCCGACCTGGACCTGCCCGCTGATTACGAGATCGCCATCGACACCCGCGACGAGCTTGAGACCCGGAGCCGCGCCCTGCTCGCCGACATGGCCGACAACCAATGGCAGCGACTCATACAAACCCTGGGGGATTTTAAAAAGTTCGATGCCTACTCCGGCTGGAAAACCGACGAAGCGCTGGCCGAAAAACTCATCAAGCTCTTCCACCTTGACCTGCGGGAGGGAATCAACTTGGGAGGCGAATCCAGGGAAGACCGGAAAAAACTGTTCTGCACTCACAGTGAAGATTTTAAAATTAATCTGGAAAATCTCCTGGATATTTTGAGCCAAAGGAGCGAGCATGCCAACAACAGGGTCGTAAACAGCAAGCTGCTGGAAAGCGTGGCCGCTTTTTCCTGGAATGAAGATAATCTTTTCAAACTGGAAAAATTGCTCGAAAAATCATTTTTCATAAAATCGCATCCCGGCGAGTTACTGAAAAAAAGCAACGTCCCTGCTGAATTCGCTGAAGAAGTGGGGGCCGCTTTCGAGCGGATGCGTTCTCCCTTACAGGCCCTGGTCTTTGATATCAGCACTTTAAAAACCCAACCCTATCGCGAGTTTTTCCCCGATTTCACCAGGGCCTGGAATGAAAACAAGCATACCCTGTTCGTCGAAGAATTCAGCCGAACCCTGGCCGGGCGTTTCAGCGAATGGGGAAAGACAGGCATCCCCTATCTCTACCTGAAAATGTCTGACCATTTCCTCCACTTCCTGTTCGATGAGTTCCAGGACACCTCGATCCTGCAGTTCAAGGCCCTCTCCCCACTCATCGACGAGGTGCTGTCCAGGCGGGAGCGGGGCTCGCTTTTCATAGTCGGCGACCGCAAGCAGGCCATTTACCGCTGGCGGGGCGGCAATACCGGGCTCATGGAGGAGGAGGCGCTGAAAGAGGAAATTCCTGCCATCAACAACCTGTCGCCGGGAAATTTCTCAGAAACCCTGGACATGAATTGGCGCAGCCGAGAAGAGATTGTCAAATTCAATAATATGTTCTGGGCAGCGGAATCGATCTCGCTGATCACAATGGATAACGATCTCCAGCAAGCGATCGCCGCCAATTTCGCCGACTCCCGGCAAGACCGCCCCAAGGACGGGCATAGGGCGGGCGGCTACGTGGAGTTGTCGCTGAGCGAAGAGAGGCAGGCAGCCGCAGGCAACGGTCCCAAGGACGCTGGCGATGGTGGTGAGGGCGGCGTTGCCGTTAGCAGCCGGCAGCTGGGAGAGATCACGGCGATCATCGGCCGGCTGCGTGAGCATGGGTACGAATATTCCGCCATCGCCGTCCTGGTGCGCAAGAACGTCCAGGTCCGCGATATTGTCCGCCACCTCGGCCGGGAAAGGATTCCCACAATTTCCGACCAATCGCTGATGCTGGATTCCAATCCCAGGATCAACGAGATTATCGCTTTTTTTAAATTCATGGAGTATCCTCCCGACGATCTGAATTTCCACGCCTTTGTCAACGGCATGATCTTCCAGGCCGAGGCTAAAAAAAGGTTCCCCGAAGAAACGGCTGACTTTTCCGAGGAAATATTTATCGGCCGCCCGGGACCAGCCTACAAGCGCTTTCAGGAGCGGTTGCCTGCCGCTTGGCAAGGTCTGATCGAACCGTTTTTCCAGGCCGTGGGCTTCCTGCCGCCCTACGACCTTTTTTCCGATATCTGCCAGGTGTTTCGCCTATATGAAAATTTTCCTGGCGACACTCCGTTCTTCATGGCTCTGGGGGACACCCTGCACGCTGCCGAGCTCCTGCAAGGCAACTCCATCGCCGGCTTCCTCCACAGTTGGGACAAAATGGTTAAAAACAAGGAGTCCCCCGCCGTAGCCATCCCTGAAAATTCCCCTGGCGTCCGCGTCCTGACCATGCACCAGTCCAAGGGGTTGGAATTTGCGGCCGTTATCATCCCGGTCAATGAAAGCGCTGAAATTAGTCCTGGCGCGCTGCACTGGGACGATGGGAAACCGTTCCATATCACGAATCCCATCGCCCAAATACAGGATGAGTTGAAGGGAATTCTCTGTAGGGAGAACATCAGGGGAACGATCGACCTGCTCAACCTCCTTTACGTGGCCTTTACCCGGGCCAGGGAAGCCCTGTTCATCCAGGTCGCGGTCAACACAAGGCCGGGGGCGCCGACCGCGGAGAGAAGCGGTCTGGTCAAGCGGATTGCCAAAGCGAGCGATATCGTCTGCCGCCATCCACTGCTGGGCTGGTTCGATGAAAAACCGCATGGCCCTTTCAGCCGCGGCGAACTTAAGGGAGCTGAGAAGAGTCAGGTAAAGGAAATAGTGCCCGTAGCAGTCTTTTCCAAAAAAGTAATGACCCGTTCCTGGCAGGCCGATTACCTGGTTTTCAAAGAAACCCGCGGCGGGGAACAATGCGACCGTCGGGGAAGCGAACGTGGCGATCGCTTCCACGGCCTCCTCTCGCGCCTCGGTACCATTTCCGATCCCAGGCAGTTAGCCGCCCGAGTGCAAGAGATGGCCGAGGCCGAACAATGGCCCGTACATGACATCGTTGCGCTCAGCGGGTTTTTATGCAGCGAAGCGGTTTTTCCGCTGCTGACCTTCGGCCGCGAATTTTCAAGTGAAAAAGAGCTGGTCGATAATTCCGGCCCAAAACCCGATCTCCTGCGCCTCGACCGCCTGCAGGTCGGCCCTGAAGAAGTCCTGGTCATCGATTTCAAGACCGGGAAGGAAAGGAACACTGACCACGTTTCCCAGATGCGGAAATATCTGGTCGTCGTGGCACCCCTCTTCCCCGGGAAAAAATGCTCCGGCCGGCTGCTTTACATCGACCGCGGCGAAGTGGCGGAGGTACCATGCTCGAGCTGATAGGCCTGCAGGAAGACCTGGTCGAGCGGACCTGCCGGGAGGTGCTGCAATACCGTGACAGCAGCGACCTATCATCCGTCGCCGTAGTTTTCCCCAACAAGCGCTTCGGGTTCTTCCTGCGTCAGGAATTGTCCGCCAGGATGCAGGGCAACTTCTTTCCCCCGGCCATGTACCCGGTCGAAGCATTTTTTGAGTCTCTTTTCCAACTCAATTTCCCCGGCTTCAAGGTCCTGAACGACCTGGAAGCGTCCCACGCACTCTATGAAAGCGCGCGCTCCGTATTCCCGGGCGGGATGTACGGTAAGCGAATGATCGGCGATTTCCCCTCCTTCCAGCCCTGGGCACGGGAGGTCCTGGCTGCCCTGGAGGAGATCCTGACCGAGGGCGGCAGGACCGAAGGCATCGATTGGGAGAGTTACGGGGAATTCGCAAAGCTCGGGGAATATCACCAACCTTATAAGGAATTCATCCAGAAGATCCCCGAATTGCTGGACCGCCTGCGGCAGGATTTGCGCCGCCAGCAACAGACTACCAAGGGCATGGAATACCACGATGTGGCAAGCCTGGCTGAAATGAGGGAACTAAGAACGCCGCCGGTACAGCACTGGATCTTCAGCGGTTTCAATGCCATGAACGCCTGCGAAAAAAAACTAGTCCGCTTTTTCTTGCAGGAACACGGGGCACGGCTTATCCTGCGCACCGACCCGAAAGCGCTGGCCAACCCCAATTCCCCATTTTCTCTCCAGGACAAGACCATCCGCGATCTTGGCCTGGAACAGCTGCCCCGCGACTTCCCCTCCCGGGAATGGAACGACCTGGCCGGCAGGGTGTCCATCCACCCCTGCGACGGCGTGGAGAGCGAGGCCTTCCATGCTTTCCGTATATTAGAGAAGATCTGTCGCGGCCGCGACGAAACTGGCTTGCGAAAAGTCGCCGTCCTCCTTCCTTCGGCGCCCACCCTTATCCCTTTTATTCAGGGAGCGGTTTCGCGTTTCGACCAGGAAAAAGACCCCCTACCCTTCAACATCACCCTCGGTTACCCGCTGGAACGGACGCCCATCATGCAGCTGATCGACTCCTTGCTGGACATTTTGGAAAACAGCCGCGACGGCGCAATCGAAACCGGCGATTATCTCCAGCTGATCCGCCACCCCTATGTGAAGATCTCCGGGGAAAAAAGTGGTCTTGAACCGCTGAAAAGGGGTATCCACATCCTGGAAGACATTATCAACGGCCAGAACTTAACCCGCTTTACCGTGCACGACCTGGAAGAGAAACTCGCCGCCGTGATTGGGAAATCCATGGATGACGGGGAGTTGGCAGCAGCTATCAAGACCCATATCGCTGCGCTGCACAAGCAGTTCATCCCACCGTGGATCAAGGATATCTCACCCCAACTCGCCTTCCTGCGCCGGGCCCTGGAGAGCGTAAGCAGTGAAGGCAACCGCAAGACCCACCTTTTTCTGAACGAATATGCCGCCGCCGCGCTGCAGGCCCTCGCAGAACTTGAGGATTTCGTTGCGGTCCGAGAAGAAGCATTCGTTGCCGCCGACACGGCCGGCATGGCCGCCCTGGTGCGCAGCCATTTCCGCGGCCGTACGATCGCCTTCGAAGGGACGCCGCTCAAAGGGGTCCAGGTGATGGGGCCCCTCGAATTCCGCGGCTTATCCTTTGACGAGGTCATCATCCTCGACGCCATGGAAGGAGTGCTGCCGGGAACCAAGAAATACGATCCCATTCTTCCAGCCGACATCCGGTCAGTTTTTAAGATTCGTGACCACGGCGACTGGGAAAACATATATGCCTTCAACTTCTTCTCCCTGCTGGGGGCCGCCAACCATATCCACATCCTCTACCCGCGAAAAGACGAGGGAGGCAAGGAGTGCGAGCGCAGCCGCTTCATCGAGCGGATCGCCTACGAGGTCGAAAAACGGAGCGGTAGCGTTCCTGAAAAGACGCCCCAGCTCCTGCCCTTTTCCATACCGGCCAGCGCACTCAAGAAGGTGCTCAAAGGCAAGGCCATCCGGGAGAAGCTGGAGTCATTGGTCCTCTCGCCTTCCTCACTGGAAACTTATGTGCGCTGCCCTCTGCAATTTTATTTCCGCAAGATCCTTTGCTTGAAGGAAAGGGAAGAGGTCGCCGTCGAGAGCGAAGTGAGCTTGATCGGTAAAATCGCCCACGAGGCACTGGGCTTTTTTTACAAAAAATATCCCGGCAGCGCCGCCTTATCTGCGGCCGCGCCCACGCTCCTGGATGGCGATCTGGAAAAATTTCTGCTCGCAGCCTTTCGCAAATTCAATTTCGATCCCAAGCAGGGACTGGAAAGGATCCGCGCCTGGACCCTGGGAGAACAACTGCGCCAATTCATTCACGAAGACCGGGACCGGATTGCCGCAGCGGGAATCCGGGTGGAAGCTCATGAAAAAGAGTTGCAGGGGGAGATTCTGGTCTCCGGGCGGCAGGCCCCGGCCCGCTTCATCGGCCGGATCGACCGCCGCGAGGTCCAAGGGGAGATAACGCGCATCATCGACTACAAGACGGGTAGCGTCAAGCTTTCTCCGGACAATATGCAGAATGTCCCTTTTTCCGGAGAAGGCCTGATCAGCGGCAATGAGGACGAATACCTGCAGGCGCTGGCAGCTTTCCGAAAAAAGTACCAGGGTATGCAAATACTGGTCTATCTGCTGCTCCTGGCCTCTGACGAAGGTAAAACGTGGGATAAGCTCGATGGCGCCTATGTCCTGCTGCGCAACAGGAAAGATTTCTTCCGGCCCCTGTTCACCAGGAACAAAGAAGCGATGAACACAGAAGAAAAAGCGGCCGTCATGGAAACGTTCCGCGTCGACTTGGGAAGGGTCCTAAACGATCTGTACTTCCGGGACTTTTTTATTCCCAACAGCAGCGACGAAACAGTCTGCAGCTACTGCCCTTTTCGCCTCCCCTGCGGCAACCTGTAAAACAACATGATCCGCAATATTCTTTCCATGTACCGTGAGGCCTATGCCGGGTTGCCGCGCAACGCCTGGTTGTTGTCGCTGGTCCATTTCGTCAACCGCAGCGGCTCCATGGTCCTGTTCTTCCTCAGCCTGTACCTGACCCGCAAATTGGGCTTCACGATGGCCCAGGCCGGCCCGGACCGCTAAAATTCAAAATGAGTGCCGTATCCGGGCGGAAGGGAGCGGGCGCCGCGTCCGGCGCCCGTCACTTGTCTCTATTTTAGGAGGATCTCTTCGAAGAAATCCAGGGCGCTTGGATCCCCGGACTGGCCGAGCCAGAAGATCGCTTCCTTGCGCAAACGGGGGTGGGGATTTTTACGGGCGATTTGCATCAGCATTGGCGTGCCCTTGTCTTCAGGCAGCTGGCTGAGGGCGAAAACAGCGTGCTTTTTGATATCCAGTGCTTCGGGAGAGGCGATCACTTCGCCCAGGGCCTTGATCGCGGCAGCCGAAGCTTTCTGGCCCAGCCAGAAAATGGCGTCCTTACGCACAGCCGGGTCCGGGTCGCGACGGGCCAGGCCGATCAATTCGGAGACCGCGTCCGAACCATGGAAAAGGTATAGGGCAAACACCAGGTCCTTGCGCAAATTACGATCGGGTTCCTGACTGAGCAGGCCGCGGATGAATTCCAGCCCCTGGACTTCATCGGCCGTTCCCAGCCAGGCCAAACGCTCGCCGCCCAGGTCGTATTCCCGGTCCGGAGCGAGGAGCTTCATGTCGATGACCCGGCAGCGGCCTTTTTCAACCCGGTTGAGGAAAATCAACACTCCCCAGTTTAGGCCGTCCTTTTTTTTGCCTTGGCCATCAGAAATAGTCAGACTGTGATCGCGATCAGAATTCACGACGATCCGGCCATTCCGACTTTTGATCGACATGAGGCCAGTTTCGCTGACGCCATGATGCCGCTGGCAGGAATAAACAGGCTCGAACGCGGGAAAAGCCCAGGCCGTGAAAAAAACAACCCCTTCGCTTGCCGTCGCCGATTGGCGGCAGGCTTCAGCGGAGCGAGCTTTTAGAGAAAGACCGCCCGTTTCCACGGACCTGACCTGACCATTGAACATCTTTGCAGTCGGACTTTCCGCAGCCGGAATCAACAAGGCCGCCAACAGCCATACAGCCAATATAATCAGCGCTTGGCGCTTCATGAGATGCACTCGCTTATTCCTGGTTGATCAGCTGCTGCAGGAATTTGGCCGCTTCGTCAGTGCCGGACTGGCCGATCCAGAAAATCGCTTTTTTCTTCAGCTCGGGATTCTTTTCAGCGCGGGCAATGGCCAACAGGTGTTTCAGCGCCGCTTCGCTGTCATTTTGGCTCAGGCTGAAAAGGATCTTTTCCTTGACGGTAAAATTCGCATTGCCGTCGTACAGTGCCTTGAGCATGTCGGCGTTGGCCGCGCCCCCTTTCTGGCCGATCCAGAACACCGCTTCGCCTTTCAAACGATCCACGGAATTTCCGGTGGCGATCTCCTTGAGAAAGGCCATACCCTGATCACCATCCAGCTGTCCCAGGGAAAAAATGATCTTCCTTTTCAATTCGGCGTCGGTATTGGCTTTGTACATCTCCATCAGGGCCTGGGGAGCCTGCTTGTTATCAGATTGCCCGATCCAGAACACCGCTTTTTCCCGCAGTTCCAGGTCGGGGTCGCTCTTGGCGATATCCAGCAGCTTGCGGAAACTCAGTTCGCTTTCGTTCTGTGAAAACGCGAACAGGATCTTCTCCCTGAGCTTGCGATCCAGGCTATCGGAATAGAGCTCGAGCAGGATGCCCAGCCCCGCGCCATTCTGCCCCAGCCAGAACACGGCCTGCTCACGCACATAGGGGTCTTGGTCCCGGCGGGCGATCTCGCCGAGCAGGGGCGGCACCGAAGGGTCGTCGTGCTGGCTCAAAACAAAAACCGCCTTGGCACGGATGTTCTTGTCCTTGTTCTCCTTGACGATCTTTTTCAGAATGGGCAAGGCTTTATCCTTGTTCATTTGCATCAGGGCATCCAGGGCCACCAGCTTGACATTTATATCGGAGCCGTTTTCGGCCTCGGCGCCATGGGTAATGTACTTTTTGTACTGGACTTTGCCCGCCTTGACCAGGTTATCGGCCACTTCGATGCGCAGCATACGGGCATCGCTGGCCCAATTGCTGTCTTTGAAGCGCTTCAACAGCATCTCGAGCTTGATCATGGCCTGTTCACGCATGGCGGTCTGCTTGTCAGCACTGCCGATTTCTTTGGCCGCCTGGTTCAGGCTGTAGGCCAGCCAATAATAAGGTTCGGCTTCCCACTGGCTCTGAGGGAAAAGGGTGCTGAAATTCTTCCATTGTTCGACCGCGGCATTCCAGTCCTTTTTGTGAATAGCGTCTTTGCCCGCTTGGAACAATTTATCGGCCTTCTCACCGGCAGCCTGCCCCGTCGTCTGGGCCGTTAGCGAACCGATAGCCATAGTCAGAACTACCAGGACCAAAAAAAACAGCTTTTTTAAATTTTTCATATTGTGCCTCCTTGGATTTGCACGGTTTTGCGATCTGCAAACTTAAAAACCTTCATTTTCATGGGAATGCCTTTTTCCTGTATCAAAGTACCGACCAGCCGGGTATGCTCGGAATCGGCACGGTCAAGGTGAGCGATCTCGAGCAAGACCAGCTCGATGTCATCCAACAAGCGGAGCAGCGATGAATCCCTGTTCCTGTCGGCGCGCAGACGTAAAAGACGCAAGTTGCCCAGCAGCAGCCTTATCCGCGCCTGGCCGGTCGTGTTGCTGCCGTCCTGGCCCGGGGCATTGCTGAATTCAGACAGGACAGGCTGCAGCGCGGCGAAATAATCCCGGGTCGAATACATGAATGGCACATCAAGCGGGGCGGTCGTTTCCGTCCTGGCGGGAAAAAAGTTCAAACGGGCGAACACAACACCCAAAATAAAAAAGGCCAGGAAACCCGCCGTTATCAATAGCCAGCGCGGTGAGCGCATCCAAAAAAACTGCCGGCGCGTTACCGGACTGAGCGCGGCGGCGATCTGGCGCCACGATTTGTCGAAATCAACGCCAGGTATGGGTGAGGCACCCTTTTGCATCAGGCTGCCGATTTTAATTATTTCTTCAAAGCGGGCGCTGCAGGCGGGACAGGCACGCAGATGCCTGTCAAATCCCGCTTTTTCCGGTTCGGCCAATTGGCCATCCTGATAAACGAACATAAGATCTTTGAATTTTTTGCATTTCATTTTCATCCCCCCATAGATGCGGACAATTCTTTTTTCAACTGTCCCAAAGCCCTGAAGAGCTGTTTTTTGACGCTGCCCTGGCTGCAGCCCAAGGCAACGGCGATCTCACCGATCTTCAGCTGCTGGTAATGGCGCAGCACCACCACCATGCGTTTGCGTTCTGTAAGCCGTTCCAAGCCCCGCCGCACCAGTCTGGCCGATTCATTGCGGACATATTCGCTTTCCGGCGTACCGGCCCCTTCATTACCAACGGCAGCCGCCAGTTTTGTGCTTAATTCAACCTTGCTTTCATGGCGGCGCCGGCGGCGAAAATGGTCCAGGGAGCAGTTAACGGCAATGCGGTACAACCAGGTGGCGAAATATGAATTTTCGTTCAATTGACATTTCTGCAGTGACTGAAAAGCCTTGATGAAAGTATCCTGCAAAATGTCCTCCGCGTCGGCGACATTGCCTGCATAGCGGTAGGCCAAAGAATAAATGCGGCTGCGATTGCGTTCATAAAGTTCATGCATGGCGCCGCGGTCGCCCGCTTTGGCCAAAACCACCCAATCAACTTCATCGCTGTTCATTTGCAACATACCCCTTTGACGGCTATTATACCGCTTTGGTTGACCGGGATAAAAAAAAATCTTTGGATTAAAAAAATGCGGGGATCGAAAAAAATGAAAATAAAAAAAAGGGGATGGCCCTGAGGGACCATCCCCTTGATTTTCGGTTACCTGTTTAGTCTGTGATTAAAACAGCAGGTAAGCTTGAGCCTACCAGCGGTTGCCACCGAAGCGGTCGCGGTCGCGGCTGCCGCCTTCGGTTTTCGGCTTGGCTTCGTTCACTTTCATGGGCCGGCCCTTCAGTTCTTTGCCGTTCAGGGCTTTGATGCCCGCTTCTGCTTCTGCCTTTTCGGGCATTTCGACAAAACCAAAACCTCTCGGTTTATTGGTGAATTTGTCCTTGATGATGGTCGCTGAAGCCACCTGGCCGAATTCCTCAAAAGCCTTGCGTAAATCTTCTTCCTGGATCTCCCAGGGTAAGTTACCGACGTAAATGTTCATAAAATCCTCCGATATGAGTTTGTTATTTGTGAACATTCAGCTTCAAATTTCATCCGGTTTTCCAAACCCTAAAAATATGGAAATCTCGACTTCAGCGATGACGTGAGGTTTTATCCATCTCTTGCGGGGATTTTCGGCAAACCAACAAAATTTCTAAAACTTGATACATTCACCAACTCTATCAGGCGTATTATAAAACAAATAAAGCGCAAATGCAATAGAAAAAAAAGAAATTATTTTTTTTGGCCCTGATTCAGGAAATTCGGTAAACCCGATGAAGCTGCAGCCCCAACCGGACATCGGCGATGCCCTGAAGCGAGCAGGCCCTGAAGAAGGCGAACGTGCGGCGAAAGCGGTCACGGTCATGGTGCTCGGGCTGGAGGATGATCGGCGCCGGGCTGCGCCCGCGGATTTTTTTCAATACCGTCATATCCAGGGCCGGGGTGACCAGCAGCTTGATCTCACTGATCCGCGCCCAAAGCCGCGGATGCACCCGGTAGGCGGCAGCATCCTTGGGCGAGACCGTCCACCAATCAAACGGCAGGTCCTGAAAATGAAGGCCGTTGGTTTCCACGGCCACAAAATAATGCTTGCGGCGCAAAACCTTTGCCAGTTCTTTTAAATCCTGCTCCAGGGGTTCGCCACCGCTGATAACCAGGCGCGCCCCGGGATAGGCAACCTGCAAAAGGTCCACAGCGGCCTCGATCTTGGCCGGAGACATATCCCTGCCTCCCAGCCAGGCGCCGCTGGTATCGCAATACGGGCAGCGCAGGGAACAGCCGGCCATGCGGATGAATATCGAGGAAACGCCGCTGTTCAGGCCCTCACCCTGGGCCGACCAGAAAATCTCATTGATCTTCGGCATAAGCGGCCCCGGCATCGTCAGATTCCCAAACCATTACCTTAATAACCGGGTATTTCAACTTGATCTGTTCGAAAAAATATCTGGCCAGGTTTTCGGCCGAAGGGGAAAAATCGTAGACCTCGTTAAGCACTTTATGATCCGGGACCAGGCCGCGCAGGTATTCCTTGATCTCGCCAAAATCAACGGAGATGCCGGAACGGTCAAGTTCACGAGTCCTAAAATGGACCTCCATTTCGAAGGTATGGCCATGCATTTTTTCGCACTTGCCTTGGTAGTGCTCCAGGAAATGGGCCGCGGAAAATTTCTGTCTGACCACCAGGTCCCAGCTCATGTTTTTCCCTCCTTTTGCAGGCGCGCCAGCAAGGGGTCTTGCCGCCCCAGCTCGGTAAAAGCCCGGGCCCGGATGTCACAGGCTGGGCAGCGGCCGCAGGGAAGTTCGGCGCCGCGGTAGCAGGAGATCGAATATGAGTAATCAGCGCCCAGCTCAATTCCCATAGCGATGATCTCTTTTTTGCCCAAGGCGATCAGCGGCGTATGTACCTTGAATCCCCCCCCGCTCCTGCCGGCCGCAGTGCCCTGGTTGATGGCCGCCGCCATTTTCCGGCTGAACTGAACCGTGGTGTCCGGGTAATCGGGGCTATCGATGGCGTTGAACCCGGTGACCAGGTTGCGGCTGGCATGCGATTCGGCGCAGGCGGCGGCCAGGGCCAGAAAAATGCCGTTGCGGAAAGGGACGTATGTCGACGGCACACCTGGTTCCTTCCGGGAGGCGGCCAGGGATTCGGGAATGGAGCGGCCGTCGCCGAGCAAAGCCGAACTCAGCAAGGTTTCCAGGGGCAGCGTCACGACATCATAAGCGATTGCCAGGCCGGCGGCGATCTTTTTCGCCATTTCAACCTCGATGCGATGCTGCTGGCCGTAATCTACGATCAGGGCCCGCAGCGGGGCGAATTTTTTGCGAGCCCAATAGAGAGTGGTGGTCGAATCGATGCCCCCGGAAAACAACACCACAGCGCCTTTGTTCATGCGCCTATTTTACCGCATTTCCCGACATCTGCCAAACCGGGGATACTATTAAAGGGATTATCACAAAAGAAAGGAACGCATATTTAAACGTTTTGTTCAAGCCTGCCCCGCAGCGGCAGGAATTTGCGGGCGAACACCAGGGTGCCGGCCAGTGACAGCACCCCGCCGCAGGCCAGCGCCGGGCGCACACCAATGCCACTGGCCAGCGTGCCGTACAGGAAACTGCCGATGGGCGTGGCGCCCATGAAGGCCATGATGTAGATGCTCATCACCCGGGCCCGTTTGTCGTCGCTGACCAGGTGCTGCAGGTAAGTGTTGGCCGCTGCCATCTGCAACATCATCCCTACGCCGCCCAGGAAAAGCAGCGGCATGGCCTGCCAGAAAACCCGCGCCAGGGAGAGGCCGCCCAGGCCCAGGCTGAAAACAACCGATCCGCCCACCATAATTTTTTCAAGGCCGCGGGTACCGGGGCGCGCGGCCAGGACCAATGCTCCCAGCAGCGCCCCGCAACCGGCCGCGCCCATTAAAAATCCCAGACTATGCGGGCCGCCGTTTAAAGCTTTGCTCACGAATACCGGCATCAGGGTCAGGTACGACAAGCCAACCAGGCTGACCCAGGCGATGAGGGCAATGATCAGGCGGATTGGCTGTAAACCGAACGTGTAGGCGAAACCATCGCGCAGTTCACGCCAGAAACCAATCGTCCTGTCGCTTTTTTTGCGAGGTGCGAACCTCATGGCCAACAGGGCGAATATCACAGCCAGGTAACTGATGCCGTTGATAAGGAAGCAGATTCCCTCGCCGGTCAGGGCGATCAGGATGCCGGCCACGGGTGGGCCGACCAGGCGGGCCCCGTTGAACATGGCCGAATTCAAGGCAATGGCATTGCCCAGATCTTCCTTTTTTTCTACAACCTGCACGATGAAAGAATGGCGGGCCGGGGCATCCAGGGCGTTGGCCAAACCCAGAAAAAAGGCCAAAGGCAGCAGATGCCAGGGGACGAGGACCTTGCTGAACATCAGAGCAGCCAGGACGAACGCCTGGGTCATGGCCAGGAACTGCGCTACCAGCATTATGTGCATGCGGTTCCAGCGGTCGGCCAGGACGCCGGCCAGGGGCGATATGAAAAAAACAGGCATCTGGGCAAAAAAAGCCACCAGGCCGAGATAAAAAGCCGAGCCGGTCAGGCGGTAAACCAGCCAGCCCATGGCCACCTGCTGCATCCAGGAACCGGTCAGTGAAATGCCCTGACCGCCGAAATAAAGGCGGTAGTTGCGGTAACGCAGGGCGCGCAGAGTTGACTTCAGATTGGCAAAAGGTCGGCGCAGCTTACTTCTTTTTACCATGGCCTATCCTGCGCACAGGTGTTCCAGCAGTATCTTCAAGCCGATGGCTATCAGGATCGCCCCGCCCAGGATCTCAACTTTTCCAGCAAACCACATCCCGAACCTGTGTCCGATAAAAACGGCCAGCAGCGAGAGGCAAAAGGTTACCAGGCCGATGAGCAGCACCGGCATGATGATATCCACGGCCAGGGCCAAAAAACTGAGGCCCACGGCCAGGGCGTCAATGCTGGTGGCCACAGAGAGGGCCAGCAGTACCGGCAGGCTCAACTTTTTGGTTTGCGTCCGGCAGTCAGGGGCGCGCCGCGCCTCGAGCATCATCTTGCCACCGATGACAGAGAGCAGGATGAAGGCCAGCCAGTGGTCGAAACTGGAAATAATATTTTTGAATCCCAGACCGACCAGCCAGCCGATAACCGGCATCAGCAGCTGGAAAAGGCCAAAAAAGAAAGCCAGGCGCATGGCCTGGAGCAGTTCGACTTTTCTGGAGGCGCAGCCATTGGCCATGGCCACGGCCACGGCGTCCATGGACAAGCCCAAGGCAATGAATAGAACTGTCAGCAAATCCATTTTCAAGCCTTTTAATCCGCCGCTATC
Organism: Candidatus Aminicenantota bacterium; assembly: GCA_022865785.1. GTDB lineage: Bacteria > Acidobacteriota > Aminicenantia > UBA2199 > UBA2199 > UBA2199. The sequence continues at coordinate 21,628 of JALHTJ010000206.1, forward strand.
CGCAAGCGGAGGGTAAAGTCCAATGTAGCAGAGGCCCGGCCGGCTGTCAACTGAAAATCCCAGCCCGGAGATGATCCCCAGCGGTTATTGGGGAAGTAATTCCAGAAGGAATTGGCGGGAAAGCGAGCGGTAAGACGCTCGGACCATGATGCGGCCGGCGCGGCGGATCAGGTAGAAATCATAATTGAAATTTTTAAACAAAAAATCATAATTCAACTGGGTCTGGAACTCCCAGTTCTTGATCAGGGTGAAGGCACAATCGAGATAAGCGCTGGTGAAATTTCCGGTCTTGGTGTCGTAGGAAAGAGACAGCCAACCCTTGACGCGGCTTTGGCCTTCTTTGAGCCTTAGTACTGCCGACCAGTCCTGGGAGGTGCTGCCGCGGATGAACCATTTTTCGGTCTGGCGCCGGGTATGGTAGTTGTATAAAAAATCAAGATCTGCGAAACCGGCAATGTTTTGGCTGCATTTGAAAACACATCCCAGCGATGTGAAGTCATTCAAACGCTCCTGGTCCAGCAGCTGTTCTGCGGCCAGGGCCATTGTGAAGGCCGGCCCGCGCCCCAGTTTGATCCTTTCACTCTGCAGGTTCAACCCCAGATTCGCTTTACTCTGGTTGTTCCGCGTGCCGGCCAACTCCAGCTGGTTGACCATGAAGCTGGAGACAAGGTTCACCTGCAGCAGGTTGTGATAAAGCCGGAAAGGGCTCACATTCAGGGTGAAGCGCGGAGTACCCTGGCTCTGGTTCTGTAAAAGATCTTTATGGAAAGAGTAATCCGCGGCCATGTTGAACAGGCTGTGGGTATAAGCCAGAAAAAACGACGAGCTGAGCAGGCGGTTGTATGAGTCCTGACCATAGCGAAGGCGTGAACGGGCGTGCTGCAGGGAGAGGTTGATGTTTTTCACAGTCTGGTTCTGCAGAGAAATCTCGGCCACATACTGCTTCTCCTTTTCATAGGAGAGGTTCAGGGCCAGGTTGCCCAGCATGCGGTTTTGCAGGTTGGAGCCCAGGCGCAGCCATAGTTCTTCCTGTTCGGTGGCAGTGCGACTGTATTCGGCCGCCCATTCGCTGGAAAATTGAGGGGTCCATCGGGTTTTGAAGGCCAACCGGGAGTTGAACAGGTTGTCGGTCAGGAAATTGACATTCAAGGATAAATCGCTTTTCTTACTCAGATCAAGCGAATTGAGTGAAATGAAATATATTTTCCCCCGGGGGCCAGTCGCGATCCTGTTCAAGATGTCGTATTTGAAGTCCAGGGAGTTGGCGGTTTTCATAGCTCCGTTTTTAATCTTTTTTTCCAGATTCATGTGGCTGTTGATCACCAGTCCTTCCGATGGGTAATACCAGATCTTGTCGATGCCGGCACCCTCGATGTTCGTTTCGTCGGCCCCCTGGTCAAGCTTGAATTTCTTGAACGCCAGCGATTGGACGCCTTCGATGAACACTGTGGTCTGGTAGCCGTACACCCGGAAACTCTGGGTGATGACAATGCGTTGGTTCAAAAAATACACCAACGATTTTTTCAACGCTTCATGATCCTTAAGGGTGATTTTTTTAACAGCGGCATTCTCGCCGGCCGCGGCGTTTTTCTGGCCCGGCAAAGTCCAGGAAAGGATGCGCTCCTGGAAAGTGGTGAATTTCAGGCTCAGGCCTTCCAGGTCGATCTCCAGCATATCTGTCGTGTATTTCTGCTTGCCGGCCTCCACACGGCAATTCCTGCTGGCCAGGGCGGCGCGGCCGGCCATGTCAATCTCCACGGTCTCGGCCTGGATGGTCCACTCCTTGCACTTGATCTGGATGTTTCCCTGGCCGTATATGTAATTGAAATCATAGCTGTAGAGAAGATAATCGCCTTTGATCTCCAGCAATTCCTTACCGGGGAGGCAAAGGGCCAGAGCCCCCAGGAGCGAAAAAAGGGCTTTGTTCATTGAAACCTTAATTTAAAGATCTTTCCCGTCCGCTCACCGCACCAGAAGATCCCTTCCGCATAAGCCAGCCCGGCAGCCTGGCGGGAAGGCGTTTGATACAGGTTGAGCGGGGCGCCGAGTTCATCGAGTCGAAAAAACTTCATCTGCGCAGCGTCGATGGTCCACAGATTGTCGCCGTCATAGCTTACTCCATCAATGGCGGAGCCGGGTTGGGGAATGGAGCGCTCGATCGTCCCGCTCAGCGGATTGACGACCAGGACTGAGTTGGACAGACGGTCGGCTATGTACAGGCTCCCGGCGGCGAAATCCAAGCAACCGAAATTGCCACGCAGCAGATTGAGCACGCGGATCTGCGTGCCGGTGACGATATTCACCTGCACCAACTGGGAAGAGTTTTTTACGCTCAGCCAAAGGTCTTTGCCGTCGTAGGCGATGCCTGCCACCGGCTGCGGGAAATCCAGTTCCCTGATCAGGGCCCCGGAGCTGTAATTCAAGGCCAGGATCCGTGAAAGCGAGTCGACCGCCCAGAGGGCATCGCCGCTGAAGGTCAGGTCGACCGGAACGATGCCGTCGACTTGCAGGGTGGAGAGGATCTCATAGGCGCGGGTCTCGGCTGCGGGGTCGTTGGGGTTGTCGAAAAGCCGGTCATTGCACCCGGACAGACAAAGGATGCTAAAAACAGCAAGTAAGGCCAGCGCCGAATGTTTGGTTTTCATGGTTGTAATAAGGGTGAAAAGCCACGGCCGCGTTGCGGCCGTACTTTTTCTTGGCGAAAACAAAGATGTCGATCATGTTTAAAACCCAGACGCCGGCAGCGGCCAAAATGGCGGTGTTGCGCCGCCGGTCATATTTTTCAGTCTGCAGGCGCCACTCCGTCGCCGCGACCGCATCTTTGGCGTCACGGTAATTGCGGTACGCCTCAGTGCCTTTGCCGATTTCGATGACAATCCTAGCCAGGCAAAATATTTCGGCCGAGGCGAAAATCGCGGCCTTGACGTATTGCTTTTCGGCCAGCTGCCCCAGACCCGGGAATACAAGCGATTTTTCCAAAACCTTGCGCAAGCGGCCGGATTCAGGTTTCACCTCCTCCGCCGCGAACAACTCCTGCCCGGCCAAGAGCACGACCAGCAAGAACAGCGCCTTTTTCCTAAGCAATTTTTCCCTCGCAGAGGTTCTCGTTGATCACGCCCTCGACACGCACCGAGAGTTTTTTCTTTTTGTAGCCGCGCACCGGCGGGATGCGCACCGACAGGAAATTGCGCGTGATCACCAGTGCGTAATTGGGGTTTTCCTCGATCAGGATGCCGGTAAAAACCTTGTCGCGGCAGCGGTCGCGGTAATCCAGCTTCATCTGGATGCCCAGTTCCTTCAATTCCAGCGCCCGCGCCCTGACCATTTCTGCAGGCAGGGGTTCCAGGATGGCGGCCTTGGTGCCGCGGCGCGGCGAAAAAGGAAACACGTGCAGGTAATTCAGCGGCGAGACCTGGATGAACTTCACGGTTTCCTGGAATTCCCGTTCGCTTTCGCCGGGAAAACCGACAATGAAATCGGCCCCCAGGTTGGCTTCAGGGAAAAATTTGCGGAAATGGGCCAGGATCTTCAGGTAATCGGCGCTTTTGCTGCCGCGGTTCATGCGACGGATGACCGCATCGCTGCCGCTTTGAAAGGAAAAATGAAAGCTGTCAGCGACCTTTGAAAAACCGCTCAACTCCTTGACGAAACTGTACTTGATGAAGCGCGGGTCCAGGGAACTAAGGCGGACAATCTCGATACCGCGGATGTGCTGGATCTCTTCGATCATGCCCAGCAGGGTTTCACGGGGAAAGACATCGTAACCATAGGACGACAGGTTGATGCCGGTCAGCACCACCTCGCGGTAGCCCAGCGCCGCGTAATGCCGGACCTTGGCCGTGATATCCTTTTTCGACAGGCTCTGGGCTTTGCCACGCAGGGACGGCACGATGCAAAAAGCGCAGCGGAAATTGCAACCGTCCTGGATCTTTAAAAAAACCCGGGAACGGAAAGAAGAATGGAAGATCATGTGGCTGTCAATGGGAAAAATTTCGCATACTGCCTGGACCAGACGCTTCTTTTCCTGGTTGTCAAAAAAAAAATAATTCTTGTATTTGTGGCTCAGCACCGTCTTGTCCTGGCTGACCGTGCAGCCGGCGATAAGCCATTTGATGCGGGTGTTGTGATAGGCCTTGCTGACAAAGCGCCGTACGTCCTTTTCGGCTTTTTCGGTGACGCTGCAGGTGTTCAATATCCCGAAAACGGCCTGGGCGGGTGACGTGGTCAATTCATAACCGAGTTTTTCCAGTTCAATAATCCATTCCTGGATCTCGGCCTGGTTGCTGCGGCAGCCGAAACTGTCGACGACAAACTTCATCCCCGGTCCAGCTTGTCCTTCAGTTCTCGACTCTTTTCCAGCACTTTTTCCCGCTGTTCGGCGCGGTAGGCCTGCAGTTTTTCCTTTAAAACCGGATCATGGGCAGCCAGCAGCGCGACGGCGAACAAAGCGGCATTGGTCGCCCCGGCAGCACCGATGCCGAAGGTGGCGACCGGTATGCCGGCCGGCATCTGGACAATGGCCAGCAGGGAATCGAAGCCGGAAAGAGTTGAAGTCATGGGCACGCCCAGGACCGGCAGCAAGGTGTGACTGGCCACGACGCCGGGCAGATGGGCGGCACCTCCGGCCGCGGCGATGATCACTTCCACGCCCTGCGCTTCAAATTCCCGGACCAGCTGCAGGGTGCGCTCCGGCGTGCGGTGGGCCGAACTGACCTCAACTTGCAGGGGTATCTGCAGTCGGCGCAGCAGGGAGATGCCCTTTTCCACTTGGGCAAAATCCGAATCCGAACCCAGGATATAAGCTATTTTGGCTTTCATTTGCGGCTCCAACCGATATCGCGGCGAAAGGTCATGTCATCAAAGGTAATGAACGAGATGCCGTCATAGATCTTGTCCATGGCTTCCTTCAATGTCGGAGCCGTGGCGCAGACGTTCAGCACCCGGCCGCCGGCGCTTACCGGACCGTCCTTGCCCATGGCCGTGCCGGCGTGAAAAACTTCCACACCCAGAGACTTGGCCCGCTCCAAGCCCTGGATCTTCTGCCCCTTGGCATACTTCTGCGGATAGCCCCTGGCGGCCAGGACCACGCAACCGGAAACATTTTCGTCCCAATCGGCGACGATGTCAAAAAGGTTCTCGTCAGCAGATCCTTCCAAAATGTCTACCAGGTCGCTTTTCAAACGCATCAGCACCACCTGGGTTTCCGGATCACCGAAGCGGGCATTGAATTCCAGGACCTTGGGGCCTTCCCGGGTGATCATCAAACCGGCATAGAGCAGCCCCTTGTATTCCTTGTTCTCGAATTTCAACCCGGAAATTGTCGGTTGGATTATGGTTTTCATGATCTGGTTGAAAAGGTCTTTGCTGATCTGCGGCGCCGGCGAAATGGCGCCCATGCCGCCGGTGTTGGGTCCCGTGTCGTCTTCCAGGGCTTTTTTGTAATCCATGGAGGTGGCCAATGGGAAGATGCGCTTGCCGTCGCAGACGGCCATGAATGTCATTTCCTGGCCGCTGAGGAATTCCTCGATTACTACCCGTTCCCCGGATTGGCCGAATTTTCCATCCAGCATGACCTCCTTGATGGCCTCATCGGCCTCGTCCTTTTTCCGGCAAATAAAAACACCTTTGCCGGAGGCCAGACCATCGGCCTTGATCACCAGCGGGAATTTGGCTTTTTGGAAATATTCAAGCGCTACGGCGGCGGCATTGAAGACCTTGAAGTCCGCTGTCGGAATATTGTTCTTGCGCATGAAATCCTTGGCAAAGGACTTGGAGGTCTCGATCATGGCCGCCTTCTGGGTCGGGCCGAAGATCTTCAGGTTGCGATTGTTGAATTCATCAACGATGCCCAAACCCAGGGGCTGCTCAGGGCCGACAACGGTCAGGTCAATTTTCTGTTCCTGGGCAAAATCGGCCAGTTCGATGATACTGGCCGGCTTGATATCAACAAGATCGGCCAGCTGCTTCATGCCGGGATTGCCCGGGGCGGCAAAGATCTTGGTCACCCGCTTGGACTGGGAAATCTTCCATACCAGGGCATGCTCCCGGCCGCCGGAACCGACGATCAATATTTTCATCTTGACTCCTTATGCATTCCCGCCTGAATTATAGAAAATAAATCACGTTTGCACAAGAGGGCGAGGAATGGCGATAAGGATCAATCGGTGGCGAAATAAACCGGGTTCTCGGCCAGGAAGGCGTCGCTGAAAATATCCCGGACCACTTCGCCCTGCAGGCCCCTGGACAGGGGAAACCCCGCATAATACAGCAGGGTCGGGAATAGATCGGCCAGGCGCACGGTTTCCAGGAAAAGACCTTTCTTCAAAGCCGATTTTTCATACAACAAAAAAGCACCCGGCGTGTTCAGGGGCTTGTAGACAAACACATCGCGGCGGCCGATATAATTGACCAGGATGCGCCGCCAAACCGACATGGGGACGATCTCGTGGAAATTCAGCACTACAAGCAATTCATTGTCGCCCATGGAACCAATGATCTTTCCTATAACCGCATCGTAATATTCGTAATATTTTTCCAGTACCCAGCCGTATTTTTGACTGTTTTCCCTATCAATGAGGTTGCCGAAATTTTCGGGATGCGCGTAATGGTAAAAATAGGCGTTCACGTTCTTCAAACCGGTGAGTTGAACCAATGAATAACGAAAATTCCTTGTTTTCAGTTCGGGGATCTGCTTGCGGATGAAATCGTCGTAAAAAAATGTTTTTTTCAAAATATCAAGTTTTTTGTCCTTGCTTTCCAGGGTAGCTGAAAAAAACTGCACGAAGTTGTTGTTTTTTTTCAGGTTTTTTTTGGCATAAACCGGCCAATCCGGAGGAGAGAGCATGGTGAAGGTCTTGAAGCCGTTCCGCTCATAGCACTCCTTGATGCGGTCGGTCGGGGCCGCTCCCGGATTTTTATAAAAATCGATTACGTCCAGCTTGGCCGAATTCCGGAAAAAAATATATTTCGGAAAAATATCAAACTCCAACTGTAGGTCACGGAACTGGAACTTGAACGCGGAATGGGCGGCGGCGGCGGCCGGAAGTTCTCCGGACAGCAAAGTGTTGAACAGGGACAGGTCCATGTTGGGTTCATGGGTCTTCAAGCGTCCGATGACACCGTTTTCCTTGATCCAGTTCAAATTCAGCAGGTTTTGATCCTGGGAGCTGCCGAGCAGGTAATTGAGCGAAAGCCCTTCCATGATCACCATATTGATCTGACGCGGCGGATTGATGGCCGGCGCGGTATACTTGAAAGTGGAGGGGAGTGGAATGACTTTTTGCATGATCAGGGCATAGGCAGCCAGGCCATCGGCAAGCAGCAGCAATAGGAAAAGAATCTGGAGCCATTTCCGGCGCCGGGATTTGCTGAAAATGAAAACCAGGCCCATGATGAGCAGCAGGAAATTCAGCAGCAGGATTTTGATGAATTTGTCCCGGGCCGCGGCCTGGAAGAAATCATGGTAGTAATCGTAATTGGCATAGATCAAAACCGAAACGACCAGCATGGTAAAGGAAAAAAAATAGACCGGCGTCGGGGGATTGAAAAAACCGATGGGATATTTGCGTTCGGAAAAAAACTGCACCACAAAAAAAGTCAGGGCAATGAAAATGAACCACAAGGGGCCATAAAAAGTCAGCAGATTCAAAAAAACCGGCAGCAGGCCTGCTTTTTCGATCACCACTCCGGGGTTCAACAATCCGATCAAAAGCAGGATGAAGAAAGTGAAAACAAAGGCCGTAAGGGCGAAATTGATAACCAGCTTCAAAGAGCGCAGCAATTTACTTTTCGTAGCCTTGCGAAGTGGTGATCAGCATCAGTGTGGTCTGGCCGATTTTAAACTCAGTCTGGTCGGTGATCTCGGTGATGGAAACCTTGTCGTCGTTGATGAATGTACCGTTGGTGCTTCCCAGGTCGCGCAGAAATATTTTTTCGTTGCGCACTTCGATGGCCAAGTGTTTGCGGGATACTTCCTTGTCCGGGATGATCAGATCGACCTTGCCGCGGCCAATCAGGACATAGGGTTTATTCAGGTGGAAGATGAAACCGGCGCGGGCCCCCTTGATCACGGCCACGGAAATTTTCCGGTCGTCGGGAAGTTTCAGATTTTCATTTATCCAAAGAGAATCTTCAACTTTCTGCTGGATGATCTTGGCCGTATCTTTCTTGCTTGATGAGTCCCCTTTGGCTTCCATGATTTCGAAAACTGTCTGGCACCTGGAACATTTGAGCTTATTTTTGCCCTTGACCTTTTCCTCAGAGATTTCGTATTTTGCCTTGCATTGCGGACATTCGATAATCATGATTTTATTATATCAGAAATAAAAAAAATTAGTCAATTGGTATGAAAATTTTATCGCCAATCTTTAATTTCAGCTTTTTCGCCGTGCCGCCCCTGATTTCCAGGACATAACGGGCCGACAGCGCTGATGTGTAGCCTGGGCAGGGATCACTGCGGCAGGGGGGGACGGAGCAGTACATGTCAACGATTTGCCTGTCGCTGTTCAAATAGATGATATCCAGGGTGATCAGGGTGTTCTTCATCCAGAAGCTGCGCATATCCTCATCAGCAAAAACGAACAGCATGCAGTAATCGGCATTGATGCAGGAACGGAACATCAGCCCCTTGGCCTGCTTTTCGGGAGTATCGGCAATCTCGGTGAAAAACGGCTTGTCCTGAATGAAGATCGTGATGAAGCGGTTTTCGGCTCCCATGAAGCCGGCAAAAGCCAAAAGAGCAATCAGTAGTTTTTTCATACCAGGGGTACAAAAATGACGCCGATTAATTCATCGGCGTGAATCCGGTTATTTTGCTTTACATAACGGACCAAGCGTTGGCTGTCGACACCGACCGGGGCCACGGCGATCCCATCCTCGCCAAGCTGGTCGAAAAGCTTATGGGGGAACTCGGCCGGAGCCGCGGTCAATATGATGCGGTCATAAAGCGCATACTCAGGCCAACCGTCCTGGCCGCGGCCGATCTTGAAAAATACGTTTTGGTAATTCAAGCGGCCAAGCAAAAGCCCGCTGGCTGAATGGCTCAATTCCGGGATCAACTCCACCGAGTAAACCTTGGCGGCGATTTCGGCCAGCACGGCCGTCTGGTACCCCGAACCACTGCCGATCTCCAGCACCTTTTCGCCGCCGGCCAGACCGAGCAACTCGGTCATGTAAGCCACGATATACGGCTGGGAAATGGTTTGCCCGCAACCGATGGGCAATGGGCCATCGACATAACTGTTCTGCCGGGCTCCCTCGTCCAAAAAAAGTTCGCGCTGAATTTTCGCCATGGCCGCGATAACGGCACCATCGCGGATGCCGCGCGGCAGCAGCTGCCGCTCGACCATGTTGCGCCGCAGTTCAGCGTAGGGCTCGTCCATATTCAATAAGATTTGGCAAACAGGACCGTATGGGACGCCTTTTGCCCGCAGACGGCGCATTTGCCGAGTGTGGCATCCGGCTGGTCCAGGATCACGCGGATGGTGGCCGCGGTGCCGGCCTTGACCTTGGCCTCGCAGTCGCGGCCGCCGCACCAGCCGCTCTTGATCAAGCCGCGGCTGCCGGCCATGGCTTCACTGAGCTCATCATAGGTGGCAGCCGGCCGCGTATTCTCGTCGTGGAAGGCCTTGGCCCTGCGGTACAGCTCGGCCTGTATATGCTCCAGCAGACTGCCGAGCTCGGCTGCCAGACCGTTCCAGGGAACAAAGCTTTTTTTGCGGTCGAGGCGACTGACCAGCACCACCTGCTGCTTTTCGATGTCCTTGGGGCCGATCTCGACACGCACCGGCACGCCGCGCATCTCCCAGTCGGCGTATTTCCAGCCCGGAGTGTAGGAGTCGCGATCATCGAGATGGACCCGCAGCCCCGCTGCCTTCAGCTCGTTAAGTATTTTCTTGGCATGCGGCAGTACCGTTTCCTGCCAGTTGCCTGCCGAGATGGGGACGATGACGGCCTGGATGGGCGCGACGCGCGGCGGCAGGATCAGTCCCGAATCATCACCGTGGGTCATGATCAGGGCTCCGATCAGCCGCGTGGTCGCCCCCCAGGAGGTCTGCCAGGCGTATTCCAGCTTCTGCTCTTTGCTCTCGTAACGGATATTGAAGGCCTTGGCGAAATTCTGACCCAGGTTGTGCGAAGTGCCGGCCTGCAGGGCCTTGCCGTCGGGCATCAGCATCTCGATGGCATAAGTGCGCACAGCGCCGGCGAATTTTTCACTGTCGCTTTTAAGCCCGGTGACCACCGGGATGGCCAGGTAATCCTCGGCCAGCCTGCGATAGGTAGCCAGCATGCGCAGCGTCTCTTCCTCTGCCTCCTCGGCAGTGGCGTGGACCGTGTGCCCCTCCTGCCAAAGGAACTCGGTGGTGCGCAAAAAGAGGCGGGTCACCTTCTCCCAGCGCACCACGTTGGCCCACTGGTTGTAAAGCAACGGCAGGTCGCGCCAGGACTTGACCCACTTGGAGTACATTGAGCAGATGATGGCCTCCGAAGTGGGTCGCACCGCCAGCCTTTCCTCGAGCACTTCACCGCCGCCCACGGTCACCCAGGCGACCTCCGGTGCGAAGCCCTCGACGTGCTCGGCTTCCTTTTTCAGTAAGGATTCGGGGATGAAAAGCGGGAAATAGGCGTTACGGTGGCCGCTCTCCTTGAACATGCGGTCCAACTGGTCGCGGATCAGCTCCCATATCTCATAGCCGTAAGGGCGGATGACCATCATGCCCTTCATCGGCGAATAATCGGCCAATTCGGCTTTCTTGATCACATCCACATACCAGGCGGAGAAATCCACGGACTTCTTGGTGATATCCTTGACAAAATCGTTTTCAGCGGCCATTGCATCTCCTTTTCAGATCATCATTATAGAATAAACCCTCATTCATGGCAAATAGAAAAAGGCGTGATCTGCCCGGCCTGCCCGCGAAACGCTCGCAGGACAAAACCTATTTGCTTTTTTTGAACACCAGCCAGAAATCGGGCGTGAAATAGGGCAATAGCAGTTCGCGCAGGAGCGGGTACTTTTCCGGTCCGATCAGCGCCTTCTCGACGGTCAAGCTCTGGGAAAACCGCAGCCGGCCGTTTTTTTCGACAACCAAGTTGCGGGCATAATGGCCGAACTCATTCCGGCGCTCGACGTTCGCGGCGAAGTATTCGAGCTTCAGGCCGGCGGCCGGCTGCAGCTCCAGGTTCACGCTTACCAGGAAAGGGGCGTCCAGTTGCAGGGGCGACTCCCGCCTATCCTTGATGATCAGGTTCTCGGAAAGGCCGGGCAGATGGACGGCATCGGCGCTGAAGAAATTCGAACCACTCTCCTTGAGCCACTTGCCGCTGAAGGTGGCCTCGACGCGCACCTCGCGCCGGCTCAGCGAGAGGAGCTTCTTGACCTCCACCTTGTCGACGGGGAAGATCTTTTTCAGCAGCCCGGCGATGAACTTGTTGCTGTCGGCCGACGCCTCGTTGTAGCGATTGAATGTGCCGCGCACCGCCACCACCAGGGCGCCTGAGGCGCCGTCGGCGGCCAACTGCACCGTCCCCGAGACGTCGACACCACTCCCCTGCCGGTCGCTGGCGGGCAGCTTCTCCAGGGCCAGTTTCTCCAGGTTCCAGGCGGTGCTCTCCTGGAGGCGGTAAGGGAAAAATTCCTGCTGCTCCTGCCAGGGGTCGAGATAAAGGGCGTGGGGCCCCTCGCTGACCTTGAGCCAGAACTCCCCTATTTGCTGAAAAGCGGGGACATCGGCGGCGAAGGCGCTGCCATATGCGATGGCCAGGACCTCGGCCTTGATGCCGGCTTCCGCCAGCATGGACCTCAACAGCAGGGCCTTCTCCAGGCGGGTGCCGTAATTGCCCTGGGCCACGCGCTCCAGGGAGCGGGGCTGCCAGCCGAGCGCCTCGGGGCCGAGGTTGCAATTCTGCACCTCCACGGCCACGGTCTTCTGCAGGGCGGCCAGCAGGTCGGGACGGGACGGGTACTGCGCCTGCAACTTCCCTACCTTCTCCGTTATGATCTCCGGCAGCGGCGAGGGGTCGGCGGCCAGGGCCAGCGCCTGCTCCCAGCCAACGGAAGTGGAAAAGATGATCTCCGGACCGGACTGCTCCGCAGCCAATGGTTCATGGGCTGCGGGTTTCAGGTTGGCCAGCTCAAATGCATGGCATTTTGTCGCTTCGTCAGAGGAAACTTTCGCCTCGACCTGCAGTCCCGATACCCGGTAGTGCAATTCCCGGTCTGCCGGAACCTTGATCGACAGTCTGTAGAGATCAACCGGGAAAGCCATGGCCAGTTCTTCACGGCCGGAAAAATCCGGGAGAAAGCCGGCCTTGGTGTGGATGCGATAGGCGAGCTCGACCACCGCTCCCCTCTCCAGGCCGACGTGGGTGACCACCATCTCGCGCAAGTGGGAAAAATCGGCGAAGCCGTGGGCGGCGAAAGGCAGCACCTCGTTGAAGGCGTTCTGCGGCGAGGCGACCTGGCGGCCGTCGGCCATGGTGGTCTCGGAATTGAGGACCTCCAGCTTCTGGAAATCCGGGTTATAGACAATGAAAGTTTCGCCCAGGGCGCGGTTGAAGGCATAATAGGTATCGAGGCGGACCTGGTGCCGGTAGTCCTTGACCCAGGAGCCATCGGCGTTGAGGGTATAGGTAATCTCCAGGCTAAGGAAGCGCGCATCGTGGGCGGGGAGAGCGAACAGGGTCCATACGGCCAGGAAGGCCAGGCAGAATAGGGTCAGCCGCTTCATTTTTCACCTCCGCGGGAAAGCATCAAGGTTGTTTCCATGATCTTCTTGAACTCCAGAACGCCGTTGCGCACGCTCGCCCAATCCTCGGGCTGGCCGATCCTTTTCTTCAAGACCAGCTTGGCCCGGATGTCGAGGCTGCCGTTGCCGGCCTTGAGGTCGCCGCTGAAATCGGCGCCGCTGCCGCTGACCTTCTGCAGGGACGGCGGTTGGACCGCCCGCCACTTTCCTGGGAACTTCATGGTTTCTCGCACCTCCACCAGCTGCGAGCTGCGCAGGCGGAAAGGGTACTTTCTTTCCTCGATTCCCGTGTTCAGCCTCAGGAAGCCCAGGACGCCCTGGAAGGGCAGGGAAGCCGCCAGCGGCTTGACCAGGGCGATCCGCTCCCCTTTCTTCAGATAGCCGGGGATCTCGACCTTGAACTCGATGAGCATGGGCTTGGCGATGTCGAAGGGATCGGGAAAGACGACACCGGAAACCCGCGCCGCGGGATGCAGGTGAAAGAACTCCCGCTGCAACGCCTCGGGCCAGCGGTGGAGCGGGAAGCGCGTAAAGATGCGGCGAAGACCGGAATCGGACTGTCCCTCGGCCTCAATGCGCACGCGGCCCCTGAGGGTGCCGTCGCTGCCGATTGTCGAGTCGAGTCGGTAGCGGGCATAGTGCTTCTCCGGCGGCGATAGCGGCGTGGACTGGAGGTCCGCCCCCTCGGGCACGCCCATCAGGTATTCCTGCTGCTGCTCGGCCGAGGACCAGAGCTCGCGCACCCCGGGCACCCAGGTGGGATCGAGCAGATGATATTTGCCGTCGATCTTGACCAGGGTGACGCTGTGGTTGAACTGGTCGGCCGGAATGCGGTCGATGCGAGAACCGGCCATGGTCATGGCCGGGTAGGACTCGAAGCCGGCGGCGCGCAGCATGGTAATCAGCATGCCAGCTTTGTCCTTGCATACTCCGCAACGGTCGCTGAAAGTCATGGTCCCCTTGTGCAGGGTATAGCCTTCGCCCGGGCCCATGGAAATGCCTGAATAGCGTATTTCTTCGGCCACCCAGTGGGTCAGGCGCGAGATCCTTTCCCAGTCCGACTTGGCGCCACGGACGATCTCGTCCACTTTGGCCTTAATCTCGTCATCGAACTCAAAAGAACCGTAATCCTCATTCACACGGTAGAACCACAGCGATTTGGCCTGCCAGTCGGGTGAAGTGGAAATAAGCAGCTTGGGGGCGACATCGGAGAGGTCGACCATGTCGGCCTCTTTCTTAAAGGGCAGGATGTCCCTCACTTCCCAGAAATACTCGCTCTGATCGCCCAGCAGGTGGGCGTAATGCCGGGCCTGGCCATTATACATTTCGAACTGCAGCTTTTTCGTCGCGGGCAGGCTCACGCGATAGCTTTTCACCTTGACGGGGATGGTGGAATAGAACGGGATGATATCGTAGAAATGGCCCTTCATGGGCGGGATATAGCGCTCATCCGCCTGCGCGTCGGCAGGTGCGTTGGCACCGAGCAGGGCGTAGGTGAACCCTTTCTGGTAGGTCTTAATCCAGACACCGTCACCGGGCTCCAGGCGGCCGACGGGAATGATGATCTCACGTGCGCCCCAGTAGATGGCGCGGGCGGGTGCCGGGTAGTCACGAACCGCTGTCAGCGGCACCGTTTCGATCCCGCCGCCGGCGCGCAGGACCTTCATCTCCCGCACTTCGACCCAGGCCGACAACGGATCGTAGCCGAATGTCAGGGACTGCAGCGTCTTAGCGCCCTCGGGGTCGAGGACCTTATAGAGCACTTCCTTGTCGACGTGGCTGAGCCCCGACTCCTCGACGCGCACCGCGGTGCGGTCGTGCACGATCAGGTAGGGAGAACCCGGGTACTCCTTGGCCCCACCCGCGGCTGCCAATTGGTGCTGCAGGTCGTCCTGGGCTGATCCCGACAAGAAAACCAGCAAAAGAATGCTCAAGAGAAAAATGCTTTTTTTCATAGGCGACCTCCTGGATCTGCCACCGGCAAAATTTTCTTAAAAATCGATCTCCAACATGATGATATCAAATTATTTTTCTTTCCCTTCATTGGCCCAATGGCTATTGCCTTTGCCCATCGGTTTTGGCTGTTTCTTGCTTTTGCGGCATGGCGAACATGGTGTCGGCCATGGCCGGATTGAGTTCAAGCGTTGCCATGATCATTTGCATCTGGGTCTTGCCGTTCAACTTGTTTTCCACATAGAACGGCATCATCATGCCGTCAACCGGTTTGTAGTCGCCATAGAGGATCTCATTCAGGGTCTCGGTCTCGCCGATTTTCACGGTCAGGGTACTTTTCACTTCAAGGCCGCTTGCGGCGTCCAGATAAAAAAATATTTCCCTGCCGTCGGGCTTGGTCAGTTTCAGCTTGAACACCGGCGTCCCTTCCATCTCTTCCTTGCCCAGGAGTTCGAGCGGGTAGCCCTTTTCCTTGAAAACGACCAGGGGATTCTCGAAATCGGCCTGTTCCGCGAATAACTTGGCCTGTCCCGGCTCCATTTCCTGGGGCTCTTCAGACAGGAAGGGCATGATCCACCAAGCCTTCTGTCCGTCATAGGCCTGGACTATCTTCTTGTCCTGGAACCGGCTTTCCACCCGCATCTTATCGGGATATTTCTGCCACATTACCATGGGCATTTCCAGGCCCTGTTCGGGGATGACGATCTTGCCGGTTATCTTCATGGACGTGACGGCCTTGAGTTTGTCCAGTCCGCCGTGGGCCTGATAATTCAGGGCCAGGATCTCGTCCAGGGTCTGGGCGCACAACAGCCCGCCCAGCAACGATGCCGCCCAGGCCAAAACAAAAATCCTCTTCATCTGCGCCTCCTGATGCCAAGAAAGCCATTGTAACATACCGCTATTTTTTACCATAGCGCTGAACGACCATCGCGACTCGCTAAATGACCGGATGGGAATTATGCCTTGTCCAGCTCGCGGCGAATGGCCTGGCAGATCTTTTCAAGGATGAATGGTTTCTGTATAAAAGCGCCCGCCCCCAGATCAAGGGCCTTTTTGGCCCGTTCGGTCTCGGAAAAGCCACTGACGATGATGGCTTTCTGCCGCGGTCGTATGGCCAGAATGCGACGAAAGGTTTCCAGCCCGTCAATACCCCGATCCATGATCATGTCCAGAATGACCAAATCCGCGGCATGGTCCCGCAGGTATTGAAGCGCTTCCTCGCCGCTAGCCGCTGTCTGCACCTGGTAGCCTACCCGGGTCAGCATGGATGTGGCTAACTCACGCTGCTCTGGCATGTCATCGACAACCAGGATGGACTCGCCCCTGCCCATGAATTGAGCCAATGAGGCAGGGGACTGACTCATTTGCCGGCTTTTCTCGGTGACAGGAAAATAAAGAGTAAAGGTCGATCCCTTGCCTAATTCGCTCTGAGCGTCGATATAACCGTTATGGTCCTTGACCGTTCCCCAGACCACGGCCAGGCCCAAGCCTGTGCCGCTGCGCCCCATGTTTTTTTTGGTATAAAAGGGTTCGAAAATTCGCCCGATGTCCTCGGAAAGGATGCCGGTGCCGGTGTCACTCACCGCCAACACGGCATAGTCCCCGGCTTGCATCTCCTCGTGTCCCGAGACGGACTTTTCCAAAAAGCGGTTGCTCGTGGTGATGGTGACCGTGCCGCCTGTGGGCATTGCCTCGGTGGCATTCAGGACAAGGTTCATCACAGATTTTTCGAGATGCACCGGCGACCCTATCACGTTGAGCAGGTCCGGCGCCAGCGAGGTCTCGACCCTGACTTGAGGATACAACGACTTGAGTTTCAGGAATTCAGGGGAATTCAGGTAATCGCCGACCAGATCATTCAGGTTGGTCACCTCGGAAACGGAAACTCCACGCCGCGCCAGAGTCAGCAGATCCTGGATGATGGCCGCCCCGCGCTCCGAGGACTTCAGAATGTTGGTGGCATACTGGCGCTGGGGAGTATCCTTTTCCATTCCCAGCAGCAGCAGTTCCGCATAGCCGCTTAAAACCCCAAGTACGTTGTTCAAGTCGTGAGCCACACCCCCGGCCAGTGTGCCTATGGCTTCCATCTTTTCCACCCGCTGCAGGCGCTCCTCAAGACGATGACGCTCCTCTTCCACTTGCATGTATTCGCTGAAATCCTCGATAAGTCCCTGAACCCCGACAACCGCGCGGTCGGCAGCGAAAATAGGCACAAGATGCGAGCGGAGGTAAACTTTCTTTCCCCATTTCGAGGTGTAGGGATGTTCGCTGGTGAATAGGCTGGCCTCGTCCAGGCATTTTTTAAAATCGCCCGCGATCCCGGAATCAACCATGGGCGGGAAAGTGAAGATGTTGATCTCTTTCGTGGCTTCGGGCGAAGGCGAGTCGAGAATCCGCAACAACGCCGGGTTGACGTCGAGAATGCGTCCTTCGCGATCGATGACGATGATGCCCAGAGGGGCATTATCGGCCATCCGCCTGAAACGCTCTTCGCTCTCGCGCAACGCCTCCTCCGCTCTTTTGCGCTCAATCAACATCGCCACTTGGTTGGAGACAAATACCAGTATGTTCTTGTCGGCCTCACTGTAACGGACCGACTCGGTGTAGGTCTGAACGGTCATCACCCCAATCGTTTCACCCCTCTGCGTCCGCAGCGGTACTCCCAACCAGTCAAGCGAGGGCGCGCCGATTGACTCGACTTCCCCGGATGCGACCAGCCGCTCGAAGACCTCCGGCGCCGCCAGCAGCGGCTTCCCTGTCCGCAGTACATATTCGGTTAGTCCCTTGCTTAAATCGCCGCGGGGAGGAACCTCATCAACTTCGTCGACCCAGTAGGGAAAATGAATCACCTTCGAGCTCAGGTCGTAAAGGGCGATGTAAAAATTCCTGGCCGGCATCAGTTCACCGATGGTGGCATGGATAGAGCGGATCAGCTGATTCAGATTGATCGCGGTTTGGGCCGATTCCGAGATCTGGTAAATAGCTTTCTGCACCTGCTCAGACCGCTTCCTTTCAGTGATATCCTCACAAACAATGAAGATCGTCGAATGACCGTCGGTCTGGCGCACAGCCCGGGCCATATCTTTTGACCAGATCAGGCGCCCGTCCTTATGGATTTTTCGCGATTCCCAGTTAACAACTTCCATGGGGCGCTGCAAACAGGAAGCCAGCTGCCTCTGCACGTCAGGCCTGTCATCCGGAAAAAACACATTGAGGAACGACTGACCGACCAGCTCTGCCGCTGAATAACCCAACTGTTCGCATCCCGAACGGTTGACAGAGAGGACAACACCCTGGGCATCCACGGTGAAGTACATGGAGGGGTTGAATTCATACAGAATCCGGTAACGTTCCTCGCTGGTCTGCCATTCCGTTACAGCAATTTCCCTTTCATGAATTTCCTGCCGCAGCTGCTTTTCCCTTAGCTCATCTTCGATTTTTTTCTTCTGGAAAAATCGGGAAATCTCAACACTATCGACGATTTTTCCAATTTCGGGGTTCTTCCGCAAATAGGCATCGATGCTGCCGGCAATGCGATCGGGATGGGCCATGATAAAACGGCAATGGCTATCGCCCTTGGCCTGGCACAAAATTTCCGCGGCCACCAGCGGTACCCCGAAGCTCTCCTCGCACCAACCGGAGGAATAACCGGCATTCATCACGCAAACCGGAAAATCTGGCTTTTTCCCGACCTCCCGCCAAGCATGGGCCTCAAAGGAATAGGGATGATCGTAGACCAGTAAATAATCTGCATCGGGGGTGGGCTTGCTTCCCGGCAAGATGTCGACCAATGCCCAGCCGGAATGGGCGAAATGAATGGGTCCGGCCGACAACTTGGTAATGGGATCCTTCAGGTTCATCTTCTGGGCGAAAATCTTGGCATCGGAGCTGCCAATGGCGTGGGCCAGGTCGAAGAGGAGTCCGCGCGCCAGTGACAGCGCTTCCTCTTCGCTTTTATCGGCATACAGTCGCTTGGCAATCTCGAAAAACTCGACAGACATCGACGCGGCCCGTATCAGGATGTATCTCTGCCCGCCGATATCGATCATTCCCCTGGCTGCATCCTCCACCTTTGTGCTGAAATAGGCTCCGACCAATTCCTGAGCTTTGGCGAAGATCTCGCGAAACTTGCTGGGAACTTTTACAGTTCTCTTCATAAGCCCAATCTCATGGGCAAATATTCAGAAAGGCCAAGAATTGAAGTTTGGTTTCGATCTTTCATTTTTTACCGCCGTCTCCCCCAATAATCGAGACACGTTTCTAATAACACACAATGAGTCTACTAATTTTAAAATGATTTTTCAAGTCGGCTCAACCATAATGGCCTGGTGACCCTGGCCACACATTTCCGAGAAATATAAAATTCGCCTGTCATTGCCTTGATTTATTTCCGCCGCTGCTTTAGAATTTACAATTGCGCCCCTGCCAACGGGCGCGCCGGAGGATCATGGCCGATAAAAAGGAAGAATTGCTGGCCGCGGCCAGGAAGGCGCGGAAAAATGCCTATGCCCCCTACTCCCAATTCCACGTGGGCGCGGCCGTGCTCGGCGCCGGCGGCAGGATATTCAGCGGCTGCAACGTGGAAAACGCCTCGTTCGGACTGACCTGCTGCGCCGAGCGCAACGCCATTTTCGCCATGGTTGCCGCCGGCGAGAGGGAAATTCGCGAGATCCTGGTCATCGGCGAGAGCGAGGAGTTCCTCCCCCCCTGCGGCGCCTGCCGCCAGGTGATCGCCGAGTTCGCAACGCCGCCGACAGTGGTGCACATGTGCAACCGCGAAGGCCAAAGCCACGACACCACCGTGGCCGAGCTGGTGCCGTTCATCTTTCACCTGAAAAAATGAACATGGGTTTCACTATAATTATATACAAAAGAGCAAGGACAAAATGATTGATCTGGACAAGGAAACATTGGCCAAAATGATCGACCACACCGAGCTGAGCGCCCACTCCGGCGAAAAAAAGATCGCCAACCTGTGCAGCGAAGCGCGCAGCTTCGGTTTTTATACTGTCTGCATCAACGGCGCCTATGCCCGCTTTGCCGCGGAAAAACTCCAGGGCAGCGGCGTCCTGGTCTGCAGCGTGGTCGGATTTCCGCTCGGGGCCGGAACCAGCACCGCCAAGGCCTTTGAAGCCCGCGAAGCGGTGGGCAACGGCGCCGCCGAAATCGACATGGTGGTCAACGTCGGCGCCCTGCGCGACAAGAGACTGGACCTGGTCCGCGACGACATCGCTGGCGTGGTGGAAGCCAGCCGGCCCGCCTTGGTCAAGGTTATCCTGGAGACCTGCTTCCTGACCGACGAGGAGATCGTCCGCGGCTGCGAACTGTCGGTCGAAGCCGGGGCCAAGTTCGTCAAGACTTCGACCGGTTTCGGGGCCTTCGGCGCCTTCCCCGACCACGTGCGCCTTATGCGCCGGACCGTGGGTCCCGACATCGGAGTCAAGGCCTCGGGAGGCATCCGCAATTTCAAAGACGCCTGGCGGCTGATCCGGGCCGGCGCTTCCCGTTTGGGGGTGAGTTCCAGCGTGGCCATTCTGGAAGGGCTTTCCCTCTATAAATTCGCCCCGGCCGCCTGGCTCGAGGAAGAGATACCCTGCCATTTCTGCCCCTCGCGTTTCGCCAGCCTCGACAAGCAGCCCAAGGCCGTTTACGCCTATTACAAAAAGAAATGCCTGACCTGCCCGCACCTGGAAAAATTCAACAAATTCTACGAATAATGGAGAAAAGATGAACGGTTGGATGGGAAAAATAACCAAAATCGATCTCGGCAGCCTGGAGCAGGAAACCGTGGCCATCGACGACGAAATGCGCCGCCGCTATCTCGGCGGACGCGGGCTGGGGGTCAAGCTGTACACCGACCTGTGCTCAGCCAAGACCGATCCTTTCGCCCCTGACAATGCCCTGATCTTCATGACCGGGCCCTTGACCGGCACGGTGATGACCTCGGGCCGCTACGCGGTCGTCTCGCGCTCACCACTGACCGGAACCATTTGCGATTCCAGCTCGGGCGGCAGCTTCGGCGCGGTTCTGAAGAGCGCCGGGCTGGACGGACTGGTCATCCAGGGCCGGGCCGACCATCCCGTCTACCTCTACATCCATGACGGCGGCATAGAAGTCCGCGACGCTGCGGGCTTGTGGGGTTTGAATACCCAGCAGACCCAGAAAGCGATCCAGGAGCAAACCCCGGCAAAAACTTCGGTGGCCTGCATCGGCCCGGCCGGGGAAAACCGGGTGGCGTTCGCGGCTATCATGAACGACAAGGACCGTGCCGCCGGCCGCGGCGGCATGGGTGCCGTCATGGGCGCCAAAAACCTGAAAGCCATCGCCGCCTCCGGCAGCCAGGCTGTGACCATCGCCGACCCGGAAGGGTATAAGGCCATGAATGCGCGCCTCGAGCGCATTATCGATAAAAATCCGGTGACCGGCAAAGCGCTGCAGGTCCTGGGCACTTCGGTTCTGGTCAATATCATCAACGCCCATGGCATGTTCCCGACCGAAAATTTCCGTCGCGGCATGTTCAACGATGCCGAGGGCACCAGCGGCGAAAAGATCGCCGAATCGCTGCTGCAGCGCCAAAGCGCCTGCTACAAGTGCCCCATCGGCTGCGGCCGCACTACGCGGACCAAAAACAAGCACGGCGAAGGGCCGGAATACGAAACTGTGTGGGCCTTCGGAGCCCAGTTGGGGGTCAGTGACCTGACCGCTATCACCGAAGCCAACTACGCCTGCAACGAACTGGGCCTCGACACCATCACCATGGGCAGCACCATCGGCTGCGCCATGGAACTCAGCGAGACCGGGGCCTGGAAGGAAAAATTGGACTGGGGCGATGCAAGCAAACTTCTGGCTTTCGTGGAAGACACTGCCTACCGCAGAGGGATCGGCGCCGAACTCGCGCTGGGCTCCAAGCGCCTGGCCGAAAAATACGGCCGTCCGGAACTGGCCATGCAGGTCAAGGGCATGGAGATCCCGGCCTATGACCCGCGCGGCGTCCAGGGCATGGCCCTGAGCTATGCCACCTCCAACCGCGGCGGCTGCCACATGCGCGCCTATATGATATCCCCCGAGATCCTCGGCCACCCGGTTTTCCTGGACCGTTTTTCGACCGTCGGCAAGGCCGAGATCGTGGCCCTGTTCCAGGATATTTCCGCCCTGGTGGATTCAACCGTGCTCTGCCGCTTCCTGCAAATCGCCATGGGCATCTCCACTTTTACCGAGATGCTGCGCACGGTCACCGGCCTGGACTTCAGCGACGAAGAGCTGTTGAAGATCGGCCGCCGCATCTATACGCTGGAAAGGGTATTCAACAACCGGGCCGGTTTCAGCCGCGGTGACGACACCCTGCCGCCGCGCTTTTTCAATGAAGAACTCCAGACCGGGTCGTCACGCCACCGCCTGGTGCGCCTTGAGGAAATGCTCGACGACTATTATTCAGTGCGCGGCTGGGACAAGGAAGGCGTGCCGCTGCCCCGGACCCTGGCGGAACTCGGATTATAAATTGGCCGGCAAGATCGTGGTTAAATTTTACGGGCTTTTACGACGCCAGGTACATGCCCCAGTGTTGGAAATCGCCAGCGATGAGCTCAATATTTTACAACTGCTGCAGTTGGCAAAGGACAAAACCGGGCAAAATTTCCTCTCCGAATTGCTCGACCCGGAAAAAAAGCTTCTGACCGGGACCATCATCCTGGTCAACGGCGAGAATATCCGCCTGAAGCAGAACCTGGAGACGCTGGTCCGCGGCGGCGACAGCATCGACCTTTTCTCCCCCGCCGGCGGCGGCTGAGGCATCCCCGGGACGGGACAGCGAGGTAAAATGGCAAACGGAATGTATGAGATCATTTCAATGAAGCGGGACGGCCAGGAACTGGACCGCGAGGAGATCGCCTTCGTAATTTCGGGCTACGTCAGGGGAGACATCCCCGATTACCAGGTCGCGGCCTGGCTGATGGCAGTGTATATCCGCGGCCTGAGCGAGCGCGAGCTGGCCGACCTGACCGCGATCATGCTCGATTCCGGCGACCGCATCCCCCTGGACACCGTGCCCGGCAAAAAGATCGACAAGCACAGCACCGGCGGCGTCGGCGACAAGATCAGCTTCGTCGTGGCGCCGCTCGTGGCCGCCTGCGGAGTTCGTGTACCCATGCTTTCCGGCCGCGGCCTCGGCCACACCGGCGGCACCCTGGACAAGCTGGAAGCCATTCCGGGCCTGAACGTCTTTCTCGAAGCCGACCAGTTCCGCGAGGTCCTGGCCTCGACCGGCATGGTTATCTGCGGCCAGACCGAGAACATCGTCCCGGCCGACA
This sequence comes from Candidatus Aminicenantota bacterium, assembly GCA_022865785.1. Classification (GTDB taxonomy): domain Bacteria; phylum Acidobacteriota; class Aminicenantia; order UBA2199; family UBA2199; genus UBA2199. The sequence continues at coordinate 44,633 of JALHTJ010000206.1, forward strand.
AGAAGCTCTATGCCCTGCGCGACGCCACGGCCACGGTCAGCTGCCTGCCGCTCATCGCCTCCTCGATCATGAGCAAGAAACTGGCCCTGGGCTCGGACGGCATCGTCCTGGACGTGAAAACCGGCAGCGGCGCCTTCATGAAAGACGAGAAGGACTC
>JALHTJ010000207.1 GCA_022865785.1 Candidatus Aminicenantota bacterium
GGCCCAGTTGCTGAACCGCCCCGACTACAATTTTATCATCCACAACGCCCCCTGCGCCAACAACGTCCAGGATTTCTACCACTGGCACATCGAGTTCATGCCGGTGCTGGCGCGCGTGGCCGGCTTCGAGTGGGGCACCGGCTTCTACATCAACCCCGTCTCCCCCGAGGAGTCGGTCCAGTCCCTGAAGTCAATCTGAAATCTCCTCGCCTTTATACCCTTGATAAAGTTTTGTTTGAAACATATAATGGCACCATGAAAAATCTCAGGTTTTTGCTGGCAAACTTCATCGATGAATTCAATTGTTCCACTAAAGAAAATAAGATCAAGATGATCGAAAACCGCCCTTTTCCGCAAATAAAAAAAAATAAGGAAAAGGCGTATATCGCGGCACTCGTGGAGGAGCTCTGCGTCAGAAACCGCCTAAAAATCCCCGATTGGGTGGAAGATAAAAAATTTTTTTTAAAAGAACCTTTCTTTGTCGGAGAGTTGGAATCGCTCAAACCGTTTTTGCTGGTAGAGAGTCCGGTTTCATTCCGGCGCAGAAACATATTCGTGTCCGAGAATGTCCTGATCCGGGTATGACGACTCTCTCCAAAAAACAAATCCTGCGCTACCTGGAAGAACTCTCCGCTGAATTGGAAAAGCAAAATTTAAAGGGCGAAATTCTCCTGTTCGGCGGCGCGGCCATGGTTTTAGCTTTCAATGCCCGAACGTCGACCAAAGACGTGGACGCTATTTTTCGGCCAAAAAAAGAAATTTACGCCATCAGTGAAAAAATCGCCCGCAAACATCATCTGCCGGCGGGCTGGCTGAACGATTCCGTAAAGGGCTTCATCACCAGCGATTCTTTCAAACAAAATCTTTTCATCAGACATAAAAATTTGGCGGTATATACTCCGGAACCCCAATACCTCTTGGCCATGAAATGCATGTCCATGAGAATCGGCCTGGAAAGTTCTGATATTGACGATATCAAAACCCTGTTGAAATATTTGAAGATCAAAAAAACTGAAGATGTATTTCAATTGCTGGAACAATACTACCCGCAAAACAAAATCCCCCAGAAAACCTTCTATGCCATCGATGAAATCCTGAAAAAGCTGATTTAGCAGAAACGTCTCGGACCTTGTCTCGCCCGAGGAGTCGGTCCAGTCGCTGAAGTCGATCTGATATTTGCTTTTTTACAATCCCCTGTTGCCTTTAACCAAACCATGCCTACTTGACGAAAGTAATGACCGGAAGAGCATAATCAGCATCCTGCCAAGCCTGATTATCTCTGGTATCCCCCTGGTTGTCGCGGCGGTCGATGCCGATGCTGTAGAGTATCTGCTTGGCCTCATTCCACACATAAGGCTTACCGGAACAGGGGTCCAGCAATTCCCGGTAGCTCGGCAAATCATTGAGCTGCGACTGTATCGACCGCGCCGGATCAAAGCTTCGGTGCAGGTCGGCGGCGATGTGCAGCATGTCGTGCTGCGTCTTCAGCGCCCAGGATTTGAATATCACGGCAATGAAATTTTCCATGGATGAAGCGTCAAGATATTTTTTACCCAAGGGATTTTGCAGCCACCAGAAGGCTCCTTGCGCCTGTTGGGGTAGTCCCTGGATGTCCTCGCTCCAGAGATGGGGCGGGATCGATTCATAACGGATAATCCCCTCCATATAGCCAATGCGGATATTGCGGGTGCGGTTTTTTTGGAAGAACAATTTGTGTTTGACTATGGAAAACCAATTCGTTGCAGAGAGCTCAGGATCGGTCACCCAGTACGTTTCACAAGTAAACGGAAAGCGGGAGCCGAACTCCTCATAGGGAAGCGGAGGGGTGTTATCCAGAATTACTTGAAACACATCGAGCGGGCAATCTTTCTGGTTCATGATATCGTTCAGAGCCCAGATGGCCATGCGCGCCACGGCTTTGGCTACCAGGTTGGTAATTAGTGTGCGACTGTTGGGGGTCACTTTGTTGGCAAAGTGTAGATGGCGCAGCAAGTGCAGGGCGGCTTCGGAAGCGCCGCCCTGTTGTGCCGCCATGATATCCAGGGCGATGGAGAGCTTGGCCGTATGGAGCCAGACCAGCAGGTTGGGAATAGGAGCATCATTTCTCACCAGGGTGAAATCGCTGAAGCTGTCGCAGTTGATCAGTTTTTCATAACGGTCTAGTATGAACCCGTATTCTTCGCGGGCCTTGGTTAACTGCTCCTGGTATTGCTTTAAAGCGGCCAGCCAATCAACCCCAAATCTCATGACTCCTATTACTTTCCTCAGTTCTATTGGATAGTTATACTTTTTTTTATTCTTCTCCTGGTTGAATTCCTTTATATAGCGGTCATTGTCAAAGGTGGGGTCGCTGAGACGGCGGTAAGGAAGACGCACCGCGTCGGTTTCGATATCGACTTCCTTCGGCTCGGTCAATGTCCATAAGCGGTAATAGCCGTTCGTTTTTTCAAAGACCTCCGGCGCCAGGGCCGGCGGCGCAGCCAACTTGGATCGATACGGCCGGGCATCGATCTGGTTGAAGGCCAGGTAACCCACGATCAAGGCCAGCAGCACCAACAATACGCGGATCATGATTTTTTTCATGTTTGCTCCTTTTTCACCATTGTAAGGGGCCGCAAATGAAATGTGGTCTCTGAAGTATCATGATTCTGTCATAAAAATGTCATGGCCGCAGTCAATGACTATCTTCAAATGATCAATTTGTAGCCTGCCCCGTGCACGGTCAGCAGATGTTCGGGCCGGGCCGGATTAAGTTCAATTTTCTGGCGCAGCTTGAGGATGAAATTATCGATGGTTCTGGGTGACGGTTCATATTCATCACCCCAGACCCGGTCCATGATCTGATCGCGGCTGACCACTTCCGGGGAATGGGCAGCCAGCAGCCGCAGGATCGCGGTTTCCTTGGGCGTCATGTCCAGGGTCCGTTTGCCGCGGCGGATTTCAAAGCGGCGGAACAAAACCTCGACTTCCCCGATACGGACAGTCGTCGGGGCTTCTTTTTCCCTGGCTGTCCTTTTCAGCAGCGCCTGTACCCGGGCCACCAGTTCCTTGATGCTGAACGGCTTGGTCAGATAATCGTCGGCCCCCAGCTCGAAGCCGAGCAGCTTGTCGTTTTCCCGATCACGGGCCGTGAGCATGATGATCGGCGTCTTTTCGTCATGGCGGCGGATCTGTTTGCAGATTTCATAGCCGTCAAATCCGGGCAGCATGATGTCGAGGATGATCAGATCGGGGTGTTGCTTGCCATACAATTCCAGCCCCAAACGGCCGTCGCGGGCGCTGAGGGTTGCAAAGCCATGGAATTGCAGGGTCTCCGCCAGCCCTTTTTGCAGGGTGCTGTCGTCTTCAATGATCAGTATTTTGTTCATGATTGCTTCACCTTTTTTCCGCAGCGACTCAGTCCCCCGGCCATGGGCAGGCGGATGATAAACCTCGATCCTTGCCCAGGCGCGCTTTGCACTTCGATGCGGCCGCCGTGGGCATCAACGGCATGTTTAACCAGGAACAGCCCTAGGCCGCTGCCCTGGCTGGTACTGGTTTCGTCATTTTCGACCCGGAAAAACTTGGTGAAGATAGCCGCGTGGTGTTCCGGAGCAATACCCAGACCACAATCAGCCACCTCCAGCACCGCCTCACCGGCGGAGCTGTAAACCTTCAACTCGATCTCTTTATGATCAGATGAATAGCTGAGCACGTTCTGGATCAGGTTGCCGATCACCAGCCGCAGGGCACGGGCATCGCCAGTTAACTCCGGCATCTCTTCAGCGATTTCAACCCGGCAAGCAAAGCCATTTTCTTTAAGGAGCGGCAGGGCCTCACCCCATGCCTGCCTGGCTATTTCCGGCAAAGACGCCGGCTGGAAACGGTAGGTTTTTTGCCCGGCCTCGATGCGCGAGAGATCAAGCAAATTGCCGATCAAATCGTTCATGCGGTCCGCGGCAGCGATAATTCTGCCGGGCTGGACAGCCCGCTGCTCCTCGCTTTTCAGCCAGTTCAACTGCAGCTGCTCGGCAAGCATGCGCATGCGGGCCAGGGGGGTTTTTAGGGTGTGGGCGGCGCTGTCCAGGAAGCGGTTTTTGAGTTCCAGCAATTCCATGTCGCGGCGCAGGGAACGAAAAAACAAGGCCACGACCACAAGCAGGGTTAAAAGCAGTGCAGCGATAAGCACGTAATTGACCCGCAGCTCTCTGCGAATTCGCGCCTCAAGATATCCGGGGCGAGGCGCCTTGACTGCCAGCACGTACCCGGGCAGCAGCTTCTCCAGCGCCAGTTGCGGCAAACTCTCCGCAGTCAAGGCGCTTGCTTCGACCCTGGTTGTCA
>JALHTJ010000208.1 GCA_022865785.1 Candidatus Aminicenantota bacterium
CTGCAGCAACTGGGCGGCTGTTTTTTCCAGGGTATAAGCGATGGCGCACTCGTTCAAAATGGCGATGGTCTCCTGCAGATAGTGAACCACGCCCTCATGAGGTTTGGCCACGATCGCTGCATGTCTAAATTTCGCAGGCATTACTGATCATTTTATCATCAATTGAATTTTTATTTCCACTTTGCAACAGAAAAAAATATTCCTGGTTGCCTTTTCTGCCCTTGATCCCGGACAACGCCCAGGCCAAAACCGCAAAGTCCAGATTTTCGATCTGATGTTTCAGCCTGAGCAGGATGCGCAGCCGCTGTTCGCGGTCGCGGACTACTCCCCCCTTGGCCACGCTCCCTCGGGACGCTTCGAACTGGGGTTTGATCAGGGACAAGATCCTGGCTCTGCTGAACACGGCCAGGACCGGCAGGATCTTGGTGATGGAAATGAAAGAAAGGTCCATAATGATCAGGTCCGGTTCAAAGGGGACATCTTCCTTCTTCAGGAAACGGGCGTTTTTTTTCAAAAGACACAGCCGTGGATTCTGGCGTAATCCGTAATCCACCTGGGAAATATTCACATCCAATCCGCATATCTGGGCAGCGCCTAACTGAAAAAGGCAATCGCTGAAACCTCCGGTTGAAATGCCCACATCAAGAACTTTCAGGCCGCGCACATCAATCGCTAATTCCTGGATGGCTTTTTCGATCTTGAAAGCCCCCCGGGAAACATAGGGGTGATTTTTTTCGATTTGGATGGCAGCGCCGGCGTTGATCTGACGATCGGGTTTGTCAGCCATCTGGCCTTCGACCCGCACTTCCCCGGCCATGATCAGGGCCTGGGCCTCTTTCAAGTTCAGAGCCAAATGCCTTAGCAGCATGGCCTGGTCGAGACGGATTTTATTTTGCTTTTTCATCCCATGTTCAGGAACGGGTTGGCATCGTCATGTCGCGGATGCCCACCATGCCTGAACCTGGATAATAGCCAATATTCGCATTTTAAACAAGCAGCGCCCTGATTTCCAGACGAACTTGACAGCCATTTGCGGCCATTATACCATCTTGGCACACTCCCGCAGCCGGCCGGGCCATAAAACGGCTGCCGCGGATAACCAGGAGGATGCATGCGTTGGAAAATTATTTTGTCAATTTTACTGATTTCAATCCAGGGCGGCTTTGCCGCCGTTACAGTCAGGAAAGTCGATTTTTTAGCCGCGTCCGGACTCAAAGTCAATGGGGCCGGTCCGCTGCTGATCAGAATGGATGCAGAGCGCAACCGCCTGGTCGTGGCCAACACCCTGACATCTTCGGTTTCAATAATCGATTGTGAAAACCGTTCGGTCTGCAATATCCCGATCAGCAGCCGCGTTCCGCAATACTTGAAATCCGAAGCGCTGGCCATCGATTCCCGCACCGGCAACGCTTACGTCATCGGCAACAAGACCCTGGAAGTGGTTTTCCCGGGAAGTAACAAAACGCGCCATTTCCCCACCAACAAGCAATTTGAGATGGTGGCCGTTGACGAAAACAGCGGCAACGCCTTTCTGGTCGGAAGAGAAAGCCGTGATATGGCATTCGTCGATCTGCATAATAACCGGGTCCGCTATATTCCCTGGAGTGAAAAAGAAGAGAGCGCCATGAATCTGAACCAGACACCGCCGCCGCCCATTCGCAAGGTTGTTTGCGATTCCGGCTCAGGTGAAGTCCTGGCTGTGGACGGCTATACTTCCACTTTGCATGTCTTTGCAGCGGCCAGCGGCAAACGGCTGGCTCAACGCCGACTCGACCTGATCGCGGGCGCCCGCTGGCATTTTGCCGCTTACAGCCAGAGTCAACACGCCCTGCTTCTGGTGGTGGAAACCGCCGAGCGCAAGGTGGTCCAGGCGGCAAAAATCTCCCGCGGCGGCCAAGCCGATGCGATCATCTCCCTTCCCGGTTACACAGAGGCTGTAGGGATCAGCTACAATGAAAAGCGGGATGAACTTTACATCCCCTATGACAATCATGCCAGCCTGCATGTGATCGATTTCAAGGACAAGGGACGGATCAGCGAGATCATGCTCCCCGCATACGGAAACGATGCTTCCGCAATCGATGAGCAAGGCGATATTCTTTATGTTTCCAGTTGGGCATACGGAGAGATCGACCAGATCGATCTGCAGTCCCGGAAGTTGCGCAAGCGCTTTTTTCAGGCCGCCGTACTGCCGCACATGTTCAACATGGCTTTCAATCGCCGCGACGGCAAGCTTTACCTGCCGCTGGGCGCCACGGCGGTCAACGGTTCTTTCGGGGCGGGCGTCAGTGTTTTTGATCCGGCCATCGGCAGTGTTGAGAAAGTGTATACCGGCTGGGCGCCTCAGGAATTACTGCAACAACCTGGGAGCGATGCGTTCCTGGTTTTCAACAACGAGGATCAATTCGCCCGGGTTACACCAGATGGCAGCTTCACGACCCGTACCCTGCCCGTTGTCTATCCCCACCAGGCATTGGCTACACCTTCAGGCAATGTCTACCTTGCCTACGGTCCGCACCAGTCCTACTGGCCGGTTGTATATATTTGGGCGGCCCGCAACGGCATCCTGGGCCTGAACGGCCGCGATCTGGAATATTATGACCGCCGCATCCCGCGGCTGGCCCAGGGCATGGCTTTGACCGCGTCAGGCGGCCTTTATGCCCTGCAAAACAATTGGGGCGACGAAAAGCAATTCCTGATCTCACTGGGCGACGAGGTGCGCAGCCCCAACCAGGGCGACATGCGCCTGGAGTTGCCCGACACGGTCAGCCGCGAAACCAGCCAGCGCCTGCTTGTCTTTGATGAGGAGAAAGACTGGCTCTGCCTGGCCCGGGTTGGAGAAAAGGACACGGACAACGGCGTGCTGCAGGTGATCGATGCCAAAGCGGGAAAGGTTTTGAAGCGTTTCGAGATCGGACCCACACCGACCGCGCTGGCCGTGGACCGGGAAAACATCTATGTCCTGAGTTTTACTGCCGAGCGCTTGACCATTATCCGCAAAGCTGATTTTGAGCGCCGCGATATCGCCTGCGGCAGAAATCCTTTAAAAGCAGTCGTGGCCGGCGGCATCCCTTATGTCATCAATCACGGCGACAACACCTTGTCGGAACTCGGCCCAACTCAGCGAGTCCACAAAATCCCCTTCCCCGGCAAACCCGATCAAGTTGTTTGCCATGAAAATTCACTGCTGATCACCAGCCACAGTTCAGAGGAATTGTTGATCCTGACATTTGATCTGAAAACAAAAAAAATCACACTGCTGCACAGGGAAAAATATCCTTTTGGAGAAACCTCGTTTGCCGGGAACAACAGCTCCTTTTTTGTCCGCGGCCAGTTCGGTGACTGCCTTTATGATCTTTGCAAGATCAAAACCGATGCCGCCAAGCGCATCTGGGTCAGCGACTTCCTGTCCGGGAAACTTTTTATAATTGAACCTCGGGGCGCATCACTTAATTTGAAAAAGTGAGGGAGGCTGTTGCTCTTCACTTTGCTGACGCCGGCGATTGACCAGCACGCCGGTGGCGATAACAATTAGGGCAATGGTCAGCCAATGGGCGATAAAAACCGACATATACTTTGCTGAGAAAGCTTGCAGCCATTCAATAAGCCCCCAGATAATAAAAAACAGCCCCCATACCCATATCTTGAAGAAGATCACCCAACAGTCGAGTTTTAGCCAATAAAAAGCCAAACGGTCGGCCAGGAACAGGCAAATGCCAAAAGTGGACAGGACAATGCCGATGTTGTCGGCCCCGGCGGTATTGGCCGGAGCGATAGCGACATACCAGCCGCCGATGAGAGCCCACAACCCCAGAGCCGCCATTGACACGGGTATTGCCTGCAGAGTAAACCGGATACGCATTTTAATTTTTGGGGGACGTGTTTTTCGACGCCCCATTTCTCCTGTGAATAAAATAATTCAATTTATGGGGAAAAACAATCAGGAAAATCCTGATTCGCGTTTGCGACGTATTTCTTGATTTTTTTCAGGCGCCGCGCTCCCCAAAACTTATTTTTTTTCGATGTTAAGGTGGAAAAAAGTCCTGCCAAAATATTCGTCGTAGAAGGAAATGAATTCATCGTAAGAATATCCCAAACCTATAAGGCGCTTGCGAATGAACTTCTGATGGAGGTTGCGGCTGCGGGTGATGTTGCGCGAAGAGACCCGGTAATGGATCTCGGCCCGTTCGGGCTGGAACAATTTCAAGATCGGCCACATGACATGCACCAATGATTCCCTTTCGAAAACCCACATGCTGGGATGGATGTATGAGCAGAATTCAACAAAATTCTTTGTCTGGCCGATGGGATTCGGGGTGACATGCAAGGCGATATAGCCGGTGCCTCCGGTCAGAAAAACACTGGTGTAACCGGGTGGGTCAAAATCGTGCTCAAAAACAAAAGGCGTGTCGGTAGAGAGCAGCACATCGTCAAAACAGTCTTCCAGAAGATAAAGGGCTTCATCCTCACGTACTTGGGGATTGCACAGGGAATTGACGAATTTCTGATCACAGTCGTAGAAGGCGCAAGCCAGGTATTCTTCCTGTTGGGAATTGACCATCAGTTTCAGCTTGCGGTCGCTGCGCGACAGTTTCAGCGAATGCTGGGAATATCTCCTGATCACATCTGCGCGCAGCTGCTCCACCATGTTGGCCAGGTCCTTGCGGTAGAGATTGGCGATGAACATCTTGCCCTCGGGAATTTCGATGGGAGCCTGGATGTCGATGATATAGCGCGAATAACAGTCAACGGGGACCGTGAAGCATTGCTTGCGCAGCGATTCGCGGTCGGAAATTTTTAAATCCTTGAGCAAAGGAGTTGGAGCGAAATAGATGAAAGAAACCAGTTCCGGATAATCACAGGCGTCCAGAAAAGTGCTTAGCACTTTTGGGCTTAGCGAATCGCCGCAGGTGTTGACCTCCATGCAGGCCATTTCAAAAGATTTTTTTCCCGAGACCTGTTTCTCCCAAAAATAACTGGCGTGGGATTCCTCGATGGCCAGAGACTGCTCGACCTGGCTGATCTGGATGTCCCGTTCCTTGATGTAGCGGTCCATGACCTGGACGCGCGGCTGCATGTTGGGCTTGCCGATCAGGTTGGCCCCTGAGGCCTTGATCACCGACCAGATCTCTTCGTCGTTGAGCGTGAGCAGCGAAACACCTTCGCTGTTGTAGGCATGGATAATGGTAGCCGTGGGGGCCGGTTCAAACGCTTCAGGAATGGTGAAAGCCATGCAACCCTCCTATCCGCCCGCCAGGCCCAATCCCGGCATGCATTGACAGCGCAACAATCCGGGAGTGAAAAAGATTTCCTGGAAACGTTTCTTGGCCAATCCGCTTATATGTTCAAGTAAAATTTTCAATTGGCTCGTGTCACCTTTGTTGAAATGATTGCACCAGCCGCAGTATAAAGGGAATAAGAGGGCATGTCAATCCGCGAAAACTTTTTGCCACTCTTTTTTTACCTCGTCCAGCAATGGCCCCATGAAAAGGCAGAGACGGATCTCGCGGAGCTTGGCTCCCGGATTCTGCTCGTAGTATTCTTTTACGGCGCGCAGGTAACTTTTCGCGCATAGCGTTAACGGCACAAGGAATATTCCCGAGCTGATGGCCGGGAATGAGAGCGACTTCCAGCGCCGCTCCTCGGCGAGGTCGAAGGCTTCGCGCAAAGCCTGGATGATTTTCTTTTCCTCGTCGCCTTCTCCCATTTTCGGCCCCACGGCATGGATCACGCCCCTGAAGGGTAGGTCGCCGGCCTTGCTGACCACGGCATGCCCGGAAGGGATACGGCCGCGCATGGAAATGATCTCCCGGCAATCAGCCAGCAGAACGCTGCCGGCGGCTTCGGCGATGACCGCCGCCACTCCCCCGCCGTGCGCCAGCATGCCGTTGGCGGCGTTGACGATGCACTGCACCGGTTCATACAAGATGTCATTCACCGCCACCGTGAACGTCTGGCCGCCACTGAAAACTTTGCTTAAAATGATTGTTCCCGCCATGTTTCTCCCCTATGCTTCCATTCTAGCAAATGAAAAATATTATTTGCAACTGTTTTGCGATTTTCCTGATTTTTGACTTGTCTCGATCTATTGTTTAAAATATCGGATATTCAACGGGCGAATCAAGGAGAAGCAAGTGAAAAAAATATTAATTTCGACTCTTTTGCTTATGACGGCATTGTGGGGGTGGAGCGCCCAACAGACCCGCTGGGTCAAGGGCAACACCCACACCCATACCAACCGTTCCGACGGCGACGAATATCCCCAGCGGGTGGCGCGCTGGTACCAGGACCACGGCTACCATTTCCTGGTCATCACCGACCACGACATGATTACCCCCACTCTGGCGCTCGACGCCGACGGCAATCGCGACGATTTCATCGTTATTCCCGGAGATGAGATCAGCCTCACTTTCGAGAAACGCCAGGCCCATGTCTGCGCCCTGAACCCCAAGCGCCTGCCCGTGGCCCAGGCCGGGGCGAGCATGAGCGAAACGCTGCAGAACGCCGTCGACGGCGCGCAGCAGGCAGGAGCCCTGCCGGTGATCAACCACCCCAACCGCAAATGGTCGATCAACGCCGAGGACATAAGAGCCCTGCGCGGCGTGCATCATTTCGAAGTATTCAACCTGCAACGCGAATCCAATAATTTTTCGGCCGGCGGCCGCATGGGCGGCGAAGAACTCTGGGACACCCTGCTCTCCGACGGCATGGCCATTTTCGGCGTGATCAGCGAAGACACCCACGATTTTCTTGGCGAGTTCCTTCCCGGCCGCGACCACCCGGGCAAGGGCTGGCTAGTTGTGCGCGTGATAGAATTGACTCCGCAAGCGGTTTGTGCCGCCCTGGAAAAAGGCGATTTTTACGCTTCCACAGGAGTGGAGCTGGCCGATGTGCAAATTACGGACAAGGAGTACCGCCTGGTCATCAAGCCTTACTACGATACTGCCTATACCACACAATTTATCGGCAAAAACGGAGCGATCCTGAAACAAGATTTCGGCCTGGAGGCCGCCTATGCCTTCAAGGGGGACGAACTGTATGTTCGGGCCAAGGTTTTTTCTTCTGGAGGCGAACTGGCCTTATGCCAGCCGGTTTTCATCAAGAAGTAGTTTCCAGCGCCAGGCCGGAAACAATATCCTCCATCTCACCGAAGTGTTTTTCCATCTCTTCCAGCAGGCGAAACTGCACCCGGGCGCGTTGTAAATTATGGCTGGGACGGACGGTTTTAAAATATAAGTCCCCTGCCAGATAATCGCTGAGAAAGCGCAGGCCGACCATGAAAGCAAAGAGCTTGGCCGAAAAAGCGAGGTGGACTATTTCCACCGTGTTCAGGCAGCCTGGCAAAGATTCGAGAAAACCCCTGGCATAGCCGGCAAAAAGATGAATGTCCATTCCCACTCGCTCCAAGTCCGACTCGTCTTCGCGGCTGCTGTTACAGCCGCTGCGAATGGCGTCGCCAAAATCGTAATGGACATAGCCGGGCATGACCGTGTCCAGATCGATGATGCAAAGACCCCGTCCGGCCTTGTCGAAAAGGATATTGTTGAACTTGGTGTCGTTGTGGGTGATGCGCAGTGGGATGATTCCAGCCCGGCCCAGTATGAGGATGCGCTTCATCTCCTCGGAGCGCTCCTCGACGAAGACGATATCTTTTGCCGCGGCTGCCCTGCGCTGGAGCGGGTCAGTCTGCAGGACTTTTTTGAATTGATCCAAATGATGTTCGACGTTGTGGAATGCGGGGATGGTTTCATGCAGGGGCGGACCAGGCAGGTCGGCCAGCAGGTCGATGAAACGTCCGAAAAGCTTTCCCGCCTCGAATGCCTGCCCGGGGCTATTCAGCCTATCGTTCGGCCGCTGGTGCTCTATAAAAATGTAACAGCGCCAGTAATCGCCTGCGTCGTCTTGGTGGAAAGGGCGGCCGTCGCGGCCCGTAACGACCGTCAGCACTTCATTTTCGGGGTCGCATCCGGTCAGAGCGCTGATCTTGACGCGCAAGTGTTCGGTCACACGCAAAATATTTTCCATGAGCCGGGGCACGTCCGCAAAAACATTCGTGTTGATCCGCTGCAGGATGTAGTCCGGGCAATCGCGTTCGCGGGTGCGCACCAGGAAAGTTTCGTGGATATGCCCGGAACCGTATGCTTTTGCAGAGAGTGGAGTTCCCTCCAGGGCAAACCTGGAAAACAGTTCTTTGAAATCAATTTTGCGGCTTGTCAAGTCAGCACCTTTTTTCCGAGCATGGCACTGCAGATTATATGCCATCGCCATTAAATTGCAATCGGGCCCACGACACCCGAAACACACCATTCCTCAGAAATATTCAGGTGTTGCCAACGATTGACAAAAGGCTGAATTTGTGTTACTTTTCTGCCTTAATGGCCCCTTAGCTCAATTGGCAGAGCAATTGACTCTTAATCAATAGGTTGATGGTTCGATTCCATCAGGGGTCATTTTGCTAACACCCTTAAAAAAAAAACTCAAACACTATTGAAATAACCTTCTATTTTCACTTAATATAGAACTACAAATTCAGCACTGGAGGTTTTCATGACAATTTCGAATAAAATCAGATACCGCCGACATCTTGGGTTCGCCCTTGGCGCGACGCTGCTCCTGTTGGCGCTACCGATCGCTGTCAACGCCCAAAAACAGATCACCAATTCGGATCCGGAGCTGCGCCTGAAAGGGTACGAACAGCAGCAGGAGATGAAAAAAAACAGCCCTTACAAGGATATGAAATGGCAGTTCCTGGGACCAGTCAACGTCAGCGGCCGCTGCACCGACGTGGCCGTGGTCGCGCCCAAGGGCAAGAACTACACCATATACGCGGCCACGGCTTCGGCCGGCTTGTGGCGCACCGTGAACGAGGGTACGACCTGGGAGCCGATATTCGCTAACGGCCCATCAGTCGCCATCGGCGACGTGGCCCTGGCGCCCAGCGATCCCAATATCATCTGGATCGGGACCGGCGAAGCCAATATTTTTCGCAGCTCCCAGGCAGGCTGCGGTGTCTATAAGTCGATTGACGGCGGCAAAACCTGGCTGCACATGGGTTTGACCGATACTTATACCATTCCGCGCCTCATTATCCATCCCAAAGATCCCGACATGGTGTACGTGGCCGCCTCTGGCCACGAGTGGACGAAAAACAGTGAACGCGGCGTCTACAAAACCAGCGACGGTGGCAAAACCTGGCAAAAAATTCTCTTTATTGATAACGAAACCGGAGCCATTGACCTGGCCATGGACCCCGGCGATAGCGAGACTCTTTACGCGGCCGTATGGCAGCGCACGCGCCAAAAATGGAACGACCCGCGCAACGGCCCCCAAAGCGGCAAGAGCGGTATCTATCGCAGCAAAGACGGCGGCAAGAACTGGCAGCCCATCAACCAGGGCCTGCCCGCGGCCAGGTTCCGCGGCCGCATCGGCATAGATGTCTGCCCGGCCGCCCCGAACGTGCTTTATGCACTGGTGGACAATTACGAGATCTCCCGCCAGCCCACGGCCGAGGAACTGCGCAGCCCCTACGGTGTCCCTTCCTGCGGCTTCATCAAGGGCGCCACGGTCTACCGTTCAGATGATCGCGGCGCTTCCTGGCGCCAGGTCAGCGGCCAAACACCGGAGATGAAAAAATTCATGGAACGCCATTCCAACACCTACGGCTGGGTCTTCGGTCAGATCCGCGTCGATCCCAACGACGCCGAAACGGTTTACATTCTGGGCGTGCCGCTCAGTGTTTCCAACGACGGCGGCAAAACCTTCCGCCACCTCGACGGCATGCACGCCGACCACCACGGCTTGTGGATCGATCCGGCCAATCCTGCTTACCTGGTCAACGCCAATGACGGCGGCATCGCCGTTTCATACGACCGTGGCAAGAACTGGCGCTGCTTCACCGACAACCTGCCCGTTTGCCAGTTCTTTAACGTCAACTTCGACATGGCCAACCCCTTCCACGTATTCGGTTCCATGCAGGACCACGGCAGTTTCCGAGGTACGGTTGATCTCAGCCGCGGCCGTGACCGCATCCCGGCCCTGGCCTTCGAATACACTCCCGGGGGCGAAGGCTCCAACCACGCCATCGATCCGAACGATGCCAACCTGGTCTACTCAGCCGGCTTTTACGGCATGCTCAGCCGCAGCGACATCAGCCGCCGGGACTGGGGCCCGGAGAAGTGGATCGTGCCCACGACCTATGAAAACGAACCCCGGTTGCGCGGCCAGTGGCTGGCCCCTTTTATCATTTCCAGCCACAATCCCAACATCATCTACCACGGCATGCAGTACCTGTTCCGCTCACTCGACCGCGGCGATACCTGGGAAAAGATCAGCCCCGACCTTACCTATAACAACAAATCCGCATTGGGCGACATCCCCTATCAGACCCTGTTCAGCATCTCTGAATCCCCGTTGAAGTACGGCCTGATCTATGCAGGCACGGACGACGGCCGCGCCCACATCAGCCGCGACAGCGGCAAAACCTGGCTGGAGATCAGCGCCGGGCTGCCCGCCCGGAAATGGGTTTCACGCCTGGTGGCCTCGCGTTACAAGCTGGGCACAGTCTATATTACTCAGAACGGGAAGCGGGATGACGATTTCGCACCCTACGTATGGAGATCAGACAATTTTGGCAGAACCTGGCAGAACATCAGCAGCGGCATTCC
>JALHTJ010000209.1 GCA_022865785.1 Candidatus Aminicenantota bacterium
CGGCCGCCGTAGCGCTTGGCAATATAGTGGGAGACACGCTTGATCAGCGGATGGGCATCGCCAACCGCGGCGGCGAAGCCGACCATGCCCATGACCTCGGCGTCGCCGATGTCGTCGCCGATATATGCCACTTCCTCTTTTTCAAAGCCATATTTTTTCAGCAGTTCGAAAAACGGGATCGTCTTGTTGTACACGCCTTCGAAGTAATCGTCGACCTGCAGTTCCTTAGCCCTTATTTTAACCTGCTTTGAGGTTTTGCCGGTGATGATGGCTGTCTTCAAACCAGCCAGGCGGGCAAATATGACGCCGGTGCCGTCCTTGACATCAAAGGATTTAATCGACTGGCCGTTGGGCATCATGAAAAATCTGCCGTCCGACAAGGTTCCGTCCACATCCATAATGATCAGTTTTATTTTCTTAGCCAATTCTTTCTGGTCCATCATATCATCTCCGTTCTCCATAGATCGTGCAGGTGCAAAAGTCCGCTCAAACGGTTATCGCCGTTAATGACGACCAGCGCGGTTACCGCCCGTTCTTCCATGATTTTCAGGGCCTCGACCGCAAGTTTGTCTTCACTGATACAAAGCGGGTTGGCGGTCATGCAGTCCTCAGCCCGGGTTTTGGCAAAATTGATCCCTTTCAGGAAAAAGCGGCGCAGGTCACCGTCGGTAATAATGCCGGCGACTTGATCGTGTTCCCGAATCACGATGGCCACGCCGAATTTTTTTTCATTGATGGTGCGAATCACGTTTTCCATCGACGCCGAGAGGTCGGCAAGCGGCAGCTGTTCGCCCCGGTGCATCAGGTGCCTGACCTTGAGCAGTTTTTTGCCTATCTGCCCTCCCGGGTGGATGAAACGAAAATCGTCCTCGCTGAAACCGCGCTTTTCCATCAGGGCGATGGACAAGGCATCACCCATGGCCAGGGTCAGGGTGGAGGATGCCGACGGCACCAGCCCGATCGGGCAGGCCTCCTTTTCGACGCCGCAGTCGATGAACACGTCGCTTTGCAGGGCCAGGGTCGATTCGGGGTTGCCCACCAACGATATCAGTTTGATGCCCAGGCGCTTGATATAATTGAGCATGCGGATGACTTCGTCGGTTTCCCCGGAAGTGGAAAGGGCGATCACGGTGTCTTCGGGATGGATGATGCCGATGTCGCCGTGGATGGCTTCGGCCGGGTGCAGGAAAATGGCCGGACTGCCGATCGAGGTCATGGTGGCCGCTATTTTGCGGCCGATCAGGCCTGATTTTCCCATGCCGGTGACCACGATCTGGCCGCGGCATTGGAAAATGAGTTCAACAGCGTCTGCGAATTGATGATTGATTTTGCCCAGGGCTTTTAAAATGGCGTTGGCTTCGGTCTGGAGAACTTTCTTTCCGGTTTCAATACTGCCCATTAAGCTACATTATACAACTTCTGCAGGCGGATTAAAAGGGGGCGGAGGTCTTTTAAAGGCAAAGAATTTTTTCCATCAGAAAGGGCCTTTTCGGGATGGGGATGGATCTCCAAAAAAATACCGTTGGCGCCGGCCGCGATGCCGGCGGCAGCCATGAGCGGAATGAACTGCGGATCGCCGCCCGACACGTCGCCGGCGGCGCTGGGCCGCTGTACCGCATGGGTGGCGTCCATGACCACCGGGCAGCCGCTCTCCTTCATCAACGGGATGGAACGGAAATCTACCACCAGGTTGTTGTATCCGAAAAAAGTGCCCCGTTCGGTCAGCATAACGCGCCGGCTTCCGGCCCCGCTGACTTTATTCACGGCCAGGATGATGTCGGCCGGACCCATCAACTGGCTTTTCTTGATGTTCAGGGGCAGGCCGGTACTGGCCGCGGCCAAAAGCAGATCGGTCTGGCGACTCAGGAAAGCCGGGATCTGGATGACGGAAAGGACCTTGGCGGCCGCTTCAGCCTGCCAGGGTTCGTGGATATCGGCAAGGACCGGGACGCGCAGGTCTTGCTTGATGGCGGCCAGGATGGGCAGGCCCTTTTCCAGGCCCGGGCCGCGGGCCGACCGAAGTGAGGAACGGTTTGCCTTGTCGAACGAGGCCTTGAAAATAAAGGGGATGCCGAGTTCGCTGGTGATCGTTTTGGCCTCAGTGGCAATTTCGCGGGTCAGGCCCGGGTCCTCGATGACGCAGGGACCGGCGATCAGGAAGAACCGTTCGTCGCTGATCTCCACATCATCAACCTTGAAGAAACTCTTCATGAGCAGATTTTACCAGTATTTTCGAGAAAGGGCAAATCGCAGGGCCCGTGACGAGTGACGCGTAACGCGTGACGAGGAAGAAAAGAAAACACGGATGATTTTAGATAACGATTTTTTCCTTGTACTCGCCAAAGACGGCGCGCATCTGGTCGGCGATCTCCTGCAGGGTGGCATAAACCTTGACCGCTTCCAGGATCGGCGGCATGAGGTTGCCGTCAGAAGCAGCCGTCTCCTTTACCTTGGCCAGGGCGGTCTGCACGGCCGCGGCGTCACGTTCTTTCTTGATTTTCAGCAGGCGATTTTTCTGGAGCTCCTCGCCCTCGGGGGAGACCTTCAGTGTTTTCAGGTGCGATAGGTCTTCCTGGACCTGGAACTGGTTGACGCCAACGATCACCTGCTCACCGCTGTCGATCTCTTTTTGGTAGGAGTAGGAACTGTCCTGGATCTGCTTCTGCGGGTAGCCGGCCTCGATGGCCGCGAGCATGCCGCCCATGGCCTCGATCTTGTCGAGGTATTTCCATACCTCTTTTTCTATCTCATTGGTCAATGCTTCAACATAATACGAACCGGCCAGCGGGTCAACGGTGTCGGCCACGCCGCTCTCGTAGGCGATGACCTGCTGGGTGCGCAGGGCTACGCGCACCGAGTCCTCGCTGGGCAGGGCCAGGGCCTCGTCCATGGAATTGGTGTGCAGGCTTTGCGTGCCGCCCAGGACCGCGGCCAAGGCCTGCAGGGTGACGCGCACCACATTGTTCATCGGCTGTTGGGCGGTGAGGGTGACGCCGCCGGTTTGGGTGTGGAAGCGCATCAGCTGCGACTTGTCGCCGGCCTTGAATTTGTCCTTCATGATCCGGGCCCAGATGCGGCGGGCGGCGCGGAACTTGGCCACTTCCTCCAGGAGATTGTTATGGCTGGCAAAAAAGAAAGAAAGCCGCGGCGCGAACTCGTTTACCTGCAATCCCGAGGCCAGGGCCGACTTGACATATTCGATGGCGTCGGCAAAAGTGAAGGCCAGTTCCTGGACCGCCGTGGAGCCGGCTTCGCGGATGTGGTAGCCGCTGATGGATATGGTGTTCCACTTGGGCACCTGCTCCTTGCAAAAGGAAAAAATGTTGGAGATGATGCGCAGCGAGGGTTTGGGCGGATAAATATAAGTGCCGCGGGCGATGTATTCCTTGAGCAGGTCGTTCTGGATCGTTCCCGAAAGCCTGTCGAAAACAATACCCCTTTTTTCAGCCACAGCCAGGTACATGGCCAGGATGATGGCCGCCGAGGCGTTGATGGTCATGGAAACCGACACCTTGTCCAGGGGAATTTCCGCAAACAGGAGCTCCATATCCTCCAGGGTGTCGATGGCCACACCGACTTTGCCCACCTCGCCTTCGCACAGGGTATTGTCCGAATCCAATCCAATCTGGGTCGGCAGGTCAAAAGCCACGCTCAAACCGGTCTGCCCCTGTTCCAGCAGGTAGCGGTAGCGGCGGTTCGATTCCTCGGCTGATCCGAAGCCGGCGTATTGGCGCATGGTCCAGAACTTGCCGCGGTACATGGTCGGCTGCACGCCCCGGGTATAGGGAAAGGCGCCGGGGTAGCCCAGATCCTTTTCATAATCAAGTTCACTGACAGCGCCGGGATCATACAGGCGCTGCACTGGAAATGAAGTGGCCCTGAAGTTCTCCTTGCGTTCCTTGCTTTTTTCCAGGGTTCTTTTTAAAATGCCTTCTTCCCATTCACTTTTTTTCATGGACGCAAACCTCTTTGAAAAATAAGAAAAATCTGTTTATTTAATAGTTTCGCAATCGTCCGGGCAAAATTATCCCCTTCAGGCTGCGCATGCAATCTTCATCAACCGTTCCCAAAGAAATAAAGTTTCGTTTAAACCTTGGATTTTTTGGAGATAGTATCTTTGGCGCCGTCAATGAAAGTTTTGGCCCTGCCACTGAACTTTTCGACTCCTTCCCTGACCTCGCCGCCGAGCTTATCAGAAAAATCCTTGACCTCATTGCCGAGCTTGCCGGAAAAATCCTTGATCTGCTCGCGGGTCTTTTCTCCGGACTGGGGGGCGAACAGCAGGGCCAGACCGGCACCGATCACGGTTCCGGTTAAAAAACTGAAAAACATCTTGCTGCCGGTATTTTCACTCATTTATTTACCTCCTCTAATTCTCTTTACCAGATTCCATCCAATTTTAACGGCCGGCAGGAAGGCCAGCCAACCGGCCGAGCGCCGCAGCACGTTGTGGTTGATAAAGTGCAGGGCGGCACCGGCGCTCTCCACCGTGCGCTTTGATTGCGAGATGACCATGTCGACTTTCTCCAGACGCTCCTCGGCAATAGCGCCGAGCCTTTTGGCTTCCCGGGCCAGGTCGCGTACTTCCAGAGAGGTTTTTTCCAGGTCCAGCAGTAGTGACCTTAACTGCTGAATGGCCGGGACCAGGGTAATGACCAGCAGTAAAAACCCCAGCGAAAAAACCAGGGCGACCACAAAAACAATAATTAAAACCGGAGTGCTCATTTTACTCTCTTATTATCTATTATATGCAAATGCGGTTTATTGTCAACAATTCAAAAAAGTTTTTTCAGTTTTGCAAGCACCTTTTCCGCAGCAGCCATGTTTTTTGCGGTCAGGATGATCTGGATTTCCTCATTGGCGAACAGCGGCGTGTGGGTCAAGACAACGTTTTTCGGGGCCATTTTTTTTTGCCAGAGATTCCAATCATTCTCCATTCGTGAATAGGCCGGATAACGCGCGGCCTGCAATGCCTCAATGATTTTTTTTTGCGGCATTTCCCGCTGCAACAGCGCCGTCAAGCCGCTGGCAGCAACGATCCCGGCCCAGGAATTTTTTTCACGGAAAGCGGTTTCTTCCAACAGCTGGATAAGTTGTGCTTGCTGGTTTTCGGAAAACCTGCATGCACGCAGCAAGGCGATCATTGCCAAGCGGTCTTCTTCAGGCATGTCCGCCAGCCTCAGCGCCGCCTTCAAACCCAGGCGACCCGTAGCTAGGCAAAATCGGAAAGGTTCCGTGAGCAGCATATCCAGGTTCTCAAGCAGGTGAGCGCTTAAGGCGAAATTCAATTCAGCCCGGCGCTGGATATCCTCAATTGGACACAAAGGAGTGATTTTTTTTATGAACATCAGCTTTTCATAAAGATTCAGCCCGAACAGGCAGTGCAAAATATTGTAATTCAACAGCAAGGCGTCCGGCACCGACAAGTCCAACTGCAGGGCCGGGGCCTGGGTTTCGCCCCGCTGACGGAGCAGCAGGCGGTAATCGTGGCCGCTGACGACCCGCTGGGCCCTGTCGATAACCAGAAGGGGCAGGCCGGGAAATTTTTCTTGCAGACCGGCGTAGCGTTCGGGAAGATGGGGATATGAAAAAGCATAGACATCATCGAGGTTGATGTCCGACAGTCGCAGTTCGATTTCACGCATGCTTTCGCCTCACAGCCACTATAAAATATCAGGAGCTTTTATTATGAATATTGTAGCGCAGCCTGGCCAAGTTGGCAAAACACCGGGCGGGGGTTTTGCTAAGCCGGGGAATTGTTATAAAATGAAGCCATGAAAAAAAACGGCTCACTACCCAAACCGGCGAATCTGTTCGTTTTCGATGCCCACTGCGATACGGCCAGCGTTCTTTTTGACCAGCCCTGGGCTTTCAGCAGGAATCCGGGCCACCTTGACCTTCAGAAAATCAGAAAGGGCGGCCTCAAGGCCCAGATTTTCGCCATCTGGGTCGACCCGCTGCTGGCGCCGCAGCGGGCCATGAAAAGGGCTTTGCAGCTTCTGCAGACCATGGAGCAGAAAGTATTTCAACCCGGACATGCGCTCAAGGTCACATCGTTGTCTGAAATGACGGCGGCACTGCACCACAAGAAACTCGCCGCCTGGCTGTTTCTCGAAGGGGGTCATATCATTGAAAACTCCCCGGAAATCCTCCATATCTTTCATTCTCTGGGCGTGCGCGGCATGACCCTGACCCATTCCAAAAACACCGACTGGGCCGATTCGACCACAGACACGCCCCGGGCCAACGGCCTGACCGCCCTGGGCCGGCAGATCGTCCGCCAAATGGCGCAAATGGGCATGGCCATCGATGTGTCCCACGCCTCCGATCAAACCATCGCCCAGGTTCTGAAAACCACGTCGGTCCCGATCATGGCCTCTCATTCCAATGCCAGAAAACTGTGCCCCATTCCGCGCAATTTGCCTGATAAATTCATTCGCGAGATCACCGCTCGCAAGGGTTTCATCGGGGCCAACTTTTTCCCGGCTTTTATCAAGCGCAGCGTCTTCGACCAGATCGAAGAAAATTTCAATAAATTCGCAAAGGAAATCCAGGAGCGAACCGCCGGGCGCTTGGACGACCCCGACTTTTTAAGTCAGGTGGAATGGGAGTATTACCTGCGGGCCGCGGCCGGTAACGATGCGGTCGAAATTGAGCAGTTGATCGACCATATAATCCACATCGCCTCGATCGGGAGCATCGACTGCGTGGGACTGGGCAGCGACTTTGACGGCATACCATCCACGCCAGCCCGGCTTGCCGATGCCGCCGCTTATCCGGTTTTGGTCGCGGCCCTGCAAAAAAGAGGATTTAAAGAACGAGAAATCCGCAAGATCTGCGGACTGAACCTGAAGAATTTCCTGCAGCGTATAGAAAAGAAAGGCAAGTGAAGATGAAAACCGGGATCGCGCTTGGCGGCGGCGGCGCCAAGGGCCTGGCCCATATCGGAGTGCTTAAGGTTTTGCAGGAGCACGGCATCGTTCCCGACATGATCTCGGGGACCAGCATCGGCGCCCTGATTGGGGCTCTTTATGTTTTGCGCGGCGATATCCATGCCGTCGAGGAATTCGCCCTGGGCTTTGAAAATTCAAACCTGTACCCCTACCTGGCGCCGCGCCCTTCCAGCTCGGGGCTGATCTCTGAAAAACGGATACGGGGCTTTTTGCAGGGGCTTTTCGGCAACAGGCGCATCCAAGACCTGGACCGACCGTTTTATTGTCCCGCCTGCGACATTCGCCGCGGCCGCGAGGTAATGTTCAATCGCGGCAGCCTGCAGCAAGCCGTGCGGGCATCCATATCCATCCCGGTCATCTTCAAGCCGGTCCGCCTGGGTAGGAGCTACCTGGTCGACGGCGGCCTGATCAATCCGGTGCCGGTCGATGTATTGAAGAATAACGGCAGCGACTTCACCATTGCCGTCAACGTCATTACC
>JALHTJ010000210.1 GCA_022865785.1 Candidatus Aminicenantota bacterium
CCAAAGCCATCAAAGTGCCCATCTCCTTTCTTCTTCGAAAGATGGATAGTACTTGCGTGTTAAAAATGGCCAGCATGGCCAATAACAACAGGACAATATAAAAAATGCTGCCGCCAATTGATTTTGTCAGGAAAAGCGCCCTTAAATCCCGCAGCAAAAATTCAAGGTCTTTGTGTTGCCAATGATCGACCTCGGCGTTGAAACTTGAGCCTTTTTCCAGGACAATGATCGTTGCTTCATCGGACATGGCCGTCATTTCCCGCATTTTTTCGATGGGGATCCAAAACTGCCCGTTGTCGATCTCCGAAACATCGGTTTTCATCACTGCCGCTATTTTTATTTCATTGGCATCGAAGGTGCCGTTGGTGTCCCGCCAGCGAATGGTAATATAATCGCCGACTTTCAGGCCGGCGCTTTTTGCCATGCGGCTGCCGATCAAAGCCGGAATGGATTCCTTATCGTTTGTCAGTACGGAAGTTGGAATGGATAAAATGTTTTGCTGCGGCGCTATTCCTTTCAGAAAGACGCTTTGAAAGCGGCCATGGGGATAGATCGTTGCCTGCCGGATCAAGATCGACGTAGCTTTTTTCGCCGCGACCAATTTTGCCAGATCGCCCGGGATTTTTCCGTGGGCATGGTTCAGCGTCAAGGGATCGTAAGGGTCATAGTCATTTTGCCAGTATTGTCCGCCGGCGTATTGGGCCTCCACCGTTGCTTTTTCGACTTGGTCGTTCATGCCGTTGTAAAGCCCCTGCAAAAATATAATGGCAACGAATGAAAACGAGAGGGCGATCGCGTTCAGCCAGGTGCGCAGGCCGGCCCCGTAAATATTTTTAAAGGCAAGTTTAGCAATGATCATTTTCTCGCCTCTGGATTAATGATTTCATCCTTTTCGACCCGGCCGTCATCCAATGAGATTTTTCTTTTCAGATAGCGCATGACTTTTTCATCGTGAGTGGCGAAGATGAATGTGGTTTCAAGGCTCTCATTTAAATGAACCATGGTTTTCATGATGTGGTGTGAATTTTTCGCGTCGAGATTCGCGGTCGGTTCATCGGCCAGAACGAGCTCCGGTTTTTTGACGATGGCCCGGGCAATAGCTATACGCTGGCTTTCTCCGCCCGACAACTGGGAAGGTCGGGATCCGGCCCGGTCGGTAAGCCCGACCCAGTCCAGGGCATCCATGACCATTTTCTTCCGCTGCGGGGCCGGAAGTTTGAGCAGCAACAGCGGAAATTCCACATTTTCATAAGCCGTGTAAACCGGCAGGAGATTGTAGGTTTGAAAAATGAAACCGATGGAATGGTTGCGCAATTCCGCCGCTTCGCGGTGGGAAAGGCCCTCGATCTTGCGCCCCAACACTTCGACGCTGCCGGAAGTGGGCGCATCCAGGGAGCCGAGTATGTTGAGCAGGGTGGTTTTTCCCGAACCGCTCGGACCGACCAACCCGGCGAATTCACCGGCATGGAAAGCGAGGCTGACCTGGTCCAGGGCCGTGATCTGTGATGAGCCCATGGGATAGATCTTGACCAATTTTTCCGTTTGCATCAGGTTTTCTTCAAGCATTTGCCACCTCTGTTTTATTGTAGCGTATCATTTGTTCCAATCCTGTCACCTTTTTTCCCCATTCTATATTATATATTCCATACCGCCATCAACTGCAACCCCCTGCCGGAGAATGGGTTGTTTCCCGATTGCGTCTGGACGATCTGCTCCTGCCGCGGATTCCAGAACAGCATCACGTGGAACTGCCAGCGGTCGTAGGTGCGCTGCCAGTTCAGGAAACTATACAACTGCTCCTGCCGCCAATCAAAATAGACGACCGCTGCCAGGCTGTCCAGCAAGCCCAGGGGGTAGCGGGCCTGTAGGGCGGAGAAAGAAATTCCGTTGTTGCCGTTCCCGACCGGGGAGGTTGCCCCTTGTGAAAAA
>JALHTJ010000034.1 GCA_022865785.1 Candidatus Aminicenantota bacterium
GGTTTTTCTTTTTCAATTCGCGTTTTCAACTCCACTATCCAATCGGCATCCCCGACCTTGGACGGCTGATTCTCAAGCGGCCTGGCCTGGGACGGCGCGGTCGCCGTCGTCACGGTTGTCGGTTTCAGGTCCTTGATTTTTATCAAGTATTCTTCGATGCTGACCAGGGCCGAAAAATAGCTCAGTTTCAAAAACATGTATTCCAGGATAATGGAAGGGTGCTCGGTATTGCGGATGGTTTGCTCCAATTCTTTCACCGCATTGAAAAATCTGAGCAGCTCCACTTCATTGACTCCCTTGACGATCTCCTTGATCTCGGTGATGTTTTCCGGATTAAGGTTGTGCAGTCGCTCGGCGTCGGGAATGGACTTGATAACGATCACATCGCGGATAAAACGCAGATATTCGGTATAAAAAAAGCGCAGGTCGGTGCCGCGTTCGATCAGCTGGTTGATCTGCTCGATAATGCCTTTGCGGTTCTGGCTGAAAACGTGCCGGGTCAGAATGATGAATGTTTCCTCGGCGATGATCCCCAATATCGCCACTACATCGTCATCCTTGACGTCGCCGCTGGAAATGGCGATGGCCTGGTCAAGGATTTTTTTGGCGTCGCGCAAGCTGCCTTCGGCCGATTTGGCGATCAGGTACAGGGAATATTCCGATATCTTGATCGCTTCCTTTTGGCAGATATCTTTCAGAACCTGCTTGATGACCTCGAAGGGAATACGTTTGAACTCAAAATGCTGGCAGCGGGAAACAATTGTGGCCGGGATCTTGTGGAAATCAGTCGTGGCCATGATGAATATGGTATGCTCGGGAGGCTCCTCAATGGTTTTGAGCAAAGCATTCCATGCCGCGTTGGATAACATGTGCACTTCATCAATGACCACAATGCGAAAACGGTTTTTCAAAGGCTTGTATTTGACAGTATCGCGTAAGCTGCGCACTTCGTTGACCCCGTTGTTGGAAGCCCCATCGATCTCCAGGTAGTCAGCGGAATTGTCTTCGGTGATCTCAATACAGGTCTGGCACTGGTTGCAGGGCTCGATGGCCGGTCCTTTCTCGCAGTTCAAGGCTTTGGCCAGGATGCGGGCCGACGAAGTTTTACCGACTCCCTTCATGCCGGAAAAAATCAGGGCCGGATATACCTTGTTCATGGCAATGGCATTTTGCAGGGTTTTGCTGATGCTGGCCTGACCGATCAGTTCGGCGAATTTCTGCGGCCGGTATTTTCTGGCTAAGGCAAGATACATATTATTTTCTCATTTTAAAAAGGCTCAGGAAATCCCGGACACCTGCGAAATTCTACTTATTGCTGCTACCTTTCGGTCCTGACAAGGTTCATAGGTTCGCACCGCCGGGCTCCTGAGCCTTGTTCTCTTTTTGGCCAGGACCTTTTGCGGCCCTGGAGGAACAGGCATCTTCGGAGAGGGTGGGATTCGAACCCACGGTACCGTTTCCAGTACACACGCTTTCCAAGCGTGCTCCTTAAACCGCTCGGACACCTCTCCAAACAAAATGTTATTTTATAATTAATTGGGCTGGAATGCAAGAGCCTAGCCGAACTATCGTGAATGGGCGGGGCCGCAGTGTGGACTTTAAGCTTTATTCCGCGGCAAGCTGATCCAGTTTTTCTAAAAAGATTCCCAGTTTGTATTTCGCTTTTGCAGCCAGGGCCGGCATAAAATTCATAAAATTCAGCAATTCCATATCTTCCTGGCCGCAGTCCTTCCTTTCACCACCATTATCCCGGTACAGGTCCCAGAGCCAAATGACGGTCAGCCACTCACAAAGTTCACTAAATGCCTCCCGGTTAAAAAACAGATCGTCCTGCTGACGATTGATCTGCAGCAAGTCCTGTATTTCGCTGTCATTAAAAATAATTTGCAGATAGGCACCGATGGACGCAGTCGCGGGCTTTCCCGACCCGTCCCCAAAGCCTTCCCGGTCAGGCAGCGGTTTTTCAAAAACAGTGGCGATCCTGATCCTTTTTAGCGCCGCTTCGCTCTCCGCTTCTGCAAATCCCCATCCACGCAAAATATCAACCGCGACACCGTCGAGGTTCCAATCAGCAAAGCGGGCCTTCCAGTCCGGCGCTTGTCCGGTCCCGATGGCAATCAGGCCTCGCAGGTAGATCCATAGAACGAAAAGTTTGCTTGTCCGTGGCTTTTTCATGAATACGCTCCGCAAATACCCTCCGGAAACCATGGCGGGCGCCAGGGGAATTTTCTCGTCTTCTCCTGCGGGTCGAAAAACAGTACGCAGCGTCAGCAGGTCCTCGATGACCGTCTCCGTCGTCTTGCGCCCTCCTTCTCTATCGTCGGCCTGGAACGCAGACTGCAGCATCAGCACAGCGATTTTATTTTCAAGTTCCTGCCAAAGTTCACCTTCTTTTTTGCTGCCCGGCCGCCCTTGAAAAACACGCAATTGCCTGGCTAAAAGTTCTGGCTGGCACAACTCCCTCAGGGCGCGATGCAGGGGCAGCAGGGCCATTTCCCGGCCGGCCTTTTCCAAGCTGGCAACGCCGCGCCCCTGCAGATAGGCAGCAAGCCGGGCCAGATGCCCGACAGAGTCTTCGGCCATTTCCTTGAAATCAATGAAGACGTGGGTCTGGTATGCGTTAAGCTCGATCGCCAGTCCCTGGGCAAACAGATCGCTGTTGCTGCGTATATACTCCAGCCCCGAGACCAGATCGTGAAAAACCACGAACCAGCCGGGCTGGTCGCTCAGTCCCAGCCCCTGGCCGAGATTTTTACGCCACAGCGACCGGGCGCCGCCGGGACGGTCTTCGCCGGCAAAGGCAGCTGACATGTTTACCCAGCCCGAGGTACTGGCAAAACGGTTGTGAACAACCACCAGGCAGCGTTCGCTTCCATGGCGGTTGGAAAAAGCGATCACGTTTTCGTCCACCACGCCGCCATTCCGGTAAAAATCATACAACATAAAATCACTCAGCCCGGAAAAAAGCGCCCGGTTGCGCAGCAGCGGAAAGATCTGCCGCTCGTGGCGGCGGATCAAATCATCGTCGGCGCGTTCATCCAGGTAAGCCCGGCGGTACTCCATGCCGTATTTTTCCGCGAATCCCTCGATCTGGCCGTGGCCGAACATCGGCAAACCCGGAAGGGCGGCCATCAGGGTGCAGGCGCAGAAATATTTGTCATCCTTGCCGAATTGGGCCAACGCGGTCTCTTCATCCGGATTGTTCATAAAATTAACGAAACGCTTCAGAATTTCGGGATTGACTTCCAATACATCCTTCAACGAGGTGCGGAATTTGGCGTTCTCCTCATCTTTCAGGAAATTCATGAAGGCGCTGTTGTATACACGGTGCATGCCCAGCGAGCGCACAAAATAGGATTCCATCAGCCAGAAAGCTTCGGCCAGCAGCAGAGTGTCTGGAATTTCCGCGGCCACGCGGTCAACCACTTCCCTCCAGAATTCTGCGGGCAGTGCCTGATCAAAATGCTCCTGGGTCATCCCCAGCCCGGACCGCGAAGGGATGTCGCCGCCGCTGCCCGGCCTGGGGAACCAGAGCCGCTGGTAATGCCTGCGCGTCAGGGTCATGGCGGCGTCAAAACGAATGATGGGGAAATTCCGGGCCACGGCCAGAATGGTCTGCATGACCGCCTCGCGGACATCGGGCCGCAGGTAATTCAGCTGGGCCGTATCGTTCCAGGGCATGCGCGTGCCGTCGTTGCCGTGATAAATATAGCGCACCGCTCCGCTGCGGCGGTCCACCCACTTGAAAACCACCGCGGCGTCGCTGCGGTCATAATAATGGTCTTCCAGGTAAATCGCTGTGCGCGGATCGCTGGAAATGTCCTCGCCGTTAAAACTGTATGCGGGAAAAGGGCTGTGATCCAGGGAAACAAACCATTCGGGATGTTCGCTTACCCATGGGGAATCAATGCCCATGTGGTTGGGAACCATGTCGGAAGCCAGCCTGATACCCCGGGACCAGGCTCGCTGTTTTAAATTCTGCAAGGCCGCTTCTCCGCCCAGATCGGCGGCAATTTCATAGCGATACAGAGAATAGGCCGAGGCCATGGCTTCAGGATTTCCGCATTTCTGCTTAATGCGGCGCGAGGCCGGGCTGCGCTCCCAGATACCGATCAGCCAAAGCCCGCTGATACCCCAGCTGGCAAGCATGTCCAATTCCTCGTCCGGTATCTGCTCCAGGGTGTTGAGCGGTCGGCCGTACTTTTTGCTGAGCTGATCCAGCCACACATATACGGTTTTGGCCATCAGCACCAGGCGGGGCATCCATTCCCGGTCAACCGAAAACCTCTCAACCTCTTCGCCTTCAACACTGCCCATCCCGGCAGTCAGGCTTGAGAAACCCGCAGCCGGACCCGGACCGGGGAAATGCTTTTTTTCATCTTCCTTGATCAGGTCCAGGCTGGAAAGCAGGCGGTCGGAATACTTGCCCAGCAGCAGTCCCCATTTTTCGCTTATATAGCGAAGCTGCCCCGATAACGATTCGGGATAAGCCAGGGCGGGACTTCTGAGCATGTCGACCAGGTTCTGCCCATCGGGACCGAATGGGGGCATATTGGAAAAAAAATCCTTGGCCGCGGCCATGAGCCGCTGATAATCAGCTTCCTCGGCCAGAGCGCTGTCGTCGAACAACTCACGGAAGGGAGAAAAGGCCGGGTTCAAGTTCTCCAACCAAAGCATGAACATCTCTTCCAGCACCACTTCGCGGTTAAAAATCCCCTTGCTCGTCCCCAGCAAGTATTCCTCAACACCGACCTGCTCCTGATAGACCACCTGCGGTGGAAATTCAGTGCAGAAGCGCAGCAAAGCTTTGCGCACAATGCTGCCGCCCAGCTCTTTTTCCAGATCGGCCATGAACATTTTGAACACCTGCGGCCGGGCCTGCGCCTCGTATAGTGAAACCACGTAATGCAGGATCTCGTCGATCAGGCCCATGGCATTTATTGACCCGGCTCGGATCGCCTGTTCCGGGAAACGCGCCAGATCGCGTTTTTCATTCATTTTCTGGGCAAAGATGCGTACGGCCTGATAATCGGCCAGGATCACGTTGCTGGAAAGGGAAAAAAGAGCCTGGTTGAATTGAAAGCGGCTGCGACAGGCCCGGGAAACGTGAAATTCTCTTTCAGGTCCGGGCCGTTCTGGCCAAAGCAGATCCCCCAATTTGGTCAGCCTTATGAAAAAACTCATTGAATTTGAACTCGACGTCATTTTTATTGCCAGCAACTACCGGCCGGCTTGACCTCCTTATTCCACGGGACACAACGATGCCAGGCTTTCACGATAGCACAAACCGGAAAAAAAAGGAATGGAGAGAGCGGGACTCAGGTTGAAGCCGGACCAGGCTTCCAGAGAGCGAACAGCAGCAGCGCCAGAAAGGCCATGGCCGCGCCGAAATAAAATGGGGCCGCCGGCCCAAAGCCGGCCCATTGCCCCATCCCGCTCCAGAGGATGCCGGCCAGGAGCGAAGCAGGCAGATCGGTGAGTCCGAGTACGGCATTATAGGTCCCGAAGGCCAATCCGCGGGATTCAGGCGGGACCAGGTCGGCCACCAGGGCCTTGGCCGTACCATAGCTCAAACCGTAATAGGCGCCGTAGATAACATACAAAATGATGATATGCGCAGCGGAGCGGGCCTGGGCCAGACCAAGGTAAGTCATGGCATACAGGGCCCAGCCGGCCATGATAACGCGGCGCCTGCCGATGCGGTCCGACAGCTTTCCAGCCGGCAGCGAAATCACGCTATAGACAAAATTGAAGGCGATCAACATGGCCAAGATTCCGGCAATTGACAAACCGCGTTCCTGGGCGCGTAAAATGATAAAGGCGTCGGAAGAGTTGCCCAGTTCAAAAACTCCGATGATGATGACAAAATAACGGAACCTTTTCCCCAAAGGCTTGAAAGCGAACCTGGGAAGCCGGCTAGCGCCGCTGATCCGGGTTTCCTTGGCTGCCAGGGCCAGGATCACTACTGCCGCCGCCGCCGGCAAAAGGCTGGCCATGACCAGGATGCGGAAAGTGCCGGCCAGCATTTCACCGCCGCCTTTTTGCAGGTACCAGACAATTGCCAGGCCGATGAGCAGTCCAAAGAAAGCACCTGCGGTATCGGCGGCGCGGTGAAAGCCGAAAGCGAAACCGCGCTGGGAAGCTGGAGTCGAATCGGCAACCAAGGCATCGCGCGGAGCAGTTCGTACTCCTTTGCCGATGCGGTCTCCCCAGCGAGCCGCGGCCACTACGCCCCAGGAATTGGCGAAATAAAAAAGCGGCTTGCTCAAGGTCGAGATTCCGTAACCCAGGACCGCAAGCAGCTTTCTTTTTTTCAATTTGTCGGACAGCCAGCCTGAATAAAGTTTTACAAAACTGGAAGTGGATTCGGCCACGCCTTCGATCAGCCCGATCAAGCTGGTTTTAACTCCCAGAACATTCTTCAGGAAAAGCGGCAGGGTGTTGATGATCATTTCACTGGAAACATCGGTCAGGAAACTGGTGATACTGACAACCCAGACATTCCGCGGCAGCTTTTTTGATTTTTTTTCTTTTTCTATGTGCGACTCCTTTTTTATCATCAGTAGTAAGAATTATATAAAATATTTCATTTAAATACTCTATTTTTAGAAATATTCGTGGGCATTTTTTTTAGGGATCAGGTTTAAATCCAATTAGCTAAATCTAAGGAAAGATTTGAATCTTTTGGCTGTGATATACGGGATGTTTTATATCTTCTGGCTGATATGTGCGGGCGGGGTTAACCCCCTGAAGGGGGCGCGAACCCTCCCCTACTTCCTCACAATCAATTTACTCCAGGAACTGATTCTGATACAATGACTGCGATCATGAAAAATGGACCTTTTTTCCTGCTTTGCAGCTGGCTCCTTGTGATCTTGCTGCTGCCGGCCGTCAGCAACTCAACCGCAGCCGAAAAAGAGAGCAAGCGCATAACGTTGGCGGCAACCATTTTTCCCGTGGCCGATATCGCCCGCCGCATCGCCGGTCCTGACATCCGCGTGGTTCAGATCCTGCCGGCCGGAGCCTCGCCCCATACCTTCGACCTTACCCCCGGCCAGGTAAGGGAACTGCAGAACGCACAATTCATTTTCAAGATCGGCGGCATGGATGACTGGATCGACAACATAGCCGACAGCCTGCCGCGCGCGGCTATCATTTCCCTGCATAAGTACGTCACCCTAAGACCAACCGCGGAAAAGGGACACGACCACGGACCGGCCACGGCATCCTTGCACGCGGAATTCGATCCCCATTATTGGCTAAACGCGGCTAACGGAGCGCTCATCGCAAAAAAAATTGCCTCAGTGCTGGTCGAAGCCGACCCGGCCCGGGCCGCCACCTATAAAGCAAATTTGGCGGAGTACAACAAGCAGCTGGCCGCTTTGCACCAGGAGATAAAAAAGGATTTATCCGGCCTTAAAAACAACAGGATGATCGTCTTCCATGACGCCTGGAGCTATTTTACCGCCGCCTACGGACTGGAGATAGTCGCCGTTTTTCAGACCTCACCAGGCCGGGAGCCGCGTCCCCGCGACATACAAAAATTGTATTCCCAGGTCAAGCGCTTCGGCATCAAAGCCGTTTTTTCCGAACCACAGCTTTCGACCTCCAGCCTGGAACCCATGCTGGAAGATCTTGGACTGGAATTGATCGTCCTGGATCCGCTCGGTGGGACCGTGGCCAACGATTCCTATGCCCGCATGCTGCGCCGCAACGCCCAGGCCATACTCGACGTCCTGGGCCGCTGAACAATGCCATGCCACCTGTACTGGAAGTAAAAGATCTAACCGTGCGCTTTGCCGGGTGCACGGCCCTTGAAGGCGTCAGTTTCACCATTGAAAAAAATGCGATCATCGCCGTGATCGGACCCAACGGCTCGGGAAAAACCACCCTGCTTAAAGCCATCCTCGGCCTGGTCCCATTCCAGGGCGAGATCAGGCTTTTTTCCAAGCCGCTGCGCCAGGTACTGCCGCAGGTGGGCTATGTGCCTCAACGATTCGCCTTTGACAGCACCTTCCCCCTGACTGTCGAAGAATTCATCAACCTTACCTGCCGGACGCCGGAAAAGCTGCCACTTGGCGGCGTTCTCGACGAAGTGGGCATGAAGGGGTTCAAGGGCAAACTGATCGGCGAACTTTCCGGAGGGCAATTGCAGAGGGTGCTGCTGGCCCACGCCCTCGTGCATCGGCCCCGGATCCTCTTTCTCGACGAGGCGACCAGCGGCATTGATATCGAGGGCTTGAGCGACTTCTATTCTACCATCCAGCGATTGAACCGCGAGCACGGCGTGACCGTCATGATGGTTTCCCACGAGATCAGCATGGTCTACAAATTCACCGACCGCATCATCTGCCTGAACCGTGACCTGATCTCCCACGGCGAGACGCGGACGGCCCTGACCAGGGAAGTTTTAAAAAAACTGTATGGCGACAGCGCCGATCTGAGAAATCACAGCCATGATTGAACTGCTGCAACTGCCTTTCATGCAACGGGCCCTGATCGCCTGCCTGGTCCTGGGCGTGCTGCTGGCCTATCTTGGTATCTTTGTCACTTTGCGTAAAATGGCCTTTTTCAGCGATGGCGTGGCCCATGCCGCCCTGGCCGGAGCTGCCATCGGACTGCTGACTCGTTTCAGCCCGCTGATTTCAGCCCTGATCTTCAGCATGCTTCTGGCTTGCCTGATCTACTGGCTCGAAAAGAAAAGCAGCCTTTCCAGCGACGCCATCATCGGCATCCTTTTCACCAGCGGCATGGCCCTGGGCATCGTACTGATCAGCTTGCGCAAGGGCTACCAACCCGAACTGCTCGGCTATCTTTTCGGCAATATCCTGGCCATACGCCGCCAGGACCTGGCCCTGATCGTAATCCTGGCCATACTGATCATGGCCTTTATCATCCGCCACAAGCGCAAATTGACCCTGCTAGCCCTGGACCGGGAAATGGCCTACATGGCCGGCGTCAACCCCGATTTCTACCAATTGCTGATCTACGTTATGCTGGCCTGCGCCCTGGTGCTGGGTATCCGCGTCATGGGCGTCATCCTGGTCAGCGCCATCCTGATCGTCCCGGTTTCTACCGCCCGACTTTTCAGCCGCTCCTTTAAAACGCTGACCATATGGACGGCGGTGATCGCCGAGAGCGTCATGATCGGCGGGCTGCTGCTTTCCTATTATCTGAACCTGCCCAGCGGCGCGGTGATAGTCCTCGTCGGCAGCACGGTTTTTTCCCTGACCTTCATCGCCCACTCCCTGCGCCGGCAGCGGCGGCAAAAAAGGCAAAGCCCAACAAATTAAAAACTATTGCCGCCAATGGTTTTTTTTTATCAAGACAGATTCTTGTCACAGAAGATTCTTGATTGGAACCGAGATAATTAGCTGGGGGGGGAAATGGCTCCTCAGGAGGGACTTGAACCCCCAACCTTATGGTTAACAGCCATCTGCTCTACCGATTGAGCTACTGAGGAACCCGATGATATAAATACCAAAATTATCGATGGTTGTCAATAGCGATTTCGTTGCGATTTTATATGAAATGGGACTTGATTCATCCCAATGGCGTACCTCATGAGGAGTCATTTTAACTGGACTTTTCACCTCCCCCTTATTTTTTTCCAAAACCGAATCCAGGGCGACCCGCCAGGTCGCCCCTGCATTAAGACACAATGTAATATAATGAATTTCATGTATTTCTTTTTTCAGCCATGTTATTGTTTTCAAATGTCATTTGATTTTGAAAGGCGTTCCCGGCGATCAATTCGCCTGAAGGGATTCGATTATTCCAGCCCAGGTAAATATTATATAACGATATGTACGCTGAATCGGGAATGTTTGTTCGGCGATATCTGCAAAGGGAAAATGATTCTATCAACAGCCGGGAAAATCGTTCACCATGAATGGCTGCGCACATCAATGGTTCGGCCCGGGATTGAATTGGACGCCTTTGTCATCATGCCGAACCATTTACATGGTATCATTTCCATACGTTTGCGTAGGGGCGTTCCGCTGGAACGCCCTGTAGATGTTGGCGATGAGAATAGGGCGACCCGCCAGGTCGCCCCTACCTTAAAACCAAGCACCATTGGGGCGATCCTTGGTCAATTCAAATCCAATTCAACAAAAGAAATACGGGAGTCAGTATATCCGGGATTTTATTGGCAACGTAATTATTATGAACATATCATCCGCAATGGATCGGAATTAAGTCAAATAAGGAAATACATTTTGGAAAATCCAGCCAATTGGAACGAGGATCATGATAACCCAGTGAATTTTTAATCCCTGCGTAGGGGCGATCCGCCAGGCGAAACGCCGGCGGACGGATCGCCCTGCGGATTTAGGTGAAGACAGCAGGGCGTTCCAGCGGAACGCCCCTACGGAACGGTTACTGGAAATTTCAATCGAAAAACCGTTCCGGAAGAACGTTCCATTTCAAGGGTTCCATTGAGCTGTTTACTCAGCATCTTGATCAGCTGCAGTCCTGTGGTTTCCGGATTTTTCCAGTTCACCCCGGCAGGCAGCCCGACCCCGTTGTCGGCCACGGTCAGCATGAGCGTGCCGTCTTCCCGAACCGCGGCAACGCTGATCTCGCAGCTGCCCGCACCGAAACCGGGTTTGTCTCCTGGGAAAGCATGCTTATAGGCGTTGGTGATCAGTTCGTTCAAGATCAGCCCGCAAGATACGGCTATATCCAGGTTCACTTCTATTCCAGCCGCCTGCAACTGGAAGCGAATATCGCGCTCCGCTCCGAA
>JALHTJ010000211.1 GCA_022865785.1 Candidatus Aminicenantota bacterium
AATGTTCCTGTTCCGCTGGAAACGTAGAGCCAGAAAGGCTTTGCTTAAAACCATCCCACCCATGCTCCCTTTCCTTGTCAACCCAACTGCCCTTGTTTATGAGTTGGAGTATGGATTATGAAAAAATGGGGTGACGCCAGGTATACCTAGTTTGTTTAATTCATAATCAAATTGGAGATAAAAATTGTCATATAGAGCTGATTCGCCACCAGCTAGAACAACATCTCCTGAAAAGGCAATGTAAACATTTGATTTATCTAGTTTCCCTATTTGTTTACCTAGGTCTTTAAAAAACTCAGCCAATACTACGCCTTGGTCCTCTTCCCAGTTTTGACGAAAATGAAGATCCGATAAGTGAATTATTGTTTTTTTCATATTTATGGCCTCATATTCAAGTCAGTGAAAGTCTTAATTATAAACAAAGACACAATAAGAAAATCAATTTTCTCCATTCTTGCATTTTGAGGATAATTATCTGAAATGTCAAGAGCCCGAATTCCCCCATCAAAATAAAAAAAAAGGCATAAACGACGGACTGTGAAAATGTGAATTTGTTTACTATAATAGTAATCGTCGTTGTAACTGCGGTGGGTTATATGTGCCAAGAACTGAAATTCCACGTCTTATAGTGAGCAAACTGACTATTGTTCGGTCATGAGGAAAGATAATGCCTACAACTTTACAAAGGGTGATGATCGGTGAAGAGTTACTTTCGGCTATGAGGCTCCTGAAAACTGGGGAAAGCATCGGGGTCAGGTCTCAAAATTAAAAGTTAGCCAAAAAACCATTACATTTTCCTTATCCGACGCTTCATTACTTCCCTGGCCAGCCGTTCAGCCAAAAGCCGGCTGGCTTTGTCCGTTGTTAATTCATTTTTGAATATCCTCACCATGGCCGACACTGCCGCATAGTCCATTTTCATGATCTCCCCTATCTGCTTTAGGCTGTTCGCCGTGTGCTGCCACAAACCATATATCAGCAGCTTGCGATAAACGTTGCCGCGCCGCCGCAGCCATATATCGTCCTCGGCGATGCGCATTTCCACAAGCATGATCTCCATGATGTCATCGGCATTTACCAGGCTCATATTACGGACATCCGGCTGTTCCCGTTCGTCTATCATTCCGCCAGCATTATTCATTTGTTTAAACGCATTGCGCAAAAAACCTACACTACCCAGCAGCGCATTCTTCCCGTATATCTCCTCCGGATCGATTTCAGTCCCATGTTTGCTATAACTCCCCACAAATCTCCTGTATTCGCTCCTGTTGCCATTGAACATGCCCAACAAATCATCTGTTTTTAAAAAAACCGGATGTTTTAACTTCTGGCTGTAAAAACGATAGCTGCTATGCTCATAAAGGGACGGCCTGTCTACTATCCCGGCCCGCACCGGGTTCAAATGGATGTAAGCGCTCAATACTTGCAGATACTCATCCTTTTCAACCAATATCGCCTTGTAACGCCCCTGGAACACTGAACCGACAATGTCGTACTTGTAGCGGAACCAGTTGCCGTAACTGGCGTTCAGATAATGCATGGCCTGGCTCAGGTTGCCTTGCGGCGTTTCAACTAGCATATGATAGTGGGTATCCATTAGTACATAGGCATGGACCAGCAGCCGGTATTTTTCGGTGGTTTCCCCGAGCTTGATCAGGAATTTTTCATTGTCGGCCGGACAAGTGAAAATGGCATCACGGCGCTCGCCCCGGGCAATGACATGATAAAAAGCGTTTTCATATTCGATCCGCAACGGCCGCGACATGAGCGGATTCTATATATGAAGAAACGAATTGTCAATTTTTATTTTTGAGACCTGACCCCGATGCCTTATGACCCCGATGCCTTTATCATTGCATGAACCGGGGAATCTTTGGCGAAGCGATATTTTAAAGCAGATAAGCACCAAACGTTTTTTAGGAAAATGGCCGTTCCTTTTGTCCGATTATTCCTCATTTCTCCTCTGCCGCAGAGTGATAGCGATGCCGCCGCCGGAGATCAGCAGGATCATGCCGGCCGAAAAGATGGACTTGTAATTCTGCAGCATTGAAAAGCGGATGATGGCCAGGACCGCTATAATTGCCAGCGCCAGATAAACCCTGAAAAGGACCTTGCGCGCCAGCCGGTTGGCTTCGGGAGTATCCTGGGAGCATCGTTTGTTAAACCAGAGCAGGCCCGCGAAACCCAGCAGCCCGAGCGCGCAAAAGATCAGAAAGAACAGGGTGGGATGTCCGGGCTTGGCGATCTGCGTATAGAGCGAAGCACCGATGGAGCTGCCGAAAAGAGAGCCGATCACGCCGTAGAGAAATGAATAGCCCATATAAACCGCCTTGCGGTCCTGGGGCGCGATCATGCCGATATAGGAATAATACTTGGGATGGGCCGTCATCTCACCGATGGCGAAGACAAAAAGGCCCAAGATGAAGATCCAGGGGCTGCGGCTGAAGGCAAAAAAGAGAAAACTCAACGAACCGATCAGCATGCCGGTGCACATCGTCGGAATGGCCTTCCGGTTCTTGACCAGGCGGCTGACAGTGATCTGCAGCAGGATGATCGTTCCGGCCGAAATGGTTGTTGCCAGTTCTTCAGTAAAGGTAAAGCCGGGGATGAATTGCCGCACGAATTCATTGACCGGTGCGGTATTGATAAAATCGCGCAGATACCAGAGGATCGTGCCGAAATTCTGGAAATAGAGGATCCAAAAGATGGAGTAGATAAAGATCATCAGCATGAAGCGGGCATCGCCAAGGACGATCAGGGCGTTTTTAAAAGTGGTTTTCAGCGAGGCGCCCTTGCCGGGCAGCTGCGGGTCCTTGAAGAAAAAGAGCGCCGGTATCAGCATCACGGCCGTATAGAGCGCCGAGGCCATGAAAACCTTGTTCCAGGCAAAGGCCTTGGAGCCGCGGAGAATATTCACCACGATCGGCGCCAGAAAAGCCCCCAGATTGATCATCCAGTAGTAGATGCCGAAGCCGAAACCCGAATTGGCCTCGCTGGTGCTGTGAGCAATGGTCCCCGAGATAATGGGCTTGAAAAGACCGGCCCCGAAGGCCATGAACAATAGGGCGGCAAAGATCAGGCCATAGGTATGAAAGGCACCGGTAATGAAATAGCCGCAGGAGAGCAGACAGAAAGACAAGATCAGCATTCGTCGGTAGCCGAACTTTTCGGCCAAGGCTCCGCCCAGGATAGGAACGATATAGACGACGGCGTAAACGATGGCCTGCAAAAATCCCACGGCATCTTCGCTGAAACCGGGCCCGCCGTTGATCAATGACGTGGTCAGGTAGATCGCCAGAACGGAGTTCATGCCATAGTAAGCCCCCCGTTCAAAGAGCTCCATCACATTGGCGATCCAGAATACTCTTGGGAACGACAATGCTTTTTTTGGATTGCTGTTGCTCATTTTATACTCCATCATCCGGAAAACCAGAAAACAGATTTTAACTTTTAAGCAAAAAAGTGTAAAGCATTAAATTTGCGATTTGCTTGAAAAGCATCGATATCGAAAGGGAATCGGGGACGGTGGTTGACTTTGTGACTTTGCGCGAAGCGATCGATACGGCAATGGAAAAGACCTGGGCTATGGAAAAGACCTGAGGGGAAATCTTACTCGGTGCTTGACTTCTTGACTTTGTCAGCTGAGCATGAGGGGCTTGAAATAACAGTTTTTGCTATCCTTCTCCATCTGCTGCGGCAAACAACTCGGCAAGCAGGCGTTGAGATTCCCGCAGACCGGATTCGCTTAAGGCAACCGATTTTGTTTTGCCGCTGCAAGGCATTGGTGCCAAGTTTTTCATTATTACATGAATAAGGATAAAGACGAGATGGCGCAGTGTTGGGGATGGTCTGGATGTAGGGGCACAGCTGTGCCCTTTTATCATAATGAAGGGGGTACGGCGCTTCGTGCCCCTATGGAAAACAATTTTAATCCCGAATCAATATTCTGCGCAGGGCGGCCCCCGTCGGGGACAAGCCGGTAGGGGCGCGGTTATCGCGCCCAACCGCGTATTTTGGATCGATGATTCTAAAGAGGGGCGGGACAACCCCGCCCTTACACCCGACATTCAATGACTATAGCGGCGGAGAGGCCTGCGAGCCAACCCGACGCCCACTGCAGTTTGAAGCCGCCGCAGATGCCGTCAACACCAGGGAAACAATGCGCAGCGGCGATGAGCTGCGGGCTGCAAAAACTATTTTTTTTGCTTTTTGATCTTTTTTAAATATTTCAGGTCTTCCAGATCCTTGGCCCTACCGGCCGCTTTTTTCATGCGGATCATGTCATCCAGGCAAGGGAAATAAACGGCGGTCTCTCCGAATTTGGCGCGAATCTTATTCAGGGGGAACCGGGGACGGTGCTTGACTTTGTGACTTTGCGCGAAGCAATCGATACGGCTATGTAAAAGTCCTGCGCGGAACGTGTTGGATTTGCTGTTCCGTTAAGATAAATCAGAAATTGTGTGCCCAACTCTTGAACTTTTCTCTAACCCTGCTGCGCAGGATAAGTAA
>JALHTJ010000035.1 GCA_022865785.1 Candidatus Aminicenantota bacterium
GGCAGAATGAACCAGCCCTTGTCCTGCCTGCATTCCGGTTTATCAAGGATGGATTTGATCAAGAACATGGCCGCTTCCGAAGCCAAGGGAACGGTTCCTTCCAGGTTGGCGGCCACCAGGACGGCAGGCAGGCGTTTCGTTTTGTTTCCGGCCTCCGGACCAATGTAGAGCATGAACAGCGGTTTGCCGCCCGGAGAGGCAGCGATCTCGATCAGGTCGGTCAGTATTGCGTGGCTGCGGGAGAGGCCTTTCAAGACCTGGTTGAGTTCAGCGGGAGAATGGTAGTGGTCAAAGACGAGATCTGGCTTGCCGGCCTGGATGCTGGCTCCGGAAAAAATCATGCACAGGATCATTGAAAATATTTTTTGTTTCATTTTCACCTCGATTGGTTTGTTCGCTTGGCAAAAAGATGTGCCGCTTAGCGGTTGGATCATACACTTGTACGGCGTTTAGCTGGACAATGTTATTTCTCGTTTGCCCGGATGCTTCAACATCCGGGTTTTTGCGCCGCTAAAAAGTTTTTTTGGTAATAGGCAGCCGAAGCACGCATAGTATCCGCGGCATGGGGTTCCAGGGCGATGGAAAACGGGCAGGGCAAGCCGGCCATGACCGTTTTGGCCGCCTGCCAGTCGATGCTCCCCAGTCCCAGGGCCAGGTGGTCGTCGCAGTTGCCGTTGTTGTCGTGAAGATGAAAGTGGATATGTTGTCGGGGATCGAGATAAAAAAGCCATTCTTGGAAAGGGATGTGGGCAAAGACTTGATGGTGGCCGAAATCGAAACAATGGATCAGGCGCGGCCGCCCGGCTTTTTTCATCAATTGCAGAACGATATAGGGAGTGGGTTCGGCGATGTTTTCCAGGGCAATAAACGGACCGGTGTCATCCTGCAGCAGAATCGAAAAAAAATGGGCGCTGCGCTCCAGCCATTGCTTGAATTGCTGGCTGTAATAAATGGGATCGTAATTGAAATGCATGACCACCAGCTTGCTTTCCAGGGCGGTGGCGATTTCCATGACCTGCTGCATTTTTTTCAGACTGAGCCGGCGAATATCCTCGGCGGCGGTTCCAGGCCAGATATCCATGAACGGGGCGTGGATGGTATGCTCGCGAAAATTTCCGAGAATTTTTTTTGTTGCGGCAATGGTCCGAACTGAATAATCCTTTAACTTTTCGGCTTTGATGTATATTTCGGGACAGGCATTCAAGGCGGCGATCCCGGCCGCTTCCCGGTCCAGGCGCTCGCTGGCGACCCGGATAAAAAGGTCTTCAAACATCGCGGCCGCCGATCAACTTGTTGACCTGGTAGGACAATTGCTCCATCTTGAAAGGCTTGGGAATGAAGTTGCTGATCTTGCTCTTGAAGATCTCCGTTTCCAGGTATTCCCTGCCATAGCCGCTGGCGATCAGGATCTTGATTTCCGGTCGAAGCTCTTTCAGGATATGAAATACTTTTTCTCCGGATATGCCCGGCATTTCAATGTCCAGGATGACCAGCGTAATTTCAGTGCTGTTTTTCTTGAATATTTCGATTCCCTCAGTTCCGTTGGCGGCGGTCAGGCATTTCAAGCCCAGGGTCTTGAGCATGTCGTGGCCGATTTCCCGCACCACTTCCTCGTCATCGATGAGCAGCACCATGCCTTCGAGATGGGCCGCCGGCTCTGTTTCTTCCTGGGCAATGGATTGGAACATCTCTTTGGCAATTACGGGCAGCAATATTTTGAAAAGAGTGCCGTGGCCGATCTTTGAATCTACTTCGATCTGACCATTGAAGTCACGGACGATCTCCCGAACAATGGCCAAACCCAATCCGGTGCCTCGACCCTGGCCCTTGGTGGTGAAAAACGGCTCGAAGATTTTGTTGAGGTTCTCCTGGCTGATGCCGCTGCCGTTGTCGCTGATTTCGATCAGGGCATATTGCCCATCCAGCAGATTGCTCTGGTTGCTGATGTCGACGAGATCGGTTTTGATGTGCAGGATGGGTTGGGAAACATTTTCCAGGGCATCCCTGGCATTGATGATCAGATTGATCAGGACCTGAGAAATTTTAGTTTTGTCGGCCCGGAGCAGGATCTGGCTCTGATACAGCTGAATGTCCAGGTTGAGCACTTGCAGGTTCATGGCCAGGAAATCCAGCGATTCCTTGATCAGGTCATTGATGTTGATGATCTCCTTTTCAGCCATTTTCTTGCGCGTAAAGTTCAGCAGTTGGTTGATAAGGGTGGAAGCCCTTTCGCTGGAATTGATGATCGTGGAGACGTATTTTTTCAGCTTGGGATTGTCGCCGATCTTTTTTTCAAGCAGTGAGGCGTAGCCCATGATGCCGCTCAAAAGGTTGTTGAAGTCGTGAATGATATGGCTGGTCAACAAGCCAAGCGACTCCATTTTCTGGGCCTGCAGCAGCGAGGATTCCAGTTTTTTCAGCGCTGACACGTCTTCGATGTGAATGACCACGCCGTTCTGCTCGTCGGTTACGGGATAAAGTGTCAAGTTGGCGATTTTAAAATCCTCTTCACCGATGAATACCTTTTCATCATTGAGGTAAATGGTTTTTTTCAGGATCATGATCTCGTTGATGATGTCCTTGTACTTGTCGAACAACGGCAAAAGTGTGTAGAGGTTTTTGCCGAAAGCGTTGGCAAATGTGATATCGAGGATTTTCTCGGCCGACTGGTTCCAGGTAGTGATCAGGCCTTGGTTGTTGATGGAGATTACCGCGTAGGGACTGGCGTTGATCAGTTTTTGCATGAACCCCTGTAATGACCTTAGCTGGGCAGTCAGGCTGCGCCATTCCGAAATATCACGCAGCAGGATAATGCCGCCGATTATGATATTGCCGCTTTTTAGAGGCTCAATGATCAAGTCCACGTAATTTTCTTCTTCCAGGATGGGATTGACGGTGTTGATGCGGTGGAAGCTGTTGCCTCCTTCAAGCACATTGCGCACCAATTCATCGAAACCGCTTTCAATTGAATTCCTGGTCACTATAGAATTGAGGTTTTGGCCGATGATACTGACCCCGGAGGCTTTTATCAGGTCGCGGGCCCTGGTGTTAATGAAGGTGATGCGCAGTCTGCGGTCCACGATGATGATCATTTCCGGAATCGACTGAAAAATCTGCCGCGAGAACAGAATCTGGTTTTTCAGGTTCATCTCGGCTTTTTTGCGTTTGCTGATATCGTCGATCACCGCCAGGTAACCGCTGATCCGGTTGTTGAAATCCTTGATCTGGGAAAGGGACAAGGCAATGTCGATCTTTTCTCCGGTCTTCAAAGTCAG
The DNA here is from genome assembly GCA_022865785.1 of Candidatus Aminicenantota bacterium. GTDB lineage: Bacteria > Acidobacteriota > Aminicenantia > UBA2199 > UBA2199 > UBA2199. Next base: position 3,276 of record JALHTJ010000035.1, read on the forward strand.
CGTGGTTTCCTGGCCAATGGCTTGCTCGTTTTCCTTTAGTTCGGCAGCGAGAGTGCGCCTGAATTTTTTTTCCAAATAATCACCGATGCGCAGCTTGGCGATCTCCTGATTGTCGATCTTGAATATTTTCAGTCCGTACTCGTTCATGGAAATGGGACGCATGCGTGCATTCAGGGTGATCACAATGGACTGGGTGGTCCGCATCATTTTTTCCAGGTATTCCCTGGCTTCATTGGTTTCGCTTATTTTTTTCTGCAGCTGGGAGAAAACATTTTCGATGTTGGTGTAGACTTTGTCGATTTCATTGAAAAGCTGCGAGCGGTGCCGTAGGCCGCGGCTGTTTCCCGTCTGCTGGAAAAAAAGCAAGTTGTCGTTGATCTGAGTCAGCGGTTTTAACAGCGACGCTTTCAGGAAAAAAAACAGTAAAACCATGAATACCAGCAGGACCAAAGCGTTTAAGATGTAAAAAGCAATAGCGCCTTTACGGATATTGGCGAACAGTTTTGCAGAGCTGAGGGATAATACGTAATGCCAGCCGGTACTTTCTTGTCTATAGACAAAAACCATTTCCTGTTCGTTGTCAAAGCGGAACAACTTTTCAGAAAAAGGCCCCGCTTTAAGGGCTGCAAGGATTTGCCTGGTTTTTTTATCGCGGATCATGGAATTGAAATCAAATTTTTGGCCCCGGTTAAAGTCAGTTTTATTGTAAAGGGGAATGAGTTCAGGGTGAATGATCACTTGCAGGGAGTCGTCCGTGATGAACAGGTTTGCGTTGGAGTAATATTTGTCGGTTTGCACCAATTCGAGCAGTTGTTCGATCGGAATGTCATGGCCGATAATGCCCTGGAACCGGCCGGAACTATAAACCGGCATTACCAGGCTGGTTATCCATTTTTTCCAGATGTCATCATAATGCAGGCCGGAAATTCTGGCTTCTTTTTCCGGATTCGTTTCCGGAACGCCGAGTGTATAAACCGCGTCTTTGCTGAAATCGTAGTTTTCGGCTATTTCCAAGGCGCGTAGCGGCGGGGAAACAGCCAGCCAATTGTCCTTGGAAATGAAGTAGGTGCTGAATACGGAAGGTTTCAGGGAGGTCAGATAGTATTGTATCAGAGGCAGGCCGGCGGCGATCGTCTCGGCCTGGGTCGGAAAATCCGTGTTGTTGGGGGCGTATATTCCCAGGGCTGTTTCCCCCAGACCGATTTGCAAGCGGGATTGCCGCAGTGGCCGGGAATCACTTGCCGATGAATCTGCCGGCCGGGCCAGCAGCTTGGTGAAAATGAGCGCCGTCTGCCGGGCGGTCCGTTTTTTTTCGATCCAAAAATTATTCTCATGCTGCAGGATATTGTTGAAAATCCTTCGGCCGTTTTCTTTGAAATCCTTGTTCAGCCAATGATTGAAAAGTGAATCCTGGCGCCAGTATTGTATGGAGACAATGACAATAAAACAGATAAGCAGAATGACGAAAAGCTTCAGGGATAGTTTTTTCATCAATGCTGTATTCGAAGAATCGACATTTTATTTGCTTTCCTCTTGATCCTGATAAATGATTTTTATGCCGGAAATTTTTTTCTGGATCGGGAAAACTCCCAGCAGGACCTGGCCTGAATTTTTGGTCTTGGCATAAATTTTCATTTTGATGTTTTTCCAATTGGCCATGTTTTTTATGAAGGCGGCTTTTGATGTTGCCCGGTAGCCGAAGAAACCTTTGACGAAAATCTCTTCGCTGACCTGGCCGGGCAGGAGCGGCTTTTTTATGGTTTCGACAAAGCCATCGGTCAGATTTTCTCCGCTTTCTTCAAAAATGAAAATGCAATTGAATCCTATATACTGCAGGGGACGGCTGCCGGTATTCTTTATTTTAAAAGTGAAGGCCGGGACAATGATCGCTTCGTCGGGCCTGACCTTTTTGTCGACCCAGATGGAATCATGCCAGACGATTTGAATGGATTCTGACACTTCCTTGTCGCTCATGGTATCCTGGATCACGGTTTTATAGAACAAGAGAACCAGGGCCAGTCCGATGAAAAAAATCAGCAGGGAGGCCCAAAATTTGGTTCGCTTGTAAAAAGGGATTTTTTCAGTGATTTCTTTGAACAAATCGTTGTTTTCGCTCATAAATATCTCCTTTTCATTTATATATATCATTTGGATCAATATTTCAAGTCAGGAAAATATTACAAAAAAAAGGGGAGTTTTATGCAAACTCCCCTTTATAAAAAAAAGTTTAGATCAAACGATGCCGTAAGCGAGCATGGCCTTGGCGACCTTGACAAAACCGGCAATGTTGGCGCCCATCAGGTAGTCGCCCTTGCTGCCGTATTTTTCGGCGGCGTCGAGGCACTGCTTGTGGATGTCCTTCATGATTCTTTGCAGGTTCTGGTCGACCTGTTCGCGGCCCCAGTAAAAGCGCTGGCTCTGCTGCGCCATTTCCAGGCCGGAGACGGCTACGCCGCCGGCGTTGGCCGCTTTGGCCGGGCCATAAAGCACATTGTTGCCTTGGTAGACTTTGATGGCGGCCAGATTGGAAGGCATATTGGCCCCTTCAGAAACGCAGAAACAGCCGTTCTTGACCATGGCTTGGGCGTGCTCTTCGTCGATTTCGTTCTGGGTGGCCGAGGGGAAAGCCACATCGATCTTGAGGCCGTCCTTGATCACATCCCAGACGCTTTTGCCTTCGTAATACTTGGCCTTGGCATGCTTGCCCAGATAATCTTTGATGCGGGCGCGCTGGACTTCCTTCAGGTTGATGACTTCGGCCAGCTTGCCGGCGTCAATGCCCTCTTCGTCGACGATTGTGCCGTTGGAGTCGGATAGGGTGATCACCTTGCCGCCCAGCTGGTTGATCTTCTGGGTGGTGTACTGAGCGACATTTCCCGAGCCACTGACCGCGCAGCGCAGGCCTTTGAAATCCTTGCCGCGGGTGGCCAGCATTTCGGCGGCGAAGTAGACCGAGCCGTAACCGGTGGCTTCGGGCCGGATCAGGCTGCCGCCGTATTCCAGGGCGCGTCCTGTCAGTACGCCTGTATGTTCATTACGGATTTTCTTGTAGTAGCCGTACATAAAGCCGATCTCGCGGCCGCCGACCCCGATGTCTCCGGCGGGGACGTCCACGTCAGCGCCGATGTGACGGTACAACTCGCGCATGAAAGCTTGGCAGAAACGCATGACTTCATTGTTTGATTTGCCCTTGGGATCGAAATCACAACCGCCTTTGCCGCCGCCCATGGGCAGGGTCGTCAGCGCATTCTTGAATATCTGCTCGAAGCCGAGAAACTTGATGATACCCAGGTTGACCGAGGGGTGGAAGCGCAAACCGCCCTTGTAGGGGCCGATGGCGTTGTTGAACTGAACGCGGAAGCCCTTGTTGACATGAACCTCACCCTTGTCATCCATCCAGGGGACGCGAAAGAGGATGGCTCGGTCCGGTTCAACAATGCGCTCGTAAATTTTGGCTTTGACGAATTCGGGATGTTTCTGGACAGTGGGTTCCAGTGTTTCCAGAACCTCCTTGACCGCCTGGTGGAATTCGGGCTCACCAGGGTTTTTGCTTTTGACTTTTTCAATGAGTTCTTTGATCACTGACATCTTTTATCTCCTTAAAAAAAATTTGACAAGCCGTTATTTGTTTTCATGAATTTTTGAATTGAAATTTATAATTATCAAAAATGGCAGGGAATGTCAACTGATTTCCTTGACAAACCGCGGGAAAAAATTTATTAATGGTAGGCATGCGACTGCTAAGAAACATCCTGGCTTTTCTAACTGCTTTTTTGCTCATTTTATTCAGTTTTATCCCGGTTTTGATCGTTTCCGGTCTTTTTAAACACAAAAAATTCCTTTTTTCTCAATCCCGTCTGGTCATCAAAACAACCCTTGCAATCCTCGGCGTCCAAGCAAAGGTCCTGGGTCTGGCTGCCGTCGATTTCTCGGCTCCCCAGGTCGTGATCTGCAACCACCTGTCGAATCTGGACGGCCCGCTGCTGGTCAGTGTCCTGCCGGTCAACCCGCGGGTGCTGATCAAGGCCGAGGCCCGTAAAATACCCTTGGTCGGCTGGGTCATGAAACTGGCCGATTTTGTATTCGTCGACCGCTCCAGCCCGCAGCGCCGCCAGGAGGCGCTGGCCGCAGCAATCGAAAAAGTAAAAAAAATGTGCTATTCTTTTCTTGTTTTTCCTGAAGGCACGCGCAGCAAAGACGGCAGGATGCGGGATTTTAAAAAAGGAAGTTTTCTGATCGCCCTGCGGGCCGGCGTGCCGATTTTGCCGGTGAAAATTTCAGGTACCCATCAGTTGATGCCGGCGGGTCGAAAAACCGTCGGTGCGGGCACGGTTGAGATCGAATTTTTTCCGCGCCAGGAATTGAAGAACATCGCGGAAAGTGAATTGGCGGAATTCATAAAAAAACTGCAGCAAAAATTTTATACGGATAAAAACCATGAAAATCATTGATCCTGAAAAAATTCAACGCCGCGCCCGCTTGCTGGCCGTCTTGAATGAAGATCCCCAGGTCGGACGCGCCATCGATCTGCTGGCCTCAGCCCTGAAAAAGGGAAGCAAGGTGCTGGTGTTCGGCAACGGCGGCTCGGCCACGCAGTCGTCTCACTTTGCCGCCGAGTTGGTCAATAAGTTTTATTTTCGGCGCCAGGCCCTGCCGGTCCTGGCCTTGAACGCCGACATGGCCAACGTGACCTCTATCGCCAACGATGAAGATTTTCAATTCATTTTTTCGCGGCAGCTGGAAGCATTCGGGAGCAAGGGCGATGTGGCCCTGGGCATCACCACCAGCGGCCGGTCGGCCAATGTCCTGCTGGCCCTGGCCAAGGCCCGGGAATTGGAAATGCCGACCATCGCTTTGGCCGGGAGTCAGGTGGAACGCCTGAGTGAGGTTCCCGTGGATGTGCTGATTGTTGTGGATGACCGGGACACGCCGACAATCCAGGAAATGCACTTGTTTTTACTGCATGTTATGGCGGAAACGGTTGAAAAGAGACTATTTGGAGGAAAGCATGATTGAATTGTCTTCACGGGTAAACACAATGATCAGCTCCCCGACCCTGAAACTGCTGCAGATCAAAAAACAGCTGCAGACCCAGGGCAAGGTGATCCTTGATTTCGGTGCCGGTGAACCCGATTTCTCCACACCGGAGAACATCAAAGAGGCCGGCACGGCCGCCATCAGGAACAACTTCACCAAATACACGCCCACTTCCGGGATTGCCGAATTGAAAAAAGCCATCCGGGATTCCTATCAGGCCGAGCAGGCATATGCCGCCAAGGACAGCCAGATCGTGGTTTCGCCCGGCAGCAAATACGGCCTTTTCCTCCTGCTGCAGGCCATTGTCGATCCCGGGGACGAAGTGATCGTTCCCCTTCCCTTTTGGGTTTCGTATCCGGAAATGGTAAAATTCTGCGGCGGCCGGGTTGTCTTCGCTGATCACCTGCAACCCGACCGGCTTTTTGAACTGACCGCTGCTTCTTATATTTCCCGGTGCAGCGCCCAAACAAAAGCCGTGATCGTAAATTCGCCTTCCAATCCCACCGGCAAGATCATGAACAGCGAAGAGTTGGGAAAATTGATCGATTATTTTTACAAAAAAAACATCCTGATCATCATCGATGACTGTTATCGAAAAATCATTTACACCTCCGGGGAATACCCTTCGCCCATGAATCTCGTGCCCGCCGCCAGCGAGCATGTGGCGGTGATCAGTTCACTTTCCAAGACCTACGCCATGACCGGTTGGCGCATCGGTTATACCATCGCCCCAGAGAAGCTGGCCGCGGCCATGACCAAAATCCAGGAACATTCAACCTCCAATCCCTGTTCGATCTCCCAGAAAGCGGCAGTGGAGGCCCTGTCCGGGGATCAAAGTGCGGTGCAGGCCATGGTGGAAGAATACCGCCGGCGCCGGGATTACTTTGCCCGCAGGGTCGATGAGATCGGCCATATCACCTATGCCCTTCCCGACGGTGCTTTTTATTTCTTTGCTGATTTTTCCCATTATATCCATATTAAAAAGTTCCGGGATGACAACCAGTTGGCCATGGATATTCTTGAAAAATTAAATGTCATTCTGGTCCCGGGATCGGCTTTCGGTGCCCCCAATCACCTGCGTATTTCCTATGCCACATCCATGGAAGACATTCAGGAAGGTTTGCGCAGATTGGAAGAATACTTGCGCAATGACCGCTAGTTACATGAACATTTCTCCGGGCCGCAGGCTGTGGGGGGCCGCATCCTGATGGTGTTGGATTACAAAGATATCTCCTTTTCGTTCAGCAGCCGCCAGGCCCGCCGCCGCCGGCAAAAACTGAGGCTGGCGCTTCTTGTTTTTTTTGTGCTGATTGTTTTTCTCGGTTATGGTTATCTGAAAACCAGTTTGGCTGTGGATGAAATCCAGGAACTGCTTTTGGCCGACCGCCTGACAGAGGCTGAAAACCGCTTACGGGCCGTGGAATCCTCATTTTTTCAGCAGGGTAATATCCGTGAATTGCGGGCTTTGCATGAGCTTTTCCGGGGACGGCTGGCTGTGGCCGAAACGCAACTGAAAAAACTGCAGCAGGACGATGTTTCGACCTCGCTGCACTCCGGGCAATTGTTGAAGTGTTTTTTTGACCGGGGCGAATATTTGCAGCTCAAGATCTACACCGCTTACCTGCTGCCCCGGGGGGATGATGAAGTCCTCTGGTTCAGCGCTCTTTGCCAGGCGGCGTTTTTACACTTCGGCGAATCGGAAAAGGCTTTAGCCCGACTTTCGGCCTCATACAAAGAGTCCAACGGTAAAGCCCTGGAAGTCCTGAACGATTTCAACCGTTCCTTGCGCCGGGGGCGGGTCGATTATATTTTTGATAAAAATGACCGGCCGCTGGCCTACTTTGATCTCGGGCGCCGGGTTACCAGTTCATGGATCCCGGGATTGGACCTGGGCGATTTTGATGCCCGGTTTAAAGAGGGTGCCCGCACTTTTCGCCTGACCCTGGATTCTGGATTGCAAAAAAAAGTTGACCACCTTTTTAAAGATTATTTCGGCACCCTGGTGCTTCTGGATTTGCCCGAAAACAGCATTGTCGTCGCCTATTCAAAGCCCCGTTCTTTTGCGGCCGCCAATGCCGCCTTTGTGGAGCAATTTGAGCCCGGCTCCATCATCAAGATCATTTCACTCCTGGCCTATTTGCGCCTGGCCCAAGGCGGTTTGTTTCCTCTGGTTTGCCCGGGCCGGCTCTCCTTTAAGGACAAGGTTTTTTATGACTGGATCGCTCATGGTCCGGTGCGCGATTTCAGCCAGGCCCTGGCCCGGTCGTGCAATTACAGTTTCGCGCGCATGGCATTGCTGGTTGGCTCCACTCGCCTGACCGAGCTGCTGCAGCGCTTTTATTTCAACGGCCCGCCATTCACGGATGGGTTTATCAAGCTGCATGCCGGTAGCTTCAACAGCAAGGTCGCGGCTGACTACCAGCTGGCCAATCTGGCCGTGGGCCTGGACGAAATTAGCATGACCACGGTTCACGCCGCCGTTCTGGCGGCAATTTTTTCGCAAAGCGGTCAGTTTTTTTCACCGTATCTCATTGACGATGTCAAAAATATTCTCGGCCTCGGTTTTTATCACCATGCCTCCCGGCCGGTCCGGGTCCTGGCCGACGATCTGAATTTCATGCGTGTCAAGAAAGCCATGGTGGATGTTGTGGAAGATAAAAACGGAACCGGGCACCGGGCCCGCAGCGAAACGGTCCGGGTGGCCATCAAGACCGGGACCGCCGGCAGTTCCCGCCAGGGGCTTGACGCGGTTATCATCGGATTTTTCCCGGTCGAGAAACCACGCTATGCCTTTGCTTTCAGGCTGCAAGGCGCGGGCAAGGCTGAATTAAACGGTGCGTTTTTTCTGCGCGATCTGTTGCAATCTCTTTATAAAAAATGAAATGAAAAAATTATTTCTATTATCTTGTTGGCTGCTTTTGACGTTCGGCCTCGCGGCCAAGACCCTGGTCCTGCCGCTGGCCGTAGACACCCAAAACCATGCTTCGTTTCAGTGGCTGGGTAAGGCGGTTTCCTTTTACCTGATTGCCGGCCTCAGCCAGAACTCTTTGCCCGTATGCCCCGAAGAGGAAGTCCAGATCATTTTGAACCGCAACCTGATCCGTTTTCCCTTCAATATAACAAAAGCCACGGCCATGGTCCTGGCCAGGGAGTGCCAGGCGGATCGGCTGCTGTGGGGAGAAATTTTGTTTGGTGACAAAAAATCTTCACAGATGCAGGTTCAGCTTATTTTGATCGATGTCAAGGAACAGACGCAAAAGCACCTGCCCTTGACCAAGGGAAATTTCAGTGACATATACCGGATTCAGGCCGAAACGCTTAAGGCTGTCGTAAAGGCCATTGACCAGGGATCTCCGGGGACTGTTTTGCCGCAGTTGAACCTGTCCCTGCCAGATTATGAAAAGCTCGTTAAGAGCCTGCTGCTGAATGACAGTGACAAAAAACTGGAGCTGTTGCTGCCCCTGTCCGCAAGAGGCGCCCGCTCTGATTGTTTAAATTTTGAACTGGCAAAAATTTTTTTGGAAAAACGCGACCTGGAAAAATGTGAAGCCCAATTGAACCTGGTGGCCGATACCCTGCAATTCAAGGATAAAAAAGACTTTCTATTGGCTATGGTCAATTTTTTTAAAGGCAATGCCGACATGGCCTTGAGCCGCTTCATCAATTTGCAGCGGCGGAACCTTTATCCGGTCGCGACCCACAACAACCTGGGCGTCATTTACTTGGATAAAGGCGATTTCCCTATAGCTGAAAAGTGCCTGCGCTACGCCCTTTCCCTGAAAAGAGATCCGGAAATCTATTTCAACCTTATCCTTTTGCTGCAGATTACTAATAAGAGGGAACAGGCCTTGCAGGAATTACCTCGCGCCCTGCAGCTGCTCCCCGATGATGAAAAATTGCTGGAACTGTTTTCCTTTTTCCTGGCCGCGGCCGAGAACCGGGACACGCTCAGTCAGGCCTTCCGGGATTATGTCCAATTCACCCTCCCGGAAGAACAAATCCTGCCCGGCGGACATCTGCTCATGAATCCCTTCCAGGTCGGGCTGATTTCCGAAGTATCCCTGCCCGGCAACTCTTTTTATATTGAAGCCCGCAATCTTTTTTTAGAAAGTGATTTTGAAGGTGCCATGCAAAAGGTCGAGGAAGCCATGGAGGGCAACCCCTTCCAGCCCGAGAATCACCATCTGCTGGCGCTGTTGTCAATGCAAAAAAAACAGTATATCCAGGCGGACATGTATGCCCAGAGCGCCCTGTTCCTTGAGGAGACAGTGGACAACTACCTGCTGCAGATCAAGGTTTACCAGGCTGGAAAGGAAAAGGAAAAATTCCGCAAAGTCCTGGCCCGGGGCCTGCAGAAATTCCCGCAGAATCCCGAATTGCTTCGCTTGAGCGGCCGCTGACTGCCCGCGGCTGCGGATCGGTAACCAGTCATGATCGTCAGTGTTTCGCGGCGCTGCGATATCCCGGCTTTTGGCAGCGACTGCTTCATGGAACAGTTGCGCCGCGGCGCCGTAGAGGTAGCGAATCCCTTCCACCCGTCTCAAAAAAAACGTGTCAGCCTTAAAAAGAAAAATGTAGATGCTTTTGTTTTTTGGAGCCGCGACCCGCGACCGCTCATGGCCCACCTGCCGGAAATCGAGCGCGGCGGGCACCCTTATTATTTCCTGCTCTCGGCCACCGGCTATCCGCGCCTGCTGGAGCCTTCCGTTCCCTCCTTGGCGGAGGTGGTCGCTTTCTTCAGCGCCTTGGCCGCGGCCATCGGCCGGCGCCGCGTCATCTGGCGCTATGACCCGGTAATTTTTACCGCTGAGACCACATTTGATTTTCATGTTCACGCTTTTTCCCGGCTGGCGAATCTCCTGGCGCCATTTACTTCCCGGGTGATCGTCAGCTTTTTCGATCCCTATCCTAAAGTCCTCCGCCGCTTGCGCAAGGCCGGGATTGAGCCGGGAGAAGCCGCAGGCAGCCCGGCCCAACAATCCGAACTGCTCTCGCGCTTTGCCGCCTCAGCCGCCCGAAACGGGATTGAAATTCAGAGTTGCGCCGAAGCGGCATTGGCAGCAGGCGTGCGCCCCGGCAAATGCGTGGACGATGAATTGTTGAATGAACTCTTCGGCCTGCATATTCCCTACCGCAAGGACCCGTCCCAAAGAAAATTGTGCCTGTGCCAGCAGAGCGTGGACATCGGCAGCTACGGCACCTGCCGTCACGGCTGCCTCTACTGCTATGCCTGCTGATGCAGGAAAACCATTCGCCCGCGGCCGGCAAAACAGTATTTGCTTTGATTGCGGCTGGTTGTTATAATTATAGATAATCTAATTTTAAGGGATAATGTAATGAATGAAAACATCGAAAAATCGGAAATTATTATATATCAGACGGAAGATGGAACAACTAAAATAAATGTAAGATTAGAAAACAATACAGTCTGGCTGAATCAAAATGATATAGTTGAATTATTTCAAAGTTCCAAGCCAAATATCAGCGAACACATTAAACACATTTTTAACGAGGGCGAACTAAATGAAGAAGCAGTTGTTCGGAATTTCCGAACAACTGCTTCTGATGACAAGGAATATAACGTTAAATATTATAATCTTGATGTTGTTATTTCTGTAGGATATAGAGTAAAGTCCCAAAGCGGAGTGCAATTTCGCATCTGGGCAACTGAACGGCTTCGTGAATATTTAATAAAAGGTTTCACGATGAACGATGAACTGCTCAAAAATGGTGGGGGATATTTTGAAGAACTACTTGCTCGCATTCGCGATATTCGTTCTTCTGAAAAGATATTTTATAGAAAGGTTCTTGAAATTTATGCAACAAGCGTAGATTACGATCCTGATACGAAAGCCACAAAAAGGTTTTTTCAGACAGTGCAAAACAAACTTCATTGGGCGGCACATGGGCACACTGCCGCAGAAATAATTTTTAAACGGGCAAATTCTAATGAACCGTTTATGGGACTGACTTCTTTCAAAGGGAACAAACCAAAAATAAAAGATGTCACTATAGCAAAAAATTATTTAAGAGAAGAAGAAGTTGCTGTATTGAATCGTCTTGTTTCTGCCTATCTTGATATTGCCGAAGTCAATGCCATGCAAAGAAAAACAATGACCATGGCAGACTGGATTGATGTTCTCAACGGGTTTATAAAAATGTCTCGCCAAAATGTACTGGTTGATGCCGGGAACATATCGGCCGAGCTTGCCGAAAAAAAAGCACATTTGGAGTATTCCGCTTATACAGAAAAAAGCATGGATGAATTAACGGCAGTTGAAAAACACTTTCTCCAGTCAATCGAAGCTGCTGAAAAAAAGCTACTTAAAAAGAAAAAGGAGAACTGATTATGCCGGAAAAACATATCCTCCTACTATCCAAAAACTGTTCAAGGTCAGGCTCTTCCGGATATTTCAAATATAACTGTATGTCGTGGGATGATTACGATTTTATTAACAAGGAGATTGAAATGAAAAAGACAAGAAAAAAAGGTTTGCTCAAGGTGCTTGGCATCACCGTCACCATCATTTTTCTGGCGGGTTGGCTACCGGCAGCCGACTTACAGGCCGTTAAGCTGAA
>JALHTJ010000212.1 GCA_022865785.1 Candidatus Aminicenantota bacterium
AATTCGAATTCAAAGTTCGGGGTCAAGATACCCTTGGAACGGGATTCCTTGATCTTGCTGATCTTCCAGAATTTCCCCTCGCTGATCTCCTCAGGGTTGATGCGCAGCGGCCGGTCGCTCCGGGTGACGAACATATAGACCAGCTCGGATTCGACATCGCTCTTCCAGACATAGCGCGCCACGGGCACGGCCTTGAAATCGCTCAGGCCCAGTTCTTCTTCGGCTTCCCGTTTCAGGGCCGCTTCCACTGTTTCCCCGCTGCTCAGGTGGCCGCCCACGGCCGTGTCCCATTTTCCCGGCTGGATCTGCTTGCGCAGGGAACGTTTTTGCAGGAAGAGGCGGTCCCTGGAATCCAGGACATGCAGGTGGACGACCGGGTGCAGCAGGTCCTGGCGTGAGTGGCACAGGCTGCGCGGCGCCTTGCCGCGCACCTTTCCCTCGACATCAACGATGTCGAACCACTCCTCATCGGCGTATTGGCTGGCGGCTGCAGCAGAGCGCCGGGCTTTCCGGCGCTTGCGCAGCCATTCCACGAGAAAATAGGCGGCGAACAGGATATAGAACAGGCCGCCCGATATGAAGCCCCAGGCCGCCGCCGACATGGCCAGGGCGGCATAGACGATCAGGAGCGCATGGCCCAAAAAGAGAAATAACAAAACCTTCATGCCCTGCATCATCGACTTGACCTGCTCATCATTCATTGTTAAGGTCTTAAGGTAGCGGCGGGACATGGCCAGCATGATGTTCACGGGCGAATAGACCGAGACGCCCAGGACCAGGCAGAAGACAAGTTCCACAAAGGCCGGCTTCAGCTTGAAATAAATATCGTTGCGCAACAGCAGCGAAATGCCGCCCAGGGCTACAATCAGCAAGGTGTCCAGCAGGATGAAGCGGTCCCATGTTTTTTCCCTGAAATAAGAGACCGCCAGCTCGATGATGCCGGAAGCGACCGCCACCGCCAGTCCGATCTCGGTTCCCCACAGAGCGTCGGCGGCGATAAAAACCAGGAGCGGCAGGAAGCCGGGGGCCAGGGTTTTGAGCAGCTGCAGCCGGTTCAATGTCTTTTCTGGATGTACTTGAGCCTGTCCTGCAATTCCTCCAGGCCGACCTGCGAGGTGCCTATCTTCTCCACAACAATAGAAGCGGCGGCATTGGCCAGGGCCACGGCTTCGCGCAGATCGGCTCCTGCGGCCAGGGCCAGGGTCAGCACTGCGACCACGGTATCGCCGGCTCCGGTCACATCGAAGACTTCATGGCTGAAAGCCGGAAGATGGAATATTTTTCTTTTCTTTTTGACAGCCGATATTCCCATGCCGCCCCTGGTGATCAAGGCGAAATCTGTCTTGAATTTGCGTTGGATACGATTCAAGGCCAGGGCGACATCCTGGTTGGTAACTATGGGATTTCCCGCCATGGCTTCTGCTTCCTTCAGGTTGGGGGTGACGCCGGTCACACCGCGGTAAAAATCAAAATGGGGCGGTTTGGGATCCACAATAATGGGAATACTCAGGGCGGCGGCCCTGGCCTTGAGCAGGGAAATCACTTCCGCATTCACAGTGCCCTTGGCGTAATCCGATACAATGACGGCATCCATTTCTGCTGCATCAACAACGGCTTTTATCTGATCCATAACTGAGGAACTCATACGGATCTTCCCTTCGCGGTCAACACGGACGATCTGCTGGCGCTGGGAAATGATTCGCGTTTTGACGATGGTCTGGTTGGCCGGGTCGCTGATAACCCAGTTGCCGTTTTTCTTCAGTTGGGCTATTTCATCAGCATAGCTGTCCGCGCCTACTACGCCCAACAGCAAACCCTTGGCTCCCAACTGATCGATGTTGGCTGCCACGTTACCGGCTCCACCTAAACGTATTTCTTCGCTGTCGACCTTGACCACCGGCACCGGAGCTTCCGGCGAAATGCGCACAACCTGGCCAAAAATATAACGATCCAGAATGATGTCCCCGAAGACCAGGATCTTTTTATCGGCGAAGCGGGAACAAACTTCAGCGATTCTCTTTAAATTGAACATGGGCTTCCTCTTTCAGGTTCAAAAAAGGCAGGCTGATAAAATAAAAAAGGATGAATTTGATCTCACTGTCGCCGAAATTGTATTCGAACATCCCGGCGATCAAAAAACCGATAAAGGCAAAAAACACTGCGGCCGTGATGGCGCGCCAATCTCCAGTCCTTGCTTTCAGCAATTTCAGCAATTGCAGGATAATGAACAGGCAGGCCAATAGGAAACTGGCCAGGGCGAATATTCCCCTTTCGGCCATTATCTGTAAAAAATTGTTATGCAGGTGCGGATTGATCTTTTCAGCCAGCGGATGGCGGTAGCGTTTTTCATTGCCGGCGATGACCTTTTCGATGTTGTTGCTTCCCACCCCGGTCCAGGGGTGATCCTGGAATATTTTAAAGCCCGAATAGACCATGTGGATCCGGTCAAGGTTTGACTTGTCATGCAGATCCACAATGGACAGTATCCGGTTTTTCACTGCCAAAGGCGCCAACAACGCCAGGATCAGCGCCAGGGGCGCCAGTGCCAAAAAATATTTCGGTCTGAAAAAAATCAGAAACATCAGCAAGGCGCCGGCAATGCCCAGCCATGCGGAACGGGTCAGGGAGAAGACAATGGCAATAAGCATGACGGCCAGCGCCCCGGAAATGATCAGCGACTGCTTTTTGTTCTTGCCTAAAAGCATTAATACGAAAAAAAAGATGAAAGCGAACATCAGCAACCCGGCATAGGTCATCCAATGGGAGGTAAAACCCTTCAGGCGGTCCGACAGGACGATGCCCTTGTGCCAAACCGTGTAAATCCCCACCAGCGCCGAAAACACACCCGAGGCCAGGATTGTCCATATGGACAACCAAACCCGCTTCCAGGTATTCAACAGCCAGAGATAGATAGGGATGAGCAGGAAAATAAGCAGTTCCTTGTTGTCGCGTATGCTGGCGGCCCGGTCAAAGGAAAAAACCGTGGCCAGCATGGTAAAAAAAATGTAGGCGGCAAAGAAATAGCAAAAAAAAGGAGGCCGCGGAAATTCTCCGCCCCGGGCCAGATAGAGAATGAAGAGCAGCAGGATCAGGGTCAGGAAAATATAGCAGCCGGCAATAGAGAAATTGATAAGAAAAAGGAAGGCCAGCAGCAGGGCAAAAGCCAGGTTACTTGATGAATTTGCTGACAGCTTCATATACTCTTTCCACATTGATTTGCCGCATGCAGTGGATTGTATCATACTTGCATTTTCTTTGCGAACAAGGCCGGCAGTCCATTTCCAGTTGGATGATCTCTACCTGCTCACGGCGCCAAGGTCCGCTGATCTGTGCCAGGTTGGGCCCGTAAAGGGCGACCAGCGGGGTCGCGGTCAAGGAAGCAACATGCAATGGGCCCGAATCGGCCCC
>JALHTJ010000213.1 GCA_022865785.1 Candidatus Aminicenantota bacterium
CGCAAGCACCTGCGCGTGCGATTCAACTTCCTGGACGGTACGGCGCTCCATTTTGTCGACACCCGCAAGTTCGGCCGCCTGCGCTTATGGCCCAGCCGCGAGCAGTCCTGCCCCGGCCTGGGCCCGGAACCTCTGCGCCAGGCCACTTTGCTGGCGGTGCTGCGCGCCTTGAGCACAACCCGGGCCATTAAAACCGTCCTGCTGGACCAAACTATCCTGGCCGGTATCGGCAATATCTATGCCGATGAGGCGCTGTTCGCGGCCGGCATTCACCCTCTGACCCCGGCTGCCGCCTTGAACCATGGGCAGCAAAAACGCCTGGCCCGCTCCCTGCCGCTGGTTTTGCGGCTGGCCATCGGCCGCCGCGGCACCACCCTGCGCGATTACCGCACGGTGGAGGATCGCCATGGCGAAAACCAGGAATATCTTTTTGTCTATGGCCGCAGCGGCCAGCCCTGTCTGACCTGCGGCACGGCGATCGAAAAGATGCGTATCGCCGGCCGCTCCTCCCACTTCTGTCCCCAATGCCAGAAAAACAAGGGATGAATGTCTGGAAAACAGACTGCTTCAACTCACCTGGTTGATGTGGTTTGAGTATTTGCGGGGATTGCGCTAGAATGCCTGTAAATTCAGGAGTGGATATGCCTTTGCTTCAAGTGCCGCGATTTTCATGTTGGGTATTGGTTTTCAACTGCAGCCAGGACAAAGGAATTTCCGGGCAATGATCGAAAGCATAAAAAATAAAGTTTGGGATATCCTGAAAGGCAAGGAAGTATCCCTGGCCATGCTCTTTGACCGTGAAGGCCGGATCCTTTGGCACCGCGGCCGCGAGATCAAGGGACAAAACGTTATGGACGGTCAGGGGTTTTCGAAAAGCTGCGCCGAAGCGGCGCTGAAACAGGGGACGGCCAGGGAAGACGGTGTGGCCATCACCCGCACGGTCGGCGACCTTCCCGATTCGGCGCGTTTGCTCTATGTGAAGAACGTCATGGTCGTCCCGGCCGGCGATTCGCTCTTTCTGTACGTCGATGGCGGTGTCAAAGCCGGTTTCTCACCCGGCGACGCCGAAGTGATCGGCGCCATGGGCGGCATGCTGGGTGAAGTGATCGATCGCTTCAAAGCCGGGAGCGGACCGACCGGAAATATTGCCGGCAGCAGCGCGGCCGCGCAGAGTGTCCGCGACCTGATAGCCAAGTACGCCCTGGAGGAGGAGCCGGTGCTGCTCCTTGGTGAGACCGGTGTCGGCAAGAACCATGTCGCCGACCTGATCCACCGGCTTTCGGGCCGCCGGGGAGCTTTGCTTGTCGTCCATACTCCGAATGTCCCCGCCGAACTCTTCGAAAATGAACTTTTTGGCCATGCCCGCGGCGCCTATACCCACGCCGGCGAACGGAAGAGTGGACTGATTGCAGAAGCGGACAACGGCACGATCTTTCTGGATGAGATCGCCGAGATTCCCTTGCTGGTGCAGAGCAAGCTCCTGCGCTTCATCGAAAGCGGCCGTTTCCGTGTCCTGGGCGGAGTGGAAGAGATCAGTGTTGCCGTGCGCATCATCGCCGCCAGCAACCGGGATCTGGCCGAGGAAGTGAAACGCGGCAATTTCCGCAAAGATCTTTTTTTCCGTCTCAATGTCCTGCCCTTGCATATTCCGTCGCTGCGTGAGCGCCGCGATGATATCCGCGCCCTGGTCCATGAAAACGAGCGGCTGCTGCGCGGGAAAAAGCTCGGCCCCGATGCCTGGACAATGCTGGCCGAGCACGATTGGCCGGGAAACATCCGCGAACTCCTGCATGTGCTGACCCGGGCCGGCATCGTGCTGCCGGGGCCGGTCATCGGCGGCGAGATTGGTCCATTGCTGCAGAAGGGTCTGGATGAGGGCGAACTTCTCTCTGACACGGCCATTGCTGATTGGCGGGCCGAGATCGCAACCGGCAAAAGCTTCTGGGAGACAGTCTGGAGCGCTTTCATCCGGCGCGACCTGAACCGTGGCCAGGTGCGGCTTTTTCTAAAAAACGTTTTCAGTGAATCTGAACATAATCTTAAAACCATGACACAGAAATTGAATGTCCGCGATAGCGAATACCCGCGTTTCATCTCCATGCTGCACCGCTATGATATTCATCCTAAAAAAGACAAGTAAGCCCACTCCATAGCCGTTGCCCGCTGATGGGCATATCTCCCAAGTTATCCGCCATACCTGTCCAGCAATTTTCTTGCTGTCTCCAAGACTTGATTATTTTCCAAATGCTGATCCGCTATAGGTTTTAAAGAGTGGGAATATTGGCATCCTTATTGCTGTCAATAGTCGGAAACAGATAAGGAGGATGAATGAAAAGACGAAAAAGCAAGTTGTTAGGGGGCATGGTGGTGGCGATCGTCCTGCTCGCCTCGTTGTCGACCTATGGTCAGGATGAAAAGCCAGCCGCGACTGTGAGCCGCTTTTCGCTCGGTGCCGGCCTGGGCATACCCTTCGGGGTCATCGGCCTCAGCTGCGAGATGAATCCCATACTTGGTTCCGGGCCGGACAAGATCGCCAAGTATTTCAGCCTCAACCTGGGGCTGGGGGTGGCGGTCGCTGGTGTCGGCTATTCGCTCGGGTTTCGCTTTTATCCCCTGGGGCGGGACCGGGCCTGGGCGCCGAAAGCATCCATTATGTATGGAGTCGTGGCCGTGGTGGACTGGAAGGAAATCGTCCGCGGTTTTTCAGTGGGGGCCGGGGTTGTGCGGCGTTTGCGCAAAAAACTGTCATTGGACGCCGACCTGATCTTCATCATCAACCATTTCGGTTTCGATTACATAGATTGGGACAGCATCGGCCGGCTGAAGGTTTCCCTGGGCGTGCGCTGGAACCTCGATTAAAAGGGAGAAAACCATGAAAAGAAGAAATATCCGATTCAGCTTATTGGCGGCGGCTTTGCTTTTATCATTCGGCTCGGGCAAGCTGCCTGCCGTGGAAAGCGGACCCCCGGTCGCGGCAGTTCCTGAATTTGCTCACTTGAGCATCGGCAGCGGCTACGGATTGAACTATGGCGGCATCGGCCTGGGCTTCGAATTCAGTCCGCGGCTGCCTGAAAAAATGGGGACTGGCTTTCACAAATACGTGAGCTTCGCCATGGGGCTTGGCTACATGCCGGACGGGGGGTTGGCCTATTCCTTTGGATTGCATCTCTACCCCCTGGGACGCGACTTGTTTCTGCAGCCGCGCCTCGCTGTCCAATACGGCGTGGTCGCGGTGGTAGGCAACCTGTATTCCTACCCCGGCGATGAACGGCGTGCGGAAGGAGTGGCCTTCGGCTCTGGATTCCTGCTCAAGCTGGCCCGGCAGATTTTCCTCGATGCCGATGTCCATTACATAATCCCTGTCGACTACGCCATGGAAGAGCTCGCCGGCGAACGGCTGCGCTTTTCAGCCGGTTTGCGCTACCGCTTATAAATTTCGCGTGCCGTTATAGCGGAATGGACAGATAGAGAAAAGGTTATGAGCGTTCTTGGCCGCCTGTTAAAGCGTAGAAAAAAGCCGAAAAGTGATTTTCTTGTTATCCAGGTGCTTGCCAGGCACCGGGCCTGGTATCCGGCCCACAACCGCGGCCGCGAAGCGCCGCCGGCGGCAATTGACGATTGGATCGAAAGACTAAGGCGCCTGAGTGAACATGAGTTGATACAGTTGCTTGCCGATAACCATGTCCGCAATTGCGTCCTGGGTAAAAAGTGGCCGCCGGTCGATGAAGCGGCGGCTGGCACAGTTGAATCGCGGCTTTAACCGGCGGCAGCAAAGGCGGCGAGCAGGTCATCGTCCACCGGCCGATGTTCCGGGATTTTACTAAGCATACGCAGCACCAGGGTGGCTTGCTCCGCGGAAAGGTCGGGACGGAAATGTGTTGGGTTGATCGGTTCATTTTCGAGGATGGCGCGGATGATCTCGCCGGGATTTTCGCCCAGGAAAGGCTTTTCCAGGGTCAGCATCTCGTAGAGTACGACGCCCAGGGCATAGATGTCGCCGGCGGCGCTGACCTGCCGCTGGCTGATCAGTTCGGGCGCCATGTAGTAAACGGTGCCCAGGATCTCTCCGGTTTCGGTCAGATGGGTCAGAGATGGTGCGTGCGCCAATCCGAAATCGAGAAGCTTGACCGTGCCCGGTCCCGAACGGTCATTGGTCAGCATGATGTTGGCCGGCTTCACGTCCCTGTGCAGGATGCCCTGGCCATGGATGCGGGAGAGCGCGTCGGCCAGCTGGCGCATGATCAGCAGGCATTCGGCAATAGGGAAGCGGATTCCCTCGCGGATGGCTTCAGCCAGCGATTTTCCTGTAAGCAATTCCATGGCGATATACAGGTTCTTCTGGTGCTCGCCGCGCTCGAAAACCTTAATGATGTTGGGGTGATCGAGCTGGTCGACGAGGTAGGCTTCGTTGAGGAAACGCTTGCGTTGGACCGGATCGGAAGCGTGTTCCTCGCGGATCAGTTTGATAGCCACCGGTTTTTTCGCACCGGTGAGGTCGGTCGCCTGCCAGACGATGCCCATGGCCCCGGAACCGATCTGGCGTTCCAGTTTGTAATGGCTGACGTAGGTCTTTTTCTTCCAGAAGGCCAGCAGGTGCAGGTAGCGGCGGAAGAGCAGAAAAAAAACGATCAGCAGCAAAGCGATGCCGGAGATCAACGCGCCGGTGCGGAAGCGGGCCCTGGAGAGTTGCAGTTTCTGAATTTCGACGTTTTTTTGCAGCATCTCGATCTGGCGTTTTTTCTTTTCCGAGTCGTATTTGGCTTCCAACTCGGTCATTTTGGCTGCCGTTTCCTTGTTCATGATCTTTTTTTCTTCATCCACCGCTTCACGGAAATATTCCAGGGCTTTTTTGTATTCGCCTTTTTCCCTGAATAATTCGCTTAGATTGTTCAGGTTCATATGGACCTGGTCCCTGGAATCTATTTCCCGGGCCAATGCCAGGCTGCGGTCCATGTAGCTCTCGGCCCGACTGTAATCCTTCATTTTTAAATAAGTCTCGCCCATATTCAGGTAGACCTTGGTCAGACCATATTTGTTTTGCATGGTTTGCCAGATTTCCAGTTCCCGTTGGTAATAGGCGAGCGAGTTTTTGAAATCACCATGATCCTTGTAGGCGATGGCCAGGTTGCCCACGGCGTTGGCGACAGCGCTCTGGAAATCGATCTTTTCGGCCATGGCCAAAGCTTCCTTCAATACAGCAATGGCTCGGTCGAGCTCTTTCAGGCAAATATAGGCAACTCC
Organism: Candidatus Aminicenantota bacterium; assembly: GCA_022865785.1. GTDB lineage: Bacteria > Acidobacteriota > Aminicenantia > UBA2199 > UBA2199 > UBA2199. The sequence continues at coordinate 5,242 of JALHTJ010000213.1, forward strand.
CACGCTGTTCAGCGCCAGCGCCGTGTTGCGTGGGTCCTCTTTTTTTTTATACATGGTCAGGGATTTTTGATAATATCCCAGCGCCTTCTGGTATTTTTCCTGATAGAAATAAATATGCCCCATATTATGCAGGGTATTGGCGATTTCCAGTTTATTCCCGATTCTTTCCTGAATGGCGAGTGCTTGCAGCTGTGCTTTCAGAGCTTTTTCGTATTGGTTTTGATTGGTGAAAACGATGGCCATGTAATTGAGGGATACGGAAATGCCCTTATCCCACTTGATGCTTTTGGCCAATTCATAAGTCTGCCGGTAATAATCAAGTGCTTTGGCCAGGCTATTGTCCTCTTCAAAAGTGCCCCCGATGTTGTTCAGACTGTTATAGATGAGGTTATCGTTTTTAATTGCCCGGGAAATGGTCAGTCCTTTTTCATAGAATTCTCGTGCCTGCACGAATTTTCCCTGTATGCGGTAGCCCCAGCCAATGTTGTTTAAAGCCCGGGCCTCTTCCTGCTTTTCGCCAAGTTTTTGCGCCAGTTCCAGCGCCTGCTGACCGTAAGCCATGGCTTTTTCAGCCGAAATATAAGTGTAGTGAGATGACAATTCATTAAGCGCTTGAACTTTTTCCTTGCCCGACTTTGCAGCGACTTTTATTTCCAATTCCTCGGTTTTTTTATCCTGGGCCGCGAGGACCAGTGTCATAATAGCCAGAATAAGAATCAGACCAATCCATTTTTTTACCATACCCCCTCCTTTGCCATCGAGCATATGATCGTGATTGAAGCAAAAGTCTATTGGCTATTCCATTGATTGTCAATGCGGATGAAATTTTTCAGAAAGTTCGGCACCGATAATGTCACGGTCGGCAAGAGTCATTCCTGTTTAAGATACTGCCTGAGATATGCCGCATACCCCTTGGTGTATACGCGGGCAGTTTAAAAAAGCCATCATGCTTGAAAATGCCGTCAAGCAACAATCTGCTGGCGAGTTGCTGCTTGGCATGCTTTTTGCAATAACTTAATGGAAAAAAGAACATGGAGGCAACCATGAGTATTTTTAAAAATCCTGGCGGTCAAAGGAATGCCGGTCCGAAATGCGAGATGTGCCGCACGGTGATCTATGGCGAGGAAACCGTCATCGCCAGGCAGAAGCGGGCGGTCTATGTTAACCTCAATCCTTTTGAAGCGCAGCAGATCGAGCAGAAGAGTGGCTACCGCTGCACATCCTGCCGCCGCGAATATTGCAAGGACTGCCTGGAAAAAAAGGCTCCGGGCAACATCTACGGCGGCAAGTCCTGCCCCAGGTGCGGCGGCCGTTTCGAGATCATGCATGGATAGCAAATCGAATCAAGGAGAGTTGAAATGATCAAAGAAGTTCACGTTTTTATTGAAAATGGCGGCGACGACCGCCTGATGCGCGAGATCGTCCAGGCGCTTCATCCCGAATTCCTGCAGCAATCGGGGCTGCGCCTGGTGCGCCACGACGTGTCCGACTGGCCCAGTGAGCCGTTCACCATGGCGGCCGTGAAACTGAGGATGCAGAAAGGCATCGCGCTCACCACCGGCAACTGCCTGGTCCAGGACGGCAACGCTTATGGAAAGCGCCTTTATATGGTGATGCTGAAAAATTAACGAATCAAGATTCTGATCTTAGATCTTGGCGATGAGCGATGCGACAAGATCGCGCAGCGTGATCCAGATTGAAAGAAGCATGCCGGGGATGCGCTCATAGTTGAAAAAGATCCAGACCGTCAGAGTGAAAACAAGGATCAGATTCAAAACCAAGCGGCGCGGAGAACGCCTGGCCTTTTTGCGGACTTTGGAGCGCGAAGTTTGCCTGGCTGTGGGGCTGGTGGCTCCGGCACCGCTCAGACGGGTCTTTTCCCGGTTCGCTGCCGTCGAAATGTTGCCGAACTCAGGCTTTTCGGCCTTGGGCAGTTTGAACGGCTTGAACAGCGGCTTGACCAATTCCTGCCACTCTTTTTCCGTGCCCGGGCGCTTGGCGCGCTCCTTGGCCATCATACGCTCGATCAGCGGCTGGAAGGCGGCCAGCTCATCGGGAAGGCTGGGGATGGGTTCGGTCACGTGCTTCATGATGACCGCCATGGTCTGGCTGCCCTTGAAGGGGGGCGTGCCGCTCAGCATTTCGAAAAGGACCACGCCCAGGCTGTAGATATCACTGCAGCCGTCGACACGCTTGGCGTTCAGCTGCTCCGGGCTCATGTAGCGCGGTGTGCCCATGCTCATGCCCGAGCGGGTGAGCTGGGTGGTGGATTCGAGCACCCGGGCGATGCCGAAATCGAGGATGACCGGCGTGCCGTCACGGCGGAACATGATGTTGTCGGGTTTTACGTCGCGGTGGATGAAGCCCTTTTTGTGGGCGTAGAACAGGGCTGCCGCGACCTGGTTGGCGATGGTCAGCGCCTCGTCGGGATCAAGGCGCTGGCGCGAATGGATGCGCTGCTTGAGGCTTTCGGGGAAGAACTCCATGGCCATGAAGTAAAGGGTCCCGCTCCTGCCGGCTTCGTACACCCTTACGATGTTGGGGTGGTGCAGGCTGGAGATGGTCTGCGCCTCCTTGATGAAGCGTTTGACCGCCACATTTTCCGAGAAGCGGCTGCGGGTCATGACCTTCACTGCCACCAGCCGCGAGTGTTTCAGGTCCACGGCCAGGAACACGTCGGCGGCCGCGCCGCTGCCCAGGAATTTCTTCAACTCGTATCCGGGAACTTCGGGAAAAGCGGCCATGCTACTTATTTTTCATCAGCGGGCTCATGGCCGCAGCGGCGGCTGCGGTACATCTCCTGGTCGGCTTCGCGCAGGCACTCCTCAATGCTGATGCCGGCACGGAACGTGGCGATCCCAATGCTGACTGCGAGCTGCAAGTGATTCCCGTTGAAGCGGAAATCGCCATTGCTGATCTTTTTCTGAATTGACGCGCAGATGACCTGTGCCCCTTGGGCAGTGGTTCCGGGCAACAGGAAAAGGAACTCGTCGCCGCCCCAGCGAGCCACCGTGTCCTGGGCGCGCAGGGACCGTGAAAAAAGATCGGCTGCGGCCCGCAGTACGAAATCCCCGGCATCGTGACCCAGGGTATCGTTGACGGCCTTGAGGCCGACGAGATCGGTCATGACCAGAGTGAACGGCTTCTGTTCACGCTGGAAACGCTTCGCTTCCCGTTCGAGTTCCTCCAGGAAAGCCCGGCGGTTGGAGAGGCCGGTCAACTGGTCGTGGCCGGCCAGGTCTTCCATGTTCCGGTAGGCCTCCCTGAGCTTGGCCTGCTGTGAACTGATCTTGCTGTTGGCTGCCTCCAGCTCGCGGTTGGCCCGGGCCTTGATGCGGAAGCGGGTGTACAGCAATGCAGTCAGGAGCAAGATCAACAATGCCAGGAAAAAGAGGAAATTGCGCTGGTTGCGCTGCTTGGCCAGGGCCAGCGAGGCGATGCGTTTTTCACTGCGCAGGAGTTCGTTTTCGCGCTGCTTTTTTTCCACTTCGAAGCGGGTTTGCATCTCAGCCGTCTGTTTGGCCTTTTCCTCGTTGAAGAGATGTTCGCGCAATTCCTGGTAGCGGCGCTGGTAGACTAGGGCTTGCGGGTAGTTCTTCATGCCTTCATGGATGCAGGAATATGTTTCCAGGATGTCGGAAAGGAGTTTTGCCAGACCCGATTTTTCAGCCAGGGGCAGGGCTTCGTCGAGACAGGCCAATCCTGCATTGAAACGCCCCATGCGGCGGTTGGCATCAGCGGTGTTTATCAGGATAATGATGATCTCCCGTTGGCCGCCGACCTCGCGGCTGATGGCCAGAGCTTCCTGAAAATAAGGGAGCGCTTTGGCGGCCTGGTCCTGCATCAGGTGCAAGTGCCCCATGTCATGCAGGCAGGTTGCCAGGAGTTTGCGATTGGCGAATTTCCTGGCCAGTTCCAGTGATTTCTCCTTGTAGGGCAGCGCCTTGTCGTACTGTTCCTGGTAAACGTAGACGTTGCCGATCTCGTTGAGCGACATGATGGCATAGTACTGGTCGCCGGCTGCCAGCGCCGCTTCATGGGCCGCGTTGAAATAGTTCAGGGACAAGCTGAAATTGCGCAGATCGCGGTGGACGTAGCCGATCAAGTATGAACTCGAAGTGATGTAGGTGCGTTCGTTGTTTTTCTCGGCGGCGGCCAGGGCACGCAGCAGGAAATCGAGAGCTTTGTCGTAGTCGCCCAGGATGAGCTCGGCCAGCCCGATCCTGTTGAGAAGATGGGCCGAAGGGGGTTCCCCAAGCTCTTTTTCCTGCAGGGCGAGTGCTTCCAGGTAGGGGGGCAGCGATTCCTTGTTCTCATTGCGCTTCTGGTAGCTGTCACCCTCGGCGTTGAGGGCGGCGACAAGCCTGCGTGCGACAACGTTGCGCGCCGACCCCGTGGCTTGCGCGAGTTCCCGTTTCAAGGCCTCAATGCCATCGCCGGCCAACGCGGCCGTGGCTAGGCAAAAAATCAGCAAAAGGAGTGCGCTGTTTTTTTTCATGGCAGGGTATTGGTTTATCTTAGAAAATTGGATGAAAAAAGTCAAACGCTCAAATGGCCGATTCGGTTCCTTCCCGGTACAGTCCCAGCCGCAAAAAAAGCTTCAGCCCGCCCCACAGGGTTAAAAAAGTGCCCAGGCCCGCGACCAGGAATATTCCCCATGCGGAGCCGGCGGCGGCCGGGATCAAAGTCAAAGTCAGCCGCAGAGCCAGGCTGAGCAGCCAGAACAGCAGTCCGCCCAGCAGCACGCGCAGCAGCCGCATCGTGAAGGAACCCGCGTCTTGCGGGAGTCCCGACCTGAGTGCCAGGGTGAAGGCGGCGTTCAAGCCGATATAGTATCCGGCAAACTTGGCGCTGAGCAAAGAAAAGATCGCCAGGAGCAGCGGCAGGACGAAAAGGAAAAAAAAGTACAATATCCCCGGCAGGGAGGATGAGACCCTGGTCATGGCAGCCGCGAAAAAGCGCTCCCGGGCAGGGTCGCTTCCGATGAAACGCCAGGCGAAAAACAGCAGCAATCCGCCCAGCAGGGCGCCGCCGAGAACATCGGCCAGAAAATGGACACCCAGGTACATGCGGGTGAAGGCAATGAGCATGATCGCGAAAGGAGTCAGCCAGGCCAGTACGCGGCTTCGGAACACGGTGGCCAGCCCGCCCCACAGGGCGATAGCGCCCGAGACATGGCCCGACGGAAATCCGAATGACAAGTTTTTCAGGCGGTAGACGTCGATTACTTCCGGCGCCGGCAGAGCTAAAAAGTTGTTGCCGCCCATGGCTCGAAAAGGGGTAGCAACATCCCAGCCCGGTTCCAGGCAGGCCACGCGGGAATCGGCGAAAAAGGGGCGCGGCAGGCCGAAAAACTGCTTGGCGATCTCGCTGACGACGGCCGTCAAGGCGATGATCTGGAAAAGGAGAAATCCTTTGCGCAGGCTGACGCCCAGCATGACGGCGATGACCATGCCGATGACGAACTGGTAGTTGCTGAAGGTGGTGATCTGGCGCATCAGCCAGGTCAGGCCGTCCGAAGCCAGCGATTGCAGGACGATATTGATCTCGGTCAGGAACATGGCGCCACCTCTACCATGGAATTTTTAGCCGGTTCACATTGTCCGCCAAAACCGGTAGGGTTGTCAACCTTGCCTGGATGTGGAGGAGCGGTAGGAGAGGCGGGTGCAAGGGCGTTCATTGCGGAAATATGCGCTTCAGTGGTGGCAGCCATGGCCGCCGCAGGCGTTGTCGAAGGTGAGCTCGGTCAATTCGCCGGAGCTGAATTTGTCGACTGCCTGTTGTACCGTGTCGCCTGCCAGTAGGTAGACCTTGATCCCGCCCTGGTTGAGCAGCTGCACGGCCCGTCGGCCCATGCCGCTGGTCAGGACAGCGTTGACATCCATCCCGGAGATCTTCCCCAAAGGCTGGCAGGCGCCGTGGGCGTGGTGCTGGTTGTCGTTTTCAATGACTTGGACACTCTTGGCCTCGGTGTCGTAGATGGTGAAATAAGCGGCACTGCCGAAATGGTTGTGCACGGTCTCACTCAATCCATTTTTCCCGGTTGTGGGCAAACATATTTTCATTTGATTCTCCTTTCATTGTTTATTGCCGATTGATTTTTATTGCCTTGTCATGGAGCAGCGCGTCGATGATCTTGAACCTTCCCGATTCCAGGAGCCGCTGTACGGTTCCCCGGGAAATGTTCATTTTTTCCGCCGCTTCGATCTGGCTCAGCCGGTCATGGTCGCACAGGCGCACGGCTTCGAACTCGTCCAGGAATATTTCGTTCAGGGAAGTCTCCAGCAAGGGCAGTGAGCGCGGTTTGAAAATCTTGTCCGACTCCAGGAAGCGGCAACAGCGGTGCTTTTTGCAGCGCGGCATTTACTTTCTCCATTTGTGCATATGCACATTATAAAGCATGTTTTACCCTGTGTCAACCGTTTGGACGATTCAGGTGGGAATCACTCTTCGAGGATCAAAATTTGAGAACAAAATAAAAACTATGAGTGCTTTCGACAAAGGGTTTTTTTGTTCACAGATGACCCTGCGCCGTGCCCCGATTTTGGGATAAAATATTGACAATTTCCGTTATCCGGTTTATTTTATTAAAAAACTCTACCAACAATTTTCTCGTATAGTTCTGTGTCCCTGAGAATTGCATTAGGATGTGAAGATGAAGATAAAAATTTCACGCAACAAATTGTTTCTGGTCTCCGGAGCCGCTCTGGTCATTGCCTTCCTGGGCTGGAAAATATATGAGAAAACCAAGGGGGGAGAGGGCGCCGGCCCCGGCGGCGTCGCTGTGGCCGTCGAGGTCGCCCCGGTCGGCAAAGGCTCGCTGCGCGACCTGGGAACTTATACCGGCACGCTGACCGCCAAGACCCATGTCATCGTAGCCCCCAAGATCTCCGGCCGTTTGAACCGCCTTCTGGTCGACATCGGCGACCCGGTGCGCAGCGGCCAGCTGCTGGCGGTTCTGGATGACGACGAATACCGCCAGCAGGTAATTCAGGCCGAGGCCGACTTGCGCGTGACCAAGGCCAACCTGGAGCAGGCGAGTAGTTCCCTGACCATGGCCGGGAGGAACCTGGCGCGGGCCCGCGCCCTGCACCAGGACGGCATCCAGAGCGATGCCCAGCTGGACCAGGTAACCGCTGCCCACGAATCGCAACAAGCGCAGTTTCACGTGGCCGAGGCCCAGGTGGCCAATCGCGAGGCGGCGCTGGAGAGTGCCCGGGTCCGCCTTTCGTATACCCGCATCGCCGCCTCCTGGGAGCGGGGCCGGCCGGTGCGCTTCGTGGGTGAGCGCTTTGTCGATGAGGGCGTGCTGCTGTCGGCGAACACCCCCATTCTGTCGGTCATCGAGTTGCAGCCGATCACGGCCGTCATCCATGTCACCGACCGCGAGTATTTCCGCCTGAAAACCGGGCAGCCGGCGACGATTAGCGGCAGCGCCTTCCCGGGCAGGGAATTCAACGGCCGCATCGTGCGCATCGCCCCGATGCTGCAGGAAGCTTCGCGCCAGGCCCGGGTGGAAGTCGAGGTCAAAAACACGGAGAGCCTGCTCAAGCCGGGCATGTTCATCAATGTGCAGATCGAATTCGCCCGCCGCGCCGGCGTCACGGTCGTCCCCTACAACGCCCTAGCCAAGAGGGGCGGGCAGCAGGGAATATTCATGGTCGACGCGGCCGGCCAGATGGCCCGTTTCGTTCCTGTCCGCACCGGCATCGTGGACGGAGGGCGGGTGGAGATCATCGAGCCGAAGGACGTCTCCGGGCGCGTGGTCGTCCTGGGCCACTACCTGCTCGAAACCGAAGGCCGGATCATCCTGCCGGCGTCTGAGCCCGGCAGCAAGCCCGGTCTGGACGCCGAGGCCGGCGGAGGCGGGAAATGAACATCTCCGGGTTTTCCATCCGCCGCCCGGTCTTCACCGTGATGCTCATGCTGGCCATCGTGGCTGTGGGCCTGGTGGCGGTCAGCCGCCTGCCGATCGACCTGATGCCCGACCTCACCTTTCCCACCCTGAGCATCTCCACCACATACGAGAATACCGGCCCGGAGGAGATCGAACAGATCATCACCCGGCCCATCGAGGAAGCCATGAGCGCCGTACCAGGCGTCGAGGAGGTTTTCTCAGTCTCCTCCGAGGGCAGAAGCAACGTGCGCGTGATGTTCGCCTGGGGAACGGACCTGGACGCCGCCGCCGACGACATGCGCGAGCGCCTGGACCGCATCATCCCGCGCCTGCCCGACGATGTCGATCGGCCGATGCTGCGCAAGTTCGACCCGGCCATGTTTCCCATCCTGCTCATCGGCGCCCTCAGCAACCTGGATCCCATCCAGACCCGGCGCATTATTGACGAGCAGATCGTCTACCGCCTGGAACGAGTGCCCGGCGTGGCCTCGGTCGATGTCTGGGGCGGTCACGAGCGCGAGATCCAGGTCAATCTCGACGTGGACAAGGTCAAGGCCCTGGGCCTGCCGCTCGACCGGATAATAAGCGGTATCCGCGAGGGTAACGTCGACCTGCCGGCCGGGGTCATCGAACGCGGCAACTACGAGATATTGGTGCGCATCCCCGGCGTGTTCACCAACATGCAGGAGATCCGCGAGACCGTTGTGGCCGTGCGCGATGGCGTACCCATACGACTGGGGGAGATTGCCGACATCGAGGATACCTTCCGCAAGATCACGCGCATTGTCCGTGTCAACGGCCTGCCCGGGACGCGCCTGGCCGTCTACAAGCAATCCGGCAAAAACACGGTCGAAGTGGCCTCAGGCATACTCAAGGAAATCGAGCGCATCCGCGAGGACCGGCCGCAGATCCAACTTATCCCCGTCCGCGACAGTTCGGAATACATCAAGAACGCCATGGGCAACGTCAGCTCCACCGCCGTCTATGGAGGAATTCTGGCCGTCTTTGTCCTGCTTTTTTTCCTGGGCAGCATCCGCAGCACCCTGGTCATTGCCACGGCCATCCCCATCTCGATCGTGGCCACTTTCGCCCTGATCTATTTCAGCGGCTTCACCCTGAACATCATGACCCTGGGCGGGTTGGCTTTGGGCATCGGCATGCTGGTGGATAACTCGATCGTCGTCCTGGAAAATATCGTACGCCTGAAGGAAGGGGGCGCGCCCCCGATGCAGGCCGCCCTGGACGGGGCGCATGAGGTTATCGCGGCTGTTGTGGCCAGCACCCTGACCACCTTGGCCGTATTCATGCCCATGGTTTTCGTGCGCGGCATCGCCGGCATTATGTTCAAGCAGCTGGCCTTCGTGGTCAGCTTTTCCCTGATCTGCTCGCTGATCGTCGCCCTGACCCTGGTGCCCATGCTCTCCAGCCGCTTGTTGGGACCCGAGCGAGCTCCGCGCTCGCGGCTGGAAAAATGGAAAGTCCGGGTGGTGGCGGTGATCCGGCGTTTTCTTGTCTCCCTGGAGAACTGGTATAAACGAATGCTCCATGCCGCCCTCGACAACCGGGCCCGGGTATTGCTGGCCGTAGCCGCCCTGCTGGTAGGCAGCATCGCCCTGGTGGGGCTGGTGGGCAGCGAGTTCATGCCGACTACCGACGAAGGCGAGGTGCGCCTGTCTGTAGAGATGGAGGTCGGCACACGGCTGGGGGTCATCGACGAGCGCTTTAAGGATATTGTCGCCATCATCCGCCGCGAAGTCCCGGAGATAATCAGCATCGAGGAGAGCATTGGCGGCGGCGGCTGGCGCTCGGGCACGCAAACCGGCAACATCACCATCAAGCTGGCATCCAGGTCCCAGCGCTCGCGCTCGAGCGAAGAGATCGCCATGGCCCTGCGCCGTCACCTGCAAGGCATTCCCGGCGCCATCATCCGCGCCCGCGCCGGCGGTGGTTTCTTTTTCATGGGCGGCGGCGGCAGCCAGGAGCGGGTCCAGGTGGAAGTGCGCGGCTTCGACATGGAAATAAGCGAGGCTTTGGGCCAGCAGGTGAAAAAAGTTGTCGAGGGAGTGCGCGGTGTCTCCGACGTCCGCCTCAGCCGCGATCTCGGCCAGCCCGAGGAGCTCCTGGTCATTGACAGACGCGCGGCCGCCGACATGAAGTTGCCGGTGAGCCAAATCGGCGGCACACTGGAGACCGTACTCTCGGGCACCCAGGCCAGCACCTTCCGCGAGGGCGGCAAGGAGTATCGCATCCTGGTCAAGGTCAAGAATGCCGAGAAGATGACCATTGACGAGATCCTCGACCTGACGCTCACCAACAGCGACGGCCGGCCGGTCAGCCTGCGCAACGTCGTTGACGTCAAGGCGCGCAGCGGGCCGCAGCGTATCGAGCGCCGCGACCGCGAGCGCGTGTTGACCATTTCCGCCGAGATAGAGGACCGCGACCTCGGCTCGGTCCTGGCCGACATCCGCTCCGCCCTGCGCCGGGTCCCCGTGCCCCGCGATTTCGCCATCAACTTCACCGGCGATTTTGAGGAGCAGCAGAAAGCGTTCCGCGAGCTGCTGGTGAGCATCATCCTGGCCCTGATGCTGGTCTATATGATCATGGCCATGCAATTCGAATCGGTGCGCGACCCGCTTATCGTCATGTTCTCGGTGCCGCTGGCGATCATCGGCGTCGTCTGGATGCTGCTGCTTACCGGCACCACATTCAATATGCAGTCCTACATCGGCTGCATCATGCTGGGCGGCATTGTCGTCAACAACGCCATCCTGCTGGTGGACCACATCAACCTGCTGCGCCGCCGCGACAAGATGGCTCTGCGCGAAGCTATCGAGGAGGCGGGACGCCGCCGGCTGCGCCCCATCCTGATGACCGCCCTGACTACGATCCTGGCCATGATGCCGCTGGCCTTGGGGCTGAGGGAAGGAAGCGAGGCCCAGGCACCAATGGCTCGGGCCGTGGTCGGCGGCCTGCTGAGCTCGTCCTTGATCACGCTGATCGTCATCCCCATCGTCTATTCCCTGTTCGAGGGCAAGAAAGCCCGCAGCTAATGGCATTCCACGGAGCGCCCGGCGCACTTCACTCCCCCCGCGACCAGAGGGCAGTGCCTGCGGCTGCTTCCACCTTCCGCACTAACCTCCAGGTCGACATGGAGACGGCCAGCACCCTGATCGGCCGCACGATCATCCGAGGTATCCTGGGCGCGATCTTCGGCCGCCGCTGAGTTCGAAACTCATCTCCCTGCCCCTTTTTTTAGCAGGAGATGGATAGAGGAGCGCTCCCCTCTATTTTTGAAAGAGAAGGGTCGGAGGTGAGTTTTACAGTGACGGATTCTGCATTTGACTGCGTTCCGTTAATGTGATAACATTTTTTAATTCATTCCGGAAAAGCCCCAGGAAATTCGAGTTCCGGTTATAGCGGCTTGCTGTTTTCCTGCCCTTTTCCCAAAAGCAAGGAGAAACCATCATGAGCGACAAAACAGCGACCATCGACGGCAATACCGCCGCAGCCCATGTGGCCTACGCCTTCAGCGAAGTGGCCGCCATTTATCCCATCACCCCCTCTTCCAACATGGGGGAATTGGCCGACGCTTGGGCGGCCGCCGGGCGAAAAAATATTTTTGACCAGGAAGTAGAGGTTATCGAACTGCAGTCCGAAGGCGGCGCTTCCGGAGCCGTGCATGGGGCGCTTTCGGCCGGGTCCATGACCACGACCTTCACCGCCTCGCAAGGGCTGCTGCTGATGATCCCCAACATGCACAAGATCGCCGGAGAAATGCTGCCCACGGTGTTCCACGTTTCCGCCCGTTCACTGGCCTGCCAGTCGCTCTCCATATTCGGCGATCATTCCGACGTCATGTCGGTGCGCAACACCGGTTTCGCGTTGGTTGCCGCCGCCTCGGTCCAGGAAACCATGGACCTGGCCGTGGTGTCGCATCTGGCCACCCTGGAGAGCAGCGTGCCCTTCCTCAATTTCTTTGATGGTTTCCGCACCTCGCACGAGATCCAGAAAGTGGAAATGATCGACTACGAAACCATGTCCGACCTGCTGGACATGAAGCTGGTGGAAAATTTCCGCAGCCGCGCCCTGACCCCCGACCACCCGGTCCTGAAGGTGGGGCAGCAGACCCCTGATGTCTATTTCCAGGGCCGTGAAACCGTGAATCCGTATTATGAGAAACTCCCCGGCATTGTACAGAAATACATGGACCAGGTGGCCAAGAAAACCGGACGGCCCTATCATTTGTTCGACTATGTCGGCCATCCCGATGCCGAAAAGATCATCGTGGCCATGGGTTCGAGTTGCGAAACCATAGAAGAAACCGTGGAATATCTGAACAAAAAAGGCGCCAAATTGGGATTGATCATTGTCCGCCTCTACCGGCCTTTTGTCCGCGAAGCCTTTTACGCCGCCCTGCCGAAGTCGGTCAAGAAGATCGCCGTGCTGGACCGCACCAAGGAGCCGGGCGCCCTGGGCGAGCCCCTGTACATGGACGTGGTCACAGCCCTGGCCGACCGCAACCTGACCATCGTCGGCGGACGCTACGGCCTCAGCTCCAAGGAATTCACTCCGGCCATGGTCAAGGCGGTTTTCGATCACCTGGACGGCGCCTGTTTCCATGATTTCACCGTAGGCATCAATGATGATGTGTCCAAGCGCTCGCTCGCAATCACGGAAGACCTGTCCATTGAGAAGAGCGACACCATCAGTTGCATTTTTTGGGGCCTGGGTTCGGACGGCACCGTGGGCGCCAACAAGAATTCGATCAAGATCATCGGCGATCATACCGATATGTACGCCCAGGGGTATTTTTCCTATGACTCCAAGAAGTCGGGCGGCATCACCATCTCCTTCCTGCGTTTCGGCAAAAGCCCGATTCGCGCCCCTTACCTTTCCACTTCTGCCGTTTTCATTGCCCTGCACAACCCGGCCTACATCGGGCGCTACGACGTGCTTAAGGGGATCAAGCCCGGCGGCACCTTCCTGCTCAATTCCGAGTGGAGCAACGATGAGGTATTCGAACACTTGACCCGCGACATGCAGGAAACCATCATTGCCAAGAAAATCAAGTTTTTCAATATCAACGCCCTGAAGATATCCGAAGCGGTCGGACTGGGCAAGCGCATCAACTCGGTCATGCAGGCCGCTTTCTTCAAGATCTCAGGCGTGCTGCCCGGGGATGAGGCCATCAAGCTGATCAAGGATTCGATCAAAAAAACCTATGAGAAAAAAGGCGAAAAGATCGTCACCATGAATTGGGACGCGGTTGACCGCACCAGCGCCGCCCTGCAGCAGATCGAGGTACCGTCCACCGTGCAGGAGATCAAAGGATCGGCCCCGGTGCCCAAGCTGATCGCTGACAGCGCTCCCGAATTCGCCCGCAGCGTTATAGAAAAAATGATGCATCTGCAGGGCGATTCCATCCCGGTTTCGCAGATGCCGCTGGACGGCAAGGTGCCCACCGCCACCGCCAAACTGGAAAAGCGCGGCATCGCCCCGCAGGTTCCGCGATGGCTGAGCGAGAACTGCATCCAGTGCAACCAATGCTCGCTGGTATGCCCGCACGCGGCGATCCGCGCCAAGCAGATCGAACCGGCGCAACTGGCCAAAGCCCCGGCCGCTTTCAAAACCGTCAAATCCATAACCAAGAACGAGAAAAAACTGGAATACAAGATACAGGTCTACATCGAGGACTGCACGGGCTGCGGCAACTGCGTCCATGTCTGCCCGGCCAAGACCAAAGCCCTGGAGTTCCGCCCCATCGAGGACGAACGCCGGACCGGCGAGGATGAAAACGTCGAGTTCTTCGAAAATCTTCCCGATAACATCATGGACGGCACTTCCATCGCCCAGTTCAAGGGCGTGCAATTCCGCAAACCCATGTTCGAATTTTCTGGCGCCTGCGCCGGCTGCGGAGAAACCCCCTATGTCAAGTTGGTTTCCCAGCTGTTTGGCGAACGGATGATCGTGGCCAACGCCACCGGCTGTTCCTCCATTTACAGCGGCACTTTTCCCACCACTCCCTATTGCGTGAACAAGGAAGGGCAAGGTCCGGCCTGGGCCAATTCCCTGTTCGAGGACAACGCCGAATACGGTTTGGGCATGCGCCTGGCCGTGGACTCCAACCGCAAGCAGCTGCGCTATACCATAGACCGCCTGCTCACAGCCGGAACCGACAAGGCCCTGGAAGCGGCATTAAAAAAATGCCTTGAGTTGTGGGACCGCAATGGTGACGATGCCCAGGCGGCGGCCAAAGCGGTGAAAAACCTCCTTGCCGGCATTTTAAAATCGGCTGCGGCTGAAAAGCAGTCCTTACTGCGCAAGATCGCCGAACTTCAGGACTACCTGGTTGACAAATCGGTCTGGTGCATCGGCGGCGACGGCTGGGCTTATGATATCGGCTACGGCGGCCTGGACCATGTGCTGGCCACCGGAAAGAACGTAAATGTGCTGGTGCTGGACACCGAACTCTATTCCAACACCGGCGGCCAGGCGTCCAAAGCCACGTCTTTGTCGGCTGTGGCCCAGTTCGCTTCAGCCGGCAAGCGCACCGGCAAAAAAGACCTGGGCTTGATGTTCATGAGCTACGGTTACATTTATGTGGCGTCCGTAGCCCTGGGCGCCAACATGAACCAGGTGGTCAAGGCCTTTCAGGAGGCTGAAGCATATCCCGGACCTTCCATCATTATCGCCTACTCTCCCTGCATCATGCACGGCATCGATATGGGCTATTCCATCGAGGAGGAAAAGCGGGCCGTGCAATCCGGCTATTGGCCGCTCTATCGTTACAACCCGGCTTTGGCCGGGGAAGGCAAAAATCCTTTTGTCTACGAAAGCAAGGATCCCACCCTCAGCCTGCAGGACTTCCTGGCCAAGGAGATCCGTTTCTCCACCCTCAAGCTGCAATTCCCTGATATCGCCGACCGCTTGTATGAGCAGGCCGTGGACTTCAAAAAGGGCAAGCATGAATATTATAAGAAATTGAGCGAATTGAAATAGGCGCTTCCGACGGATCAAGGTACGCATCATGGCCGTGGAAATTCAGAAGATCGATCTGAGCCATCCTCACAAGCGACTGCTGCAGCATGCCGCCAACATCCTGAAAAACGGCGGCCTGATCGTATATCCCACTGACACGATCTACGGCCTGGGCGCCGACCTGATCAACAAGGGAGCCATAGAGAGGATCTTCAAACTGAAAAAAACTTCCAGGCAGAAGCTGCTCAGCTTCATTTGCCCGGACCTGGCCGCGGTCGCGGAATGGGCTTATGTTCCCACCAGCGCTTACCGTGTCCTGCGCCGCGTTACACCGGGCAAATACACCTTTGTTTTGCGCGCCAGCAAACTGGTACCAAAAATACTTCTGCAAAAGCGGCCCACGGTGGGAGTGCGTATCCCGGATTCGGCGGTAGCTCTGGGCCTGGTCCGCGAACTCGGCAGGCCTCTGCTTTCCACCTCGGTGCCGCAGGGCGAAGACGATTATTTTACCGATCCCCTGGTGATCGCCGAAACCTTTCGCCATGACATCGATCTGATCCTGGATGCCGGCATTCTGGCCAACCTGCCTTCAACAATCGTGGACCTGAGCGGTCCGGCTCCGGCGATCATCCGTCTCGGGTCCGGGGCCTGCGAACCGTTCGGGTTGTGATCCGGGCGCAGGCCGATGATTTGGATTGCATTTCATTTGCAAGCGGTATAAAATTGAATAGGGTAAAAATGACAACAGCCAATATAATCACTATTGTTCGCATCGTCATGGTTCCTTTTGTTCTGGTCATACTGCTGACCGAGATGCAGAACAAAGAGATCATCGCTTTTACGATCTTTGTCATTGCCGCCGTCACCGATTCGCTTGATGGCTATATCGCCAGAAGGTTGAATGAAGTCAGCGCCCTGGGCAAATTCCTCGATCCCCTGGCCGACAAGCTCCTGGTTACCGCGGCCTTGATCGCCCTGGTTTACCTGCAGGAGGTGGAAACCTGGGTGGCTGCCATCATCATCCTGCGCGAATTGTTCATTTCGGCCTTCCGTTTTTATTTTTTGATCAACAACGCCTCCTTTTCGGCCTCCGTCCCCGCCAAGCTGAAAACTACGTTTCAAATCGTGGCCCTGTCAATTCTGATCATCTGCCGCAAGCTTCCCTTTGCCGATCAATTGTATATATTGGGGACCGCAGTTCTTTATTTCGCGGTTTTTTTGACTGTTTACAGCGGTGCTGAATACGTCATTCGCATCAACCGTTCTGTCAAAGAATAGCCATGCCTTATCCGAAATACCGGCCGCTGAACAAAAAAAAGTTAAAAACCATTTCCATCACCGAGCGCAGCTCTCTGGTCCATTTGCAAGATTTCCCCCGACCGTATCTCCCCGGCGCCGACTTCAAATCATTCATAGATTCTTTGCCTCCATATTTCGCCGCCAAAGACCTGCGCGAGTTAACCGACCTGCTGGGCGAGGCCCGCATTAAGAATAAACCCATTATTTGGGGCATGGGTGCCCATTTGGTCAAACTGGGCCTGGGCCCGCTGGTCATCGACCTGATGCAGCGCGGTTGGATCTCAGCCATCGCCACCAATGGCGCTATGATGATCCATGATTTTGAGATCGCCCTGGCCGGTCATACCTCTGAGGATGTCGCCGCAAATCTTCTCCAGGGGAATTACGGCAACACCGAAGAAACCGGGCTGTTTTTAAATCTTGCTCTCAAGGAGGGTTTGACCAAGAACATGGGGGCCGGGGAGGCTGTGGGCTACTACCTGATCCAGGCCAAACTGCCGCACCTGGAACAGAGTATTCTTTTCAACGCTTACAAACTGAATATCCCGGTCACCATCCACCCGGCCATCGGCACCGACTTCATCCATTACCACCCGATGTTCTCCGGTGAGATCACCGGGGCGCTGGCCGAAAAGGATTTTTATCTGCTGGCCTCCATTGTCTCCGAATTGAGCCAGGGAGGAGTATTTTTGAATATAGGTTCGGCGGTTATTCTGCCCGAAGTGTTTCTCAAAGCCGTTGCTTTCTGTTCCGCTCTGGGGATTTCCCTGGGAGAATTCCATACTGCTGTCTTCGATTTCAACCGCCATTACCGGCCTTTTGAGAATGTCTGCAAGCGGCCGGTGGCCCGGGGCGGCAAGGGATTTTATTTTGTCGGTCATCATGAGGTCATGATCCCGCTGCTGGCGGCCATGATCCTGACCAAGCAGACCTAGATTCCGACTCTCCGTCCATGGAAATCCGCCATGATTTTTTCCCGCTCGCGGACAAGCTGCGCCCGGGAAATCTTGGCGAATTTGAGGGACAGGAACACCTAACCGGCCGCCAAAAGATCGTTCAAGCCCTGGTGCAGAGCAAGAATCTCGCCTCCATGATCTTCTGGGGACCGCCGGGCACGGGCAAGACCACCCTAGCCCGCATCCTGGTCAGGGAAACCGGCTACCCGGCCGCCGAATTTTCGGCCACCGTCTCCGGGATCGCCGAGATCAAAAAAATCATGGAAAAATCCAAGGCTGCCCGCAATGATCAAGGCAAACCGCTGGTGCTGTTCGTCGACGAGATCCATCATTTCAACCGCAGTGTCCAGGATGCGTTTTTGCCGTACGTGGAGCGCGGCGATGTCATCCTGCTGGGGACCACCACCGAGAACCCGGCCTACAAGATCAACCGGGCCCTGCTTTCGCGCCTGAAGATCCTGGAATTATTTCCTCTGAAAAATGAGCACCTGGCCAACATCCTTAACCGCGCCCTGGCCTTCATCCATGAAAAAGGCAGCGCTGATCTCCGTTTCACGGCCGAGGCCGAAGCGGTGATCATCGGTTACAGCAACGGCGACAGCCGCCGTTTGCTCAACCTGGTGGAGATTATTTTGCAGACGGCGGACCACTCCGAACCTGTGGGTGAAACATTCGTGCTCGATGTCATCCAGAATAAAGTGGCCGGCTATGACCGCAGCGGCGACGACCGCTACCAGTATATTTCCGCATTGCACAAGAGTGTGCGCAATTCCGACGTCGATGCCTCGCTGTTCTGGTTGTACCGCATGCTGGAAGGGGGCGAGGATCCGTTGTATATACTCCGGCGCATGGTGCGCATGGCCGTCGAAGATATCGGCCTGGCTGATCCCGAGGCGCTGCGCCTCTGCCTGAGCGCCAAGCAGGCCTACGAATTCCTCGGTTCTCCCGAAGGCGATCTGTTCCTGACCGAGGCGGCCGTCTACCTGGCCCTGGCCCCTAAAAGCAACGCCCTCTACCGCAGCGACGGAAAAATGAAGGAGATCGCCGAAAAATA
>JALHTJ010000214.1 GCA_022865785.1 Candidatus Aminicenantota bacterium
CTATCTCGCGGCCGGCCTCCATGTCGATGATGTGCACCCAGTCCATCTCCTTGTCCTTGACGAACTTGCGGGCCGCCTGCAGATCACGGTCGAGGCTGACGCTGATCAGAACGAAATCCCTGTTTTTAAATTGCCGGAAAATGCCGAGCAGGTTGGGGATCTCCACCCGGCAGGGCGGGCACCAGGTGGCCCAGAAATCGAGCAGCACGACCTTGCCTTTGAGGTCGGACAATTTCACGGCCTTGCCGGCAATATCCTTGGTTTCAAAATCCGGAGGCTGGTTCTCGGCCGCCGGCAGCTGGCAGTAACCTGCCAATCCCAGGATGATTGTGGCTATTAATATACTTGATTTAATTGTTTTCATGCCTTCATTCTACCATAAAAAAGCGAATCTCTAAAATCAGTAAGATCACGCCATGTTCATTCTTCGTCCTTTGCCCTCTGCCTTTCGCAGTGATTGAAAAATTGAAAAAAATGTATTTTTATAATATAGTTTAATTCAGAATCTGATTGGTTTCAATTGGGTTTTGCGGGGAACAAAATCAACAAGAGGTGCAAACATGTCATATTTATTAAGTGTGAAGGAAATTTTGGAATTTGCGGTTTATATCGAAGAAAGAGGTTATGAGTTCTATATCGGGGCCATAAAGAAGTTCAGGGAAGCCAGTATCACCAAGCTTTTCCAATACTTGGCCGACGAGGAATTCAAGCATGAGAAAGTTTTCAAGAAGCTGCTGAAACAAAGCGGCGAGATCAAGGGCGGCAAACGTGACCCGGAATACCAGGCCTATATGCGGGAATTCTGCAAAACGCATTCGCTTGGTGACGCAGAGGCGGTCAATGCCAAGCTCGCCAAGGTTTCCGGCCTGGATGAAATTTTGGACATGGCCATGGACTTTGAAAAGGATTCGGTTATATTCTTTTCCCAATTGAAAGAAATGTATGCCAAGGGAAATTCTGCAGCCGTAGACAAGATCATTCATGAAGAGATGGGGCATTTGCGCAAACTCTTTCAGATAAAAAGAAAAATGGTCAAAAAATAAGCCAATTTTGGGGAATTTTCTGAATAAAACGAATGTTTTATTCATGGAGGACACATGGAGTTAATGAAGACCATCGAATTACGTCGCGCCTACCGTTCGTTGGGGCCGGTCGAGATCGATGAAAACCTGGTCCGCGAACTGGCTACGGCTGCGTCTCTTTCGGCTTCCTGCTTCAACAAGCAGCCCTGGCGCTATGTGTTTGCCTTTGCCAAGGAGGTCCTGGAACGGCTGCAGGGAGCCATGAACAAGGGCAATGAATGGACGAAGGCCGCCTCCCTGATCGTTGCCGTGGCCAGCCGTAAGGACCTGGATTGCATAGTCAAGGAAAGGGAATATTACCTCTTCGACACCGGAATGGCCACGGCCTTTTTGATCCTGCGGGCCAGCGAACTCGGGCTGGTCGCCCATCCCATCGCCGGTTTTGATGAGGACAAAGCCAAGGAAATTCTGGGAGTTCCCACTGA
>JALHTJ010000215.1 GCA_022865785.1 Candidatus Aminicenantota bacterium
CAGCCGCCAGTTGAGGTAGATCAAAAAGACTGTACCTCCGGCAAAGCGCAAAACCGAACTGAACATGTGGATGATGGAGGAGGAAAAGAACCAGCGCAGGCCGTTGACGTCGCCCAGCAGGCGCGACATCAGGTAGCCGGTCTCCTTGGCGTCGAAAAAGGACTTGGGCAGGCGCAGGGTGCGGTCGAACAGGGTCTGCTGGATCTCGAGCAGCACCTCCTGCTCGAATCTGGTGAAATAATACTGCTGCAGCAGGCCGAAAAGGACACCAACGATCTTGATGCCGGCCAGGAGCAGAATCACGCCCAGCAGCAGGGAGAGCTGCTTGCCCAGGATGACCTTGTCGATCAGGAAGCGGGTGATCAGCGGGCCGGGAAAGGCCAGCAGCGAGGTCAGAAGAATGAGCAGCGCCCCCAGCGCCCCTTTGCGCCAGTGACGCTTGACGAACGGCAGTAGATTTTTCAGGTTGCCGCGCAGTCGGTCTTTCTTTTGCCCGCTGGAGAGCTTGTCTTCGGGCAGGCGGCGGCTCAGGGCGCCTTTCAGGTAAGCGAACCAGGATTTCATTACTTGGGATTATAGCTGATTTTGGTTATGAAAAGAAATTGCGAAAAATTTGTTTTCTATCCGACACTCTCCGATCCCCAATCAATCTCCTCTAATCTCTTGTTATCATTGGAGTGGAAAATATGTTAGAATTCAAACGTATGATAAGCTCTTACTTTGCGAAGAACAGGCTCTTATGAAAGCGCTTGAAGTTCAACCAGACAAAGGAATCTCCCTATCGGCTCCGGTAATCATCGAATTGATTGAGGCAGTACACGAGAAGGAAGCCTCATTCCGCTTCCAGGCCAATGGATACAGCATGACGCCGGCCATCCGCGACGGCGACATCATCACCGTCTCACCGCTGAATGAAATCATGCCCCGGCGCGGCGACGTATTGGCCTTCCGTCACCCCGACCGGCCGCTTATGCTGGTCCACCGCGTGCTGCACACTATGGCCAGAAAATTTTTCGTCAAAGGCGACAATTGTCCTGAGGCCGACGGCTGGATACCGGCGGAAAACATCCTGGGCCTGATCACCCGGGTGGAACGGCAGGGGAAAATTGCTTTTTGGCCTGACCGGCATCACGTCTGGGCCCGTTTCTATTTCCGATTATACACTTTATGGCCGCCGGTCCGACGTATTATGGTCAGGGGATACCATTTTTTAAAAAATAACCGCCGGCTGCTTGGATGATTTCAATGTAATTCACATTGGTTTTCTGGCAATAGCCCCTGCGAATTCATTTTTATCAATTATCTGGATATCGACCAGTTTAAATCCACCTTGCATGATTTCCACTTTCAATTCTTCGGTCGAGGTAAAAGCGTGGATGAATTCGAGATTGAATCTGAGCATATCTCCCTTTTCATAATGCAGGTTGCCCAGGCTTAGCCAGGCTATCATTTTTTTTAAAAACACACTTTTGGCAGAAATATCCGCTTTTGGATTCCAGAGAAAACCAAAAACAAAATAGCCCCCGGGATTGAGAGATTTAATGATTCTTCTTAACATGGCCAGCCGTCTTTTCCGTGTCGGCACGCATGAATACATGGCGGCCGAAAGCCAGATAATATCGAAGGCATTTTCCGGGAGGTCCAATTTTGAGATCTCCTGGACAAGACCAGTGATTTTCACTCCGCTTTTTTGGGCATTTTCTTTCGCCCGCTCGACCATTTGCTGAATAAAATCCACCCCGGTCACCTCGAATCCTATTTTCGCTAAGGGGATGGCTTCCCGTCCGCCGCCCAGTCCCAGCAGCAATAGGCGCCCTTTATTTATATTGATTTTCTCTAAAAGAGATTGTTCAAGGATGCTCAACCCCGAATTCACCACCTGGTCATCGCACCAGCCCTGAATATTATTCGGATTGGCATAGTGCTGCTGGCTGAATTTGACAAGATCATCAGGCCGCATGACCGCAACGGTTGAAGATTGAATCAACCTGCCGATCTTGATCAATAGTTTGGCGACTTTAATTCTAAGATGCATCTGATTGATCTTTTTTTCTAATCAATTTGTTTTCAAACCAATTATACTCTATTTTTGTACTTCGAAAAATTTTTATTTATTTTTATCTGGTCCAATTTCTTTTTGCTTGGCTTTCTGGAGAGTTTCGGCCCGAGCCTTGGCCACCCGGCAAAAATAATCCGACCAGCCATCAAGCCGGCCTGTTTCCAGGTGGGCGTGGGCCGGGCACCACAGGCAGAGATTGACGATAGGGCAAGCGCGGCATTTTTCCAGAAATTCGGTGTCAGAAGAAGTCATGGCGCGCACCCGCGGAACAAGATTGTTCCAAGCTTCAGCTAGGGTGGTTTTTTTCAAGTCAGCGACGCACTCAGGATGCCTGAGCGAGGAGCACAAATGGAAATAGCCCTCCGGGCTGACCGTGAAACTGTCTTTCCCGGCACCGCAATGGAACAGATGCCTGCAATCCAGATGCTCTTGAGTTGGGAAAATGAGCTTGTCACAATTGTTTTCCAATGCAGTGAAACGCTCTTTGTCCGCTTGTTCCAGAGCGGCAATTTCTTCAGCCTCCAATCTCTCGGTTTTGATCTCTGCATTTTGTGTCACATTGCCATCAAAGCGTAAATGCAGCAAAGGATCGAAACGAAAATAATCCTTGGTATGTTGGCGGCAAAAAGCAGCAATGGCAGGCAGCTCCGAGGTATTGGAGCGCAGGGCCATGGCTTTCAATCGTACCTTGATATTGTTACGCAAAAGCAAGTCAATCCCGCGGCGGAAGGCGGCATAGGAACCTGGACGGCGGGTGACCCGTTCATAGGTTTCCTGTGTGATGCCATAAACCGTAACTTCAATTTCCCGGGGAGGGAATTTTTCAAACAATGCAATATGCTTGTCGGTGATCAAGCAGGCGTTGGTGTACACCGAAACCAAAAGGCCTTTATTCCTGAGCAAAAGGTAAATTTCAGAAAAATCCGCTCTCAGCAGCGGCTCACCTCCTGTGATAAGGCACCATAAACTGCCCATGGCCACGGCCTGGTCGGCAATAGCGGAAATTTGAGCGATCGATAATTCACTTTTCAGGGCTCGCGCATCTGAAGCTGGAAGATTGATGTAACAATGTCGGCAGTTGTTGTTGCAGCGAGCGGTTATCTCAAGATCGAAAGAAAAAGGGATGTGTTTCCCTTTAACCTGGTCCCAAATCTTGAATTGCGATAAAGTGGTTGAACTGGTGAATTTTTTTTCCATTTTTTTTCAGCAAAATATTTTTTGAGGTCGGCACCACGCCCGGGTCAGTCGCCTCTGTAAAGAAACCCCGGTTGATTTTTCGGACAATGATATCCTTGCTTTGGCTTTAGATAACATTAAATTTAATTTTAACATGATATTTGATTCAATTCAAGTAAATTGGCAAGCATTCCGGTGGAAAAAGCTCCGGATGAGCGGTTTTTTGTGATCTTTATTGACGAATTGGAGACCGTGCTGAATGCCAACGGAAAATAATTGGATGAATAAACCAGAATGGCTCTTCTTTAGCTAAAATGAAACTAAAATGGTTTGCAATTTCACTATTATTTTGATAAAATTCATCATGGCTAAAATTGATTTTTCTACCAGGCGGATTCAAAATACAATTCCACGTCTTCCCCTTGAAGGCAGTATAGACCTTACCTATCGCTGTAATAACAATTGTCTTCATTGCTGGGTTTATGCTGCCAATATGGATGAGGAGCGGCGCCGGGAACTGAGTACCGAAGAATGGTTCGATATTATCGATCAAGCGCGTGCCATGGGAACCCGTGAATGGTCAATATCGGGCGGAGAACCCATGCTGCGGGAGGATTTTGAAGAACTATTCAGTTATCTTATTAAAAAGGCGGCCTATTACACGTTAAACACGAACGGTACGCTTATAACGCCATCCATTGCCAAGCTGCTCAAAAGAGATGGCCACATCATGGTGTCGATCTATGGAGCCACTGCGGAAGTACACGATCGAATTACTCGGAACCCGGGAAGTTTCGATGCCTGTATGAGGGGCTTATCTTGTTTAAAAGAAGCCGGGGTTCGCTTTATGGCTCAACTTGTCCCCATGAAAGACAATTTTCACCAATGGCATGAAATGAAAGCATTGGCGCAAAGCCTGTGTCCAGTCTGGAGAATGGGGGCCGCCTATTTAATTCTCTCCGCCTCGGGGAATAAGGGCAAAAATGAAGAAATAAAGACACAACGCCTAACGCCGGCGCAGATAATCAACCTTGATCCTCCTAATATATCATTTGAAGAAAGGCAAATGAAAGACTCCGCATGCAATTCCATGAGCGACCAGCGCAAATATAGCCATTGCCTTTCACACCGTAATAGTTTTCATATCGATCCGACCGGCGGCCTGAGTTTCTGCTGTTTTATAAGAGAGGAGCGATTGCGCTATTCGTTAAAAAAAGGCAGTTTTGCTGAGGGCTGGGATACCTTTTTTCCCGCTTTGTCTGGAGAAGATCAGAATTGTCTTGTTTTTGATCAAAAATGCCAAGTTTGCGAGTTACAGAACGAATGCCAGAGATGCCCGGCGCTGAGCTTTTTAGAACATCGCCATTCAACAGCCCCATCCGAGTATCTTTGTCAGCTCACAAAAGAAGGACATAAATTCAGGCAAAATTGGAAGGCCCATCACCAGCGATATTTCCAAATTGCCGGAATCACCATCGAGGTCAATAGCGAGCTTGAAATCGCAGACAATACCTTTAGCCCTGCATTTCATCCTTTCGCGATCGACGAGCCTGGCGACGATTTGATACAGTTGGAGCATTTTTTTTCGCTGCCTGAATGGAATGAGCAATTGCTGGGCAAGTTGGTTTATGAACAAGTACCTTGGATGATCTTTAACAAAGGAGGTGCATGGAGTTATGTCGGTTATTCGGAAGATGGCAATAGTAAGATTATTTATCAATTAGCCGTATTTAATGATAATTATTCGCACGGCCGGTTATTTATCGATTCCGATCGTCGTTTCAAACAAGGGAATTTGCATTCGCTGGCAATGTTTACAACGGACCAGGTTTGGCTAGCCCAAGCTCTTTTATCACGCCAAGCGTTTTTTGTACACTCCTGCGGACTTGTGGTGGACGGTCGCGGCATGCTCTTCGTCGGTCATTCTCAGGCCGGTAAATCCACTATTGCCAAATTGTTTGCTGATCAAGCCGAATTATTGTGTGATGACCGAAATATTGTACGCTATTGGCCGCAGCAGGGATGGCGGGTTCATGGGACCTGGAGCCACGGTGAACTCTCCCAGGTATCCTCAGCCGCTGCTCCGTTAAAAGCGGTGTTTTTTCTGGAAAAATCTAAAGAAAACACCTTGATCCCACTTGCTGACCGGATGGAAATAAGGAAAAGGCTCATTCCTTGTTTGCCGCGGCCTTATATTGATGCGAAATGGTGGGAAGGCATTTGGCCCTTGGTATCGCAACTCGCTGCCGCGGTTCCCGCCTATATCCTGCGCTTCGACAAGAGCGGCGCGATTGTTCCGCTCATTCGTGCGCTGAATTCTGAAATGGCATCGAAACAGGTTCATTCCGCCGAACCAGGGTGTTCCCGTGACTGATGGTACGACAATCCCTCAGCAAGGCTATTCGCGTTCGGTATCCGATTTAAGGTCCTTTTCTAATAAGGTTAATCGATTGCCTCATTTGACCATTGAATTGACCGATCGCTGTAATAATAATTGTCAACATTGCTATATCAATCGTCCGGCCCAGGATTTACAAGCTATTATGAAGGAAATGAGGACAGATTTTATAAAAAATCTTATCCTTCAAGCGGTTGATTTGGGTTGTCTTGATCTTCGTTTTACAGGCGGTGAGCCCTTGCTTCGTGAAGATTTCTCGGAGCTCTATCTTTTTTCCCGAAAAAAAGGTTTTAAAGTTCTTCTTTTCACAAACGCTCGATTAATAACTCCTGACTTGGTAAGCCTGTTTAAAAAAATACCTCCGGGACAACCGATCGGAATTACCGCATATGGCATGGGGCCGGGAACCTACGATAAAGTATCCGGGATAAAGGGGTCCTTTAAAGAATTCAAACAAGGTATCGACCTGCTGGAGGAGAACCACATTGATTTTGGCCTCAAAATGGCTGTATTGCCTGACAATCGGTTGGATGTACCCGCTTATGAGGATTGGATCAAAAAGTTATTCAATGGCAAACAAAAACCGGTCTATATCGCAAGCTTTTCTCAAAGGGGCAGGCATGATGATCCTGAAAAGGATCGTCATATTCGGGAAATAAGAAGCAGGCCGGAAGAAACGGTCGATCTTCTTGCGCGAGCCGAATATTATTTCAGCGAATTGCACGAGTTTTGCAGGCAATATACCGGACTGAAAAGCGACAAACTCTTCATGTGTGGTTTTGGCAAGGCTGTTTGTATCGATGCTTATGGGTTTGCACAAGGTTGCCTGTCATTACGGCGTCCGGAAATGCTTTATGATCTCCATTCTGGCACCTTGGCGGCGGCTTTCCTTGATTTCTTTCCTAAATTCAGTGAACGTCGTGCCATGCATCCCTTGTTTTTGAGCCGCTGTGCCCATTGTGTTTTACGAGGCCTTTGCGAACAGTGCCCGGCTCAATCATGGATGGAGCATGGCACATTCGATACGCCGGTGGAATTTCAGTGCAAAATGGCGCATGCCCACGCCCGGAAGCTTGGTTTGTTGTCTGCCGAAGAAAATGGCTGGGAAATAACTGATTGGCAATCCCGTTTATTAAGGACTAAAACTTAATGATAGGTATTTGACAAATGGATAATTGGTGTGTAAAATTAAAAAGAGGTGTGATTCATGCAAAAAAAATGGAAAAAACCAGAGTTGATCGTTTTGAAAAAGGGGCAATCACAGGAAGCAATTTTGACACATTGCAAAGCAGTCAGCATAGCTGGACAACCAGAAACCGGCACAGTGGGTCAGACCTGTGGAAATCCCAAAGTAGGATCGTGTCAAACTTGCCAAGCCCGTCCTCCCGCTTCATAATTGATGGGCAAATTTGCTTGCAAAGTGCATAGGATACAGCCGATGGAGATAAGGTTTGGCGATTGCTCCTAGCTTTTTTAACCTGAAAGTAATGGAAATTCGAATAACGTTAAATGAAGTATTTGGCCCTTCCGAGGATGTTGTAACACGGAAAATTGAAGGTGAAACCATCATCATCCCCCTGGTAGCCGGAATCGGCGATCTCGAGGACGATTTGTATACCCTGAATGAAACCGGCCAGGCTATCTGGGAGAAGTTGGATGGAGAAAAAAGCATCCAGACCATCGTGGACGAACTGAGCGCCGAATATGAAGCTTCTGCTGAGGAAATCCTTGAAGATGTCGTAGGAATCATAAAAGAATTGGCCCGGCGCAGAATTATCCAGGAAAAATCACTTCCGACCGGATGAGTCTTCATCGATTCAACTAATTAAAAGTATTCCCGAAATCCGAAAATCCCGGAAATTCAATTTATTCAGTTTTTTAAAAAATCATTCTAACTTGCAAGGCCGGCCAAGACAACTAATACACCGTATTTTGTCGGCGCGGTCTCGCCTGGTGTTTTTTCATTGAATTGAGTTGGAAAACAAGTTATCATAAAAAGGACGGGTATCTCCGTGACATAATGCGGAAGGTGAATGGCTGGAGCGTGAATTGGACATCATTCAGGGAGCGATCGGAACGGCAAGCGAACACGACGGCATCTCCTTGTCGGCCCCGGTGGTCATGGAGCTGATCGAGGCGGTCCACGAAAAAGGCGCGTCGTTCAGGTTCCAGGCCAAGGGCTATAGCATGACCCCGGCCATCCGCGACGGCGACATCATCACCGTCTCACCGCTGAAAGAGATCATGCCCCGCCGCGGCGACGTGCTGGCCTTCCGGCATCCCGAACGGCCGCAGATGCTGGTCCACCGCGTGCTGCATACCCAGGGTAGAAAATATTTCATCATGGGCGACAATTGTTCCGAAGTTGACGGCTGGATCCCGGCCGAAAACATCCTGGGCCTGATCAGCAAAGTGGAACGGCGGGGTCGGCCCCGTTTTTGGCCGAACCGTTCCGCACCTTCCTCCTGGGTGAATTTTTATTTGCTCCTCTACCCGCTCTGGCCCCCGCTGCGCCGGGTTCTGGTCAGGGTCTGGCGCCGGCTCCGGAGCTTCGTTTCGCGCCGACGTCAATCCTAACTCGGCTGCCTTTGCTTTTTGGCTGCCGTTGTGATAAAAGAAAAGATGCAAGAATCATCCAGCGGACATTTTATCAAACTCGATTTCGAACAGAGCACGGAAGAGTGGCTCTCCTGGCGCCGCAATGGCATCGGAGCTTCGGACGCTCCGGTGGTCATGGGCCTTTCGCCCTGGCAGAAGGCGGGCGAGCTGCTTTTGCTCAAAACGGGGCAGCAGGCCGAGC
>JALHTJ010000216.1 GCA_022865785.1 Candidatus Aminicenantota bacterium
CACAATTTGTAAAAAAGGAACATAATATTGATTTTGCCGGCAAAGTGTTCTATATTATAAAAGAGAAAATGCAGCTGGATATGACATTCTTTTTAAGAGAGCGGAGGCAGTAATGCAAAGCACCTATGATCCGCAATTGATTTATGATGTGTTTGACCGTTACGGTTTCGCCATCCTGCGCATCGATCGATTCGACCGCGGCAACTACGCCACGATAAGGGCTGAATTGAAATACGAAAAGCTCTCGACCGACCAGCTGTTGGAGATAGCCACCAAGCTCAAATCACTGGAAAACAATGAAAATCTGGAAGTCGATATCATCAATATCGACATGAACCATAAAACCATGCGCCTGAACATCATGATTAAGGAGGAAGAGAGCACGGTCGCCCTCACTTGACGGGAGCTGGGAGCGCTCCCGGCCGTAGGTGTTTTTTTCGATTTCGCAAAGCGATGCGCTATGGAGGACGGCATGGAAGCTGGTATAAAGGAGATGATGAGGCTGCTGGACGAAGTCGGAGAAGGCGTATATTTTACTGATAAGCAGCGGCGCATCACTTTTTGGAACAAGGCAGCGGCAAGGATCAGCGGTTATGCCAAGAAAGAGGTCCTGGGCAGAAAATGCTTCGAAAACATACTGATTCACGTTGACGGCCGGGGCCGGTCGCTGTGCCAGGGATTTTGCCCCCTGGCCCGGACCCTAAAAGATAACAAGGCCCGCCAGACCGGGATATTCCTGCATCACAAACATGGGCATCGCGTCCCGGTCCAAGTACGCGTTTATCCGCTGCGCAATGAAAAACGCGTGCTAATCGGCGCCGCCGAACTATTTACCGACAGCTCCGAAAAACCTGATTTATGGGCACGCATGCACAAACTTGAAAAATTGGCCATGAGTGATCGTCTGACCGGGGTGGCCAACCGACATTTCACCGAACAATACCTGCAGGCCCGGCTTGAGGAATTCAAGAGATTCCATTGGTCTTTCGGGATTATTTTTTTCGATATCGATGATTTTAAAACCCTCAACGACCAACACTCGCACCGCGTCGGCGACAAGGCATTGAAAACCGTGGCCAAAACGCTGCAGGGCAATATCCGATCCATCGACCAGGTGGGACGCTGGGGCGGCTAGGAATTCATCGTCATTATACGCAATTCCGCCAAGAAGACTTTGCGGCCCCTCGCCGAAAAACTCCGCTTGCTGGTTGAAAAATCAATTTTTTGGGAAAAGGGAACGCCGGTACGCGTCACCATCTCGGGAGGGGCGACACTGGTTCAGGCCGGTGACACCAGCTCGACTCTGGTCGAGCGTGCCGACCTGCTGATGTACAAAAGCAAAAAAAAAGGCAAGAACCGGATCAGCTGTTCCTGAAAACCCTAAAATCCCGGTCCTCACAATTTAGAACTTGAGCACCAGGGCCAGCGAGGGCGAAAGCTGCAACTGATTCTTTTTTCTGAAAACGTAGGCTGCCTGGAAATCAAAGGCAAGACCCAGCGATCGGCTCAACATGGCCTGCAATCCCAAGGCGCCGGCCGCCAGGGGCGAAAGGGCCTGGTCGGGACCGGCGATGATGATTTTATTGCCCAAATTGGACAGGTACTCTTTTTCCTCGGCCATGAGGTTTTCCAGGCCGCCGCCAAGGGAAACATACAATCCCAATCGCTTGGAAAAATCAAAATACTTGTAAAGATTGAAGACGGCGGTGAGATTTTTCGGCGTGTCAACCGCTATGGTTTCCCCATCAGAAGGGTCACGCAAATCGACTGCAGCTGACAATCCATAGCGGACATCCAGGCCGATGGCAAAAGATCGGGAAGTGAAAAAAGCGAAACCGAATCCCAAGACTGGACTCTGAAAGGCCGGAGTAACGGGAAAATCATTGGCTCCAGCCACATAATCGCTTTCCACCCCATTGGCCGTGAAGCGGTTCAGACCGCCGCGCAGGCAGAATTGCTTTTTAAGGAAACTTTTCTTGGCCGGTAGCTGATAGGCCGCGAGTTGCACATTGGCAAGCAGCAGCATGGAAACTATTGTAACAATGATGAGTGTATTTTTTTTCATGGCTTTTCTCCTTGATTTCTGCCCTTTACCACTGCTTGCGCTTGACATTCTGCACGGTGATCCTGACCGTTTGCGAGTCATCGACGATCCCGTCCGACACCCTGAAGCGGATGTCGAAAATCCCGGATTGGGTGTAGGCCGGCATCCAGGAAAAAGCGCCGCTGGCGGCATCCAGTACCGCCCCCTCAGGCAGGTTGTCGGCAAAAAATTCCAGCGGGTCGCCGTCGCTATCGGTGGCGCTCAGGGTAAAGGCCAGGGTTTCCCCCTCTTCGCCCGAGCAGTCGGGAATGTTCTGCAGCACGGGCGGCGCGTTGTTCAGGATCGGCTTGACCATGCGCAGCACCTGGCTGCCCATGCCGGAAGTTCCCATTTTGATGCGGAAAAAGCCGCTTTCGCCCCAATCAGTGCCCCAGGAATTTTTGCAGATCCAGTATCTCTCGGTATGGTTGTAGCCGACAATGACCACAAAATGACCGCCCTGGTAAGAGGCACCGGCCGTGGGCTGGTAGACGCCGCTGCGGTAATGGTAGAGATCCGAATACACGGCCATCCAGGTGGTGACCGGCCCGCTTTGCAGCGCCGTTTCGATGCCGCTGGTCGAACTGGAAACCCAGCTCCAGGAAGTGATCCTCACCACCCGCGCCGCCCAGCCGGCGCAGGGATTGCATGAAGTCTTGCGGGCCGTGTAGGGATAGCAGCTCTCGTTGGGGATGCCGGTGTTCTTGATGTAATTGGCCGCCTTGTATTCATAACCGCCGAGGATGCAGTCGCCGGCATTGCTGCAGGAAAGCAGCATTTGTTCAGAAAGGTCGATATCCTGGCTCATGTTCTTGCTGATCTTGACCATGGCCTCCAACAGAGCCGTGGTGGCAAAGGCCCAGCAGCTGCCGCAGCTGCCCTGGTCCTTGATGGAGGTGATCCAGTTGCCGCCATTGTTGCGCCAGTCCAGCAATGCCGGCAAAGCCCCGTGCTCGGGGAAACTCTCAGCGGGCATCCGGACCGGCACTTCGCTCAAGCGGCCGCCCAAACGCTGCTGTTTTTGTTCGCGATCGAGCAGCGACAGCGGCGTTACCTCCGCCTGCCAAGAGAGTTTCTCGGCGGCGATGGCATCCTGAACCGCCTTGACCTCCCGGTTCACGTCCGGCGCGGACGCAGTCAGGGCAAAAAGAATTCCCAGAAAACAAAAAACAAGCAGCCCGGCGAACCATATTCTTTTTTTCATCATTTCAGTCCTCCTGGTCATGAACTGTTATTTTAAGTCATTTGCAGGCAATGTCAAGGAATCAAATTGGTCTCATCACCGCAATAAAAAAACGGGACTGCGGATATCACCCGATTTAAAAACAATCGCTCAGCGATATTTTATTATTTGTCCAGCACCCTGCGGATTTTCTTGAGTAGAGTCGAAGGGTTCAGCGGTTTCTGGAGCAGCTGGATGCCGGGATCGGCGATGCCTTTGCCGGCGATGATATCGGCGGTATAGCCGCTCATGAAGACCACCTTGATATCGCCCTTGATTTTTTGGAGCGCGGCGTGCGTTTCGCGGCCGTTCATCCTGGGCATGATCAGGTCGCAAAGGACCAGCTGGACCTGGTCCCGCTGCCGCTGGAACACAGTCTGGGCTTCAATCCCGTTTGCCGCTTCCAGCACTGCATAGCCGAATTCCTCAAGCATGGAACGGGTCACCTGGCGGACAGCAGCATCGTCCTCGATCAGGAGAATGGTTTCGCTCCCGGTCGGGATTTTTTCCTGCTTGCGGCGCGCTGTTTTTTTTACGGCTTGCGCCTTCAAGGGCAGATAGATGCTGAAAACGGTCCCGGCGCCGGATGTACTGGTCATGTGGATGAAGCCGTTGTGCTTTTTGACGATGCCGTAAACCATGGCCAGACCGAGCCCGGTCCCTTTGCCCACTTCCTTAGTGGTAAAGAAGGGCTCGAAGATGTGCGCCTGGACATCCATGCTCATGCCCGTGCCGCTGTCGGCAACCGTTACGACGGCATAGGATCCGGCGGGAATCTCGGCGCGTGTCTCCGTTAAAACGACGGCTTCGGTGCGGATGGTCAGCTTGCCGCCCCGGGGCATGGCGTCGCGGCTGTTGTTGGCCAGGTTCATCAGCAACTGCTCGATCTGGCGGACATCGGCGTCAACCACCAGGGTCTGGCTGGCCAGGTCGAGGTGGAAATCGATATCCTCCCCGATCAGCCGCGCCAGGATCTTGTGGAAACCGTAAATGGTGTCGTTGATGTCCAGCGGACGCAATTCGATCTCCTGCTTGCGGCTGAAGGCCAGAAGGCTGCTGGTCAGGTTTACCGCCCGCTCGCTGGCGGATAGGATGCGCTCGATGTATTCTTTAAACGGATCACCGGCTTTCAGCTTCATTTGCAGCAGGGAAGTGTAGCCGACAATGGTCGAAAGGATATTGTTGAAATCATGGGCAACGCCTCCGGCCAGGATGCCGATGGCTTCCATTTTCTGCGCCTGGCGCAGTTGTTCTTCCAACATCCGGCGATCGGTTATGTCGCGGACGACGGCCAGTAGGTAAGTTCCCGAGCTCAGTTCAAAGCGGTTTAGGCTCACTTCGGCAGGAAAAATCGTGCCGTCGGCCTTGAGGTGGAGCCATTCAAAGAACTGCGTGAAACCTGAATAGGCGGCATGGATTTTTTCTAGAGCTTTTTCCCGCGATCTTCGTCCGTCGGGCTGCGAGGGAGGCGAAAAACGCAGCGGCGAAGCGCCGAGGATATCCTCGCGCCGGCAGCCGAACATCTCCAGCGTCCTGGAGTTGCAGTCGAAAAAAATGTCTTCCTTCATCACAAAAATGGAGTCACTGGCCGATTCAAAAAGCGTTCGGTACCGCTGTTCGCTCTCTTGCAGTGCCGTCTCCGCCCGTTTGTACACGGTGATATCCTGCATCATGCCGATCATGCGTTCCGGCTGACCGGCGGCATCATTCATGACAAAACCCCGATCTAACATTTTTACATAATGGCCATTCTTGTGCTTGAAACCATATTCGACATAATAGGGCTCACCGCTTTTTAGCGAAATATCCAGCAGCCTTAGCGCTTCATCCCGGTCCTGCGGATCGATCAATTTCTTCCATCCCGCCAACCCGCCGTTCATCTCGATCATTTGATAGCCCAATACTTTTTCGATACTGCCGCTCCAATAGATGTCACCTGTGTCAAACTTATAATCGTAGACGATCTGGCCGGAAGCCACGGAAACGTTTTCAAAACGCTGTTTCCAGGCCGATATTTCCTTTTCGGCCCGTTTACGTTCCAGGGCACTAGCAAGAATATCAGAGATCATCCTGATTAAAGATAAGGAAGTCGCTGGCCAAGATTGCGCTTGCCGGACTGAATCGAACCCCAGATAACCGATGAGCGTATCCTTTGCCCGAATCGGTACGACCAAAAGCGATTGGATGGATTGGGCTTCAAGAATCTTGCGTTCGGCTTCGGCTTCGGGAGGCAAATCGGAAAGCCTTTCAAGAGAAATTTCCTCATTGGCCCTTAGTTTGCCCATCCACCAAGGAAAACTGCCGAGGGGAAGTTTCTGTAGGTTGTTTTTCTGCGACTCGATACCGCCGGCACACCATTCATGCGTATTGCTCATGAATTCGCCCGCTTGATCAAACAGAAAGACGTAACTTCTGTCCACGACCGCGAATTCGCCGATCTGGCCAATGGCATAATCGATCTCGGCATCAATCATGCTTTCCTGGATACCGATAAAACGAGCCGAAAGAACAGCCAACAGCCTTTCGAATTCACTATAATAGCGCAATGAATTTTCGGCCCGCTTGCGCTCGGTGATATCGCGGAAGCTCCATACCCTGCCCACTGGCCGGCCACCAAGCAACTGCGGGCGCGAATAGCGTTCGAAATATCTTCCGTCCTTGAATTCCAGCAGGTCGAAACTCTCCGCCAGGAGATCGGTATACAGTACCTGCACTCTGTCAACAAATCCCCGAGGATCGATTAATTGGTTGGAAACAAATGCTACTGCCTTTGTATCGTCCTTCAAAGCCAAAATTTCATCAGGGATCTGCCACAATTGCACGAATTGCTGATTGAAATGGGCAATCCTGCCGGCAAGATCGACGACCAGAATGGCATCGGTCGTGGATTCCAAAGTGGCTTTGAGCAAAGAAATGACATGTTCTCTTTCTTTCTCTGCCTGCTTGCGTTCGCTGATGTCGATGAGGCTGCCCTGTAGAACCACGGGCACTCCGTTTTCCAAAATGCGCCGTGTCTTGCTCAGAGCCATGAAATGACTGCCGTCCCTGCGGCTGACCAGATATTCATGAGAGGAAATATCTTCGCCGGAGCCAATACGTCTGATATTCTCCATGGCCATTTGTTTATCGACATCGGCCACAATATCCAAAACATTCACGCCGGCTAAAAATTCGTCCTTGGTATAGCCGAACCAGTCCAGGGCCGTTTGGTTAACGAAGGTAAGGTGCCCGCTTAAATCCGCTTCAAAAACGCAAAAAGGCAGGGAGTTGACCATTTCCCGGTGTTTCCTCTCACTTTCAAACAACGCCGCTTGGGCCAGCAACCGTTCGCGTAATTCGCTGCCTGTCTTGGCCAGTAACTCATTAATGGAGCGGTTCGACAGGCTCTGCAGCAAGTGCACGATCAGCAGGAAAAAGGAGTTGACCAGCCAGAAGCGGATGGGTTCGGAAGAGGCGACCGGCGCCGCCAGGGCGATGACCAGGGTCGAAACGCTGCAGATCGCCGCAGTGATGATCCCCGGCCACTTGCCAAGTACCATGCCGGCGATGAAAACAACGATGAAATAGCCGTAGGCCGCCCACGTCCCCAGGCCGATCCTCGTCCAGGCGAATACGCCGACCAGCAGCCACAAGCTCAACACCAGCAGGAAGGAAGCCAGACGGACATGGCCGCGCCGGGCACATTCCAGGAGCGCCAGGCTGACCGCCAAAGTGGCCAATAGCAGCGCCAGCCAGCGCACGGTTATTTTCGGGACCAGGGCGACCTGCAGGAGCTGCAGCAAAACCGCGAACACGAAGAATGCCCTCACTATGACCAAAACCTGCCGGGCTGCAAGGGCCTTGTCCGGATCGGCAAAGTCCGGCACCCTGAAAAAAAGGCCCGCTTTAACGATTCTTCCAAACCCCATAAACGCATTATAGGGCAGAGGTATGGAATTTGCAATTTGCATTGTTTTTTCTTATACTATTTGATGACCCAAGTTGCAGGCCCTGGTTGTCAATACTAAAATTGATGACAATTCTTTTTTTGGAGATTCATGAAGCCATTCAATGACCCGCCATGGCGGGAACTGTTAGACAGCATCCCCTTGGGGATCATGGTCCTGGATTTTTCTGAAGAGCAGATTGTCTATAGCAATCCGGCCATGGGAATGCTCCTGCACTCCATCCAGCCGATGACTTATATGCGGGTGAAAGAGATTTTTATGCCGGCAAACCGGCCCTACCCGGAAAATACTCCTCTGCGGCAAATGATACCCTTGGATGAAAAAAAAATCGGCTTCACGATCTATTCTCCCGCCCCGGACTCCCGGCTGTTGTTGGCCAACGAGATCTCCGAAAAAGACAGGCAGGAGCAAATCGCCGCGACCACGAACGTGATGTCCACCATCGATTTCATGTTCTTCAGCCTGGCCCATGAAATGGGCAACCCGATCAACTCCATCAAGATGACTCTGGAAGTCCTGATCAACAATTTCAAGGAGTACGATACCAAAACCAAATTGGAATATCTTGGCAATCTGCATGCCGAGTTCAGCCGCCTGGAAGCATTATTGAAAGCCATCAAATCTTTCAACATGTTCGAGCACCTTACTAGCAAGCCAGCCGCCATCCAGCCACTGCTGGACAATCTCCTGCAACTCCTGAAAAGTGAGATCGAGGGCAAAGGCATCGCCCTCAATCTCCTCTATCCTGAGCAACCGGTATTTTGCCTGAGCGATCCCCGGGCGCTGCAACAATCACTGCTTAACATCCTCAGCAATGCCATCGATGCTCTGGAGGGAAAGGCAGATCCGCTCATCACCATTGCAATCGGCCAAAACGCCCGCGAGGCCACGATCGCCGTCCGCGACAACGGCTGCGGCATCGCCGACGAGAAAAAAAATGAACTTTTCATGCCGTTTTCCAGCAGCAAGCCCCGCGGCATCGGGCTTGGACTGACCATCGTCAAGAAGTTGCTGGCCCAGATGAACGGCACCGTTGAAATCAACAGCCGGCAACATCAAGGCACCGAAGTGC
Organism: Candidatus Aminicenantota bacterium; assembly: GCA_022865785.1. Lineage (GTDB taxonomy): Bacteria > Acidobacteriota > Aminicenantia > UBA2199 > UBA2199 > UBA2199. The sequence continues at coordinate 8,325 of JALHTJ010000216.1, forward strand.
TGATCCGCCTCCCCCTGGCATCCGCTCATGAACACTGAAACCGCAAAGCCTACCGTCTTGATCATCGATGACGACCGTCTGCTCTGCGAAATGGCCCGAGAATTCCTCTCCGGGGCCGCCCTTAAAGTCCTGACGGCCCATACGGGCCGGGAGGGTTTGGCACTTTGTTCCCAGAACCATATCGACATCGTCCTGCTGGACCAAAAACTTCCTGACAGCGAAGGATATGACCTGTGTCCGCAGATCATCAATTTTTCCGAAAACGCCAAAATTATTTTCATCACGGCTTTCCCCAGCTTCAAGAACGCCTTGAAAGCCATCGAAAGCGGCGCCTTCTCCTATTTAACCAAACCCTTCGAATTGAAGGAACTGAAACTTGCCATCGACAAATGCCTGCGGGTCAGCGAATTGGAAAAGGCCGAGGCAAGCCTCCATTACCAGCACGACAAGGAAGTCGGCTCCTCTGCCCTGGTGGGAGAAAAAGGCAGCATGGCCTCCATCAGCAAACTGATCGAAACCGCCGCCAAAAGCGAAGCACCGGTTTTGATCACCGGCGAGACCGGCAGCGGCAAAAGCCGGATCGCCAAGCTCATTCATATGCGCGGCAACCGCCGCGGACCCTTCATGGTTATCAATTGCGCGGCATTGCCGGAGAACCTGATCGAAAGTGAACTCTTCGGCTATGAAAAAGGCGCCTTTTCCGGAGCCCACACGGTAAAGAAAGGGCTTCTGGAAATCGCTGAAAACGGCTCCATTCTATTGGATGAAATCGGTGAAATGGGCTTCCACCTGCAGGCCAAGCTGCTGGGCGTCCTGGATGAAATGCAGATCAGGCGCGTCGGCGGGGTTATTTCCCACCCGGTGCAGGTCCGCATCATGGCTGCCACCAATTCCGCACTCGAGGCCAAGATCAAGAACAGGGAATTCAGGGAGGATTTGTATTATCGCCTGAACGTCCTGCGCCTGCACCTGCCGCCACTTCGTGAGAGAAAAGAAGATATTCCCGGATTGGCGAATGCCTTCCTGGCCGAAATGGCGCCGCAGCGGGCCATGATGGTGAGCGATTCGGACTTGAATAAAATGATGTCCTATCCCTGGCCGGGCAATGTTCGCGAACTGCGCAACGTGATCGAAAGGGCGGTTATCCATGCCGGAGACGGCAACGAATTGCATGTCTCCCCCTTGCTTCCCGGAAATGTAGAGGGGAACAAAAGCCTGGAGTCAATGACCCAAAAAGAAACTATCCTGCCGCTGGCCGAAATGGAAAGGAATTATGCCGCATCCGTATTGAAGAAAATGGGCAACAATTTGACAAAGACCGCCAAAGTCCTCGGCATTTCACTCAATACTCTGAAAAAAAAGCTTGGGTCCACTCCGGAAAATTAGCCTGTCATTTTCTGATGGCCTGGCAGAAATTGACTAGCAATAATTGACGCTTATCGGGCCAAAAACACCAACAATGATCTTGCACACAGCATCTTCACACCTTTTCTATTTTGGCATATGAATTGCTTTATAACGGCGTGAGTGAAAAAAGTAAAGCTATTCGAAACATCCTGATCGTCGATGACGAAAAGCTCTTTCTCAAGAGCTTACGGGAGGGGCTGCGTCCCCACGCCAAAAAGCACAAATTCAAGATCCTGACCGCCGAGAACGGCCGCAAGGCCATTGAAGTTTTGGAGAAGGAAGAGGTCCTGGTCCTGATCACCGATATCAAGATGCCTGAGATCGACGGCTTCAAGCTCATTTCCCATGCGATGAACCATCATCCATCCCTGCCCGTGGTGGTGATGACCGCCTACGGCTCTCCCCAGATCAAAAGAATAGCCCTGGAAAAAGGTGTCTTGCGTTATCTGGAAAAACCGATCGATTTCAGTGAAATTCTAGCGCTCATCCTTGAGCTGCTCCCGCGCGGTAAACGCCGCAGGATTCAGGGGGTCACCCTGCCCACCTTCCTGCAGCTGCTGGAGATGGAAAAGAGCACCTGCACGCTGGCCGTGGCCAGCGAAAATTCCCGGGGATTCTTTTACATCCGCAACGGCAAACTGGTGGAAGCCGAGGCCGGCGGGACCAAAGGATTGAGGGCGGCGCAGGACATGCTTGAATGGAATAATATTCAAATCGAACTCGAAGAGGGCTGCCCGCTTAAAACCGGTTCGGCCATGATGTCAATGACAGAAGTGCTGCTGGATACTTTCAGGCTGCTGGATGAACGGGCCAAAGAAACCCCGGACGAAGACGAAGACCTGAGCATCGAGATCGACGACTCACCCGACTGGGATAGGTCGATTCCGTTGGAAGGCGGCTCTGCCCGGAAAGAATTCGTCGAATTGGGGGAGCCCCTGCCTGAACCGTCGCCCGATCACGCGGGTCGTCCGCCGGCTGGCGATACCATCATGATTAAAATTACCACCGATCAAGGTTTCAAGGAGGTTTACATGAACATACCAAAACTGAACAAGGCGATCGATTCTCTCAGGGAAAGCCTTGGGGCCGCATTGCTGGCCACGGACATATTCAGCTCGGACGATGCGCAATCCATTGCCGGATTTAATTCAAACCCGGCGGCCTGCGCCATTTTCAGTCAATTCACGACAATGCTGAACAAATCCCTGAGCGAGTCCAAATTCCCCGAGATCGGCCGCTATTATCTTCTGGACCTGGTGGACAAGAAGATGGTCGTGGTGCTCCCCATGGGCGATTTTCAATGGGGCATACTGATCGACGGGACCAAGGCCCAGCTTGGCCTGCTGCTGAACCTGGCCATTCCCAAGGCCATCGGAGCTTTCGAGGAAGCTCTCGCTGAGTAAAACAAGGAGGAAATCATGGCGGAACAACTCGAGCAAATCTATCGAATTATCGAAGAAAAAACCGGCTTCAAGGGCAGGATGAGGCTGGTGGTCAAGACCGGAGTGCCCAAGTCCCTGGCGATATCCATGCACGATGATCCGGCGGTTATGGAAAAATTTAAGATCGCGGCCAACGACATTCTGGGCCGCGACATCAATGAATTTCTCAACGTGAGGCAAACATGGCCGCTCTAAAACTCGCACACCGTTTTGACGCGGAGCGCTGCAGGCATTTCATCGGCGATCAGGTATCGGTACTCCACTGCCACCATTATGCCACCCTCTTCACCCAACTCGCCATCGATGCCCAGGACCTGGTGGACGGAACCAAGATCCTCAAGGAAGTAACCGAGGATGTCGTCCATGGGGTATTGACCAAGTACTATTCCGAAAACGGCATCAGCGACCCCCAGGAACGTTTAGAGATCGGCGTTCAACTCTATTCCTTTTACGGACTGGGGAAGATGGTCCTGGTATCTCCCGGCTCGGGCGGAGGCGCCGTGGAAATGAGCACCGCCCATGTGGACGAGGGCTGGATAAAAAAGTGGGGCAAGGGCAAAGCGCCGGTGAACTTCATCGGCACCGGTTTCATAGCCGGAATGTTCGCCGCCGCTTTTGACAAACCGGTCCGCACTTATCAGGTTGATGAAAAGCAGAGCCGGGTCATGGGCGCGGACAAGTCTGTCTTCGCCGTTTCCCTTTAAGGAGGTTGCCAATGGCTATTGATAGAAACAAGATTATCGCGGACATGTCCAAGGTGAAAGCGGAGTCGAACCCCGACGGGATCATTCCCGCTTTCAACGTTCTGGTAAACCAGATGCCGGCCCAATTCTGGAACGGGTTCACCCGGCGCATGGTTGACGCGGTCGCAGACGAAGTCAAGGATGCGGTCGAAGAGCTTTTGATCAACGCCGCCCATGAGTGCGGCTACCACACCGGCTACGGAATCATCACCTCCAAGGAATGGGATGCCATCGTGAAACCGATGGTTGGCGGCGTGGAAGACGTCCTGCACGGGGCGTTTGCCGTGTTCACCGCCTGGGGCTGGGCCAAGTCAGAGATCGTCGAATTGGTTCCCGGCAAACGCATGGTCGTACGGGCGCATGATTACTATGAAGCCGATGTCGCCCAGGAATACCCGGGCAAGAAGGCCCCGCGGCTGATGGCCTACATGATCCGCGGCGTGAGCGCCGCTTTCATGGATTTGGCCTACGGCGGCGCGTACGACTCGACCGGCAAGCAGGGCCTTTACACCTTTCGCTGCAAGCAGACCAAGGGGATTGAGAAGGGAGATCCTTTTGGTGAATTCTTGGTAGTGCCCGCCGCAGAATACGATACCCTTTAAACATTGCCCCCCCCAATTTACCTGAATAACGCTGCAACCTCCTTTCCCAAGGCCCCCGGCTTGGGGGAGGAGGTTTGCGCCTGGACCGAATCAGTACCCTACCACTTCGGCCGTTCAGGCAGCCCGGGCATCGATCCCTTGCGGGTGTGCCGGGAGCGGTTGGCCGCGTTGTTCAGCAGCGGCGATCCCACACGGTTGGTTCTGACCAAAGGCGCCACCGAATCCCTGAATATCATCTTCCATGGACTGCCTCTGGATGGGCAAACCGTTCTGAGCACTGCCGCGGAACACAATTCCGTCCTGCGCCCGCTTTATCTTCTTAAGAAAAAGGGGAAAATCGATCTTTGCCTGGTGCCCTGCGACATCCAGGGTCGGGTACAGCGGGAAGAATGGCATCGTCAAGTGCGAGAACGGCGTCCGGCGCTGGCGGTCCTGACCCACTCTTCCAACGTCAGCGGAGCGGTGCATCCCGTTGAAGAGCTATTTGCCCAAGTACACGAAAACGGCGGGATAACCCTATTGGACGCCTCCCAGACAGCAGGTCTGCTCCCGATCGACGTAGACCGCCTGGGCGTCGATCTCCTGGCCTTCACCGGGCACAAATATCTCTTGGGGCCGCCCGGTACTGGCGGTTTCTATGTGCGTCCGGGAATTGAGCTTGCCCCACTTTTCGTTGGCGGCAGCGGAGTTCGCAGCGATTTGCTGGAAATGCCACCCGAGATGCCAGGGCGGCTGGAGCCGGGAACTCCGGCCGTGGCCCTTTTCGCCGGGCTGGCTTTGAGCCTGAAATGGCAGGAGCAGAATCCTTTCTTTGCCAGCGCCATGAACGATTTGCTCAGCAGGCTTGAAAGCGGGCTTCTTGAAGCCGGGGCACGTGTCTTTCGCGTCGACGGCGAGCGGACTCCGGTGCTCTCTTTTACCTTGCCGAACTGGGATGTGGCGGATGCCGGGAAGGTCTTGCAGGAGAGTTTCGGAATCATCTGCCGCACCGGTTTGCACTGTGCGCCTTTAATCCATGAATGGCTGGGCGCTATTCCCGGAGGCACCATCCGCTTCAGCCTCTCCCGATTCAACGTTGCCGAAGACATCGCCATGGCCCTGGACGCCTTACACCTTCTCCTGCATGAAGATCATTGAAGTGCGCAAGGTCGAGGATTGCTTTGACGGCGCCCTCAGACTCGAATATCGCTTCGATGGCGAGATCGCCGAGCCATTCATGAGGCGTCTGGCTACAGGGTCCCGTCTCGATTACTTCCCAGATTTTCCAAAGCCCTTCTTCAAGATTTTCCGGGAGGATGGCTTGCAGATCAAGGGAATCCTCGGCAGTTTCGATATCGAGGCATATTTCCCCCGAATGCAAAAGGAGGAAATAAAAAGGAATTTTGAGGCTGAATTGCTCCAGCTTCTGGAGACAAAGCCAACTGCAGATTGACTGAAAACATGAAACAAACAAGGAAGAACCGGTGAAATAAGCGACTGCGTTTTTCGGCTATGGTATAATGCCGGATGAGTCACTGGCATTTTCTGACGGAGTTGCCATCCAGGACCATTTGGGCGGAGTCAAGGACGCCTTCGTCGCCAAACTGAGCGCCAGCGGCGACAAGATCCTGCTGTCGACCTATTGCGGCGGCTCAACCAGCGAACCATACATCAACCTTCATAGTGACGGCATCGGGGCTGACTGGAGCAATGACATCTGCCTGGGCCCGGACGGCAAGATATATATCATCGGCGAGACCTACGCCAATGATTTTCCCCTGCTGAACCCCTTGGACGACAGTATTTTATTTTCCAAGGCCTTCATCGCCGTGCGGGGCGAAAAGCAGCTCCGATAGCTGCGGCAACGGAAAAAACTGCCTGCTTCTTGAAATTGTTAAAGTTATCTGTTATGTTATGGAAATCACCCAGTCCGGATCGGCTATGAAATAGAATACTTGGCGCGGAGGGCAGAATGAAATTCGGGAAAAAAAAGGTCCTTGAATTGATCGAATTGATGGATAAGCACCAGCTCGGTGAGCTTTCCATCCGCAACTGGTTCACCAGCGTTGAAATCAAGCGTGGCCATTCCCCATCGCGCCAGGCGACCGCTGCTGATGATGGTGAAAGGAGAACGGCCTGGACGGGCTTGCCAGCGGCACAAACAGACCCGGCCGCGGCGGCTCTGCTCACCCCGGTTCCGGAAAACAGCAATGAACCCACGAGCGAAAAATATTTCCAGGTCCAGGCGCCGTTGGTCGGGACATTCTACCGGGCCTCGTCCCCTGAGGCCGAGCCATTTGTCGAGATCGGCGACTCTGTCAAGACCGGCGACGTCCTTTGCATTATCGAAGCCATGAAGAACATGAATGAAATCCAAACCGATATTGACGGCATAATCCGTGAAATTTGCATAGAAAACGGCGCTTTGGTCGAGTTCGGCAAATCACTGTTCAAGATCGAAGAAAACGCAGGAGATTCATGATTGAAACAATCCTGGTTGCCAACCGCGGTGAAATCGCGGTGCGGATCATCCGCGCCGCACAGGAGCTGGGCATCAAGGCCATCGCGGTTTTTTCCGAGGCCGACCGCGACGCGCTCTTCGTGAAGTATGCCGACCAAGCCATCTGCATCGGCCCCGCCCCGGCCAAAGAAAGCTATCTTTTTTACCAGAACATCCTAGCCGCCACGCTCTCGGCTAAAGCCGACGCCATTCATCCGGGATACGGATTTCTCGCTGAAAATCCACTTTTCGCCGAGGCCTGTCGGGCCCTTAATATCAATTTCATCGGACCGCACCCGCTGGCCATCCGCAAGATGGGTGACAAGGCCACCGCCAAGAAAATGATGCGCCAGGCCGGAGTGCCGGTCGTGCCCGGCTCGCCCGGAATCATTCATACCGCGGGCGAGGCATTGACCTTCGCCGAACAAATCGGCTACCCGGTGGTCCTGAAAGCCACCGCCGGCGGGGGCGGCAAGGGCATGCGCATCGTCAACGAGGAAAGTGAAATCGAAAACGCTTTTGCAGCCGCGGCCAATGAAGCGCAGCAGGCTTTCGCCGATTCCGGCCTCTACATAGAAAAGTTCATCCCCAATCCCAAGCATATTGAGATCCAGCTGCTGGGGGACAAGCATGGCCACCTGGTCCACCTCTTTGAACGTGACTGTTCGCTGCAGCGCCGCTACCAAAAATTGCTTGAAGAGGCCCCCTGCCCCATTCTCAGCGACGATTTGCGCCTGCGCATGGGCCAAGCCGCGGTCCAGGCCGCCCAGGCAGTGAAATATGACTCGGTAGGAACGGTTGAATTCATCTTCGATCAGGAAAGCCAGCAGTTTTATTTCATCGAGATGAACACCCGCATCCAGGTCGAGCATCCGGTGACCGAGCAGATCACCGGCATTGACCTCATCAAGAACCAGATACAGGTGGCCGACGGGAAAAAGCTGGACTTTGCCCAGAAGGATATACAAAAAACCGGGCATGCCATCGAATGCCGCATCAACGCCGAGGATTATCAAAACAACTTTCTGCCCGACACCGGCACCATCAGCCAATATATCGTACCCGGCGGTCCGGGTGTGCGCGTCGACTCCGGCGTCTTTCCCGGCTACGCCATCCCGCCCTACTACGACTCGATGCTGGCTAAACTAATCGTTTGGGGTAACGACCGCCGCCAGGCCATCGCCACCATGAAACGGGCCTTGAGGGAATTCATCATCAGCGGAGTAAAAACCACCATCCCTTTCCACCAGCAGGTCCTCGGCAGCGAGGCCTTCCTGCGCGGCAGCTATACGACGAATTATATCCAAGACTTTTTCCTTTAAAAAGGTGAATGCATGCTTTCCAAATTATTTGTCAAGTGTCTGAATTGCAATACCACCCATTTTATATCCTTCCTGCGCCACGCCCACTACGTGTGCTCCAAGTGCGGCTTCCACTTTCGCATCGAAGCTCCGACCAGGATTAAAAGAATATGCGACCGCGGAACTTTTTTTGAACTGGACGCCGATTTGCGGAGCTCCGATCCGTTGGATTTTCCCCAGTACCGCCAGAAGGTCGCAGCGGCCATGGCCGCCACCTCGCTCAACGAGGCGGTGCTCACCGGCATCGGTAAGATCAACGACCATCGGACCGCTCTGGCCGTCTTCGAACCGCGTTTCCTGATGGCCTCAATGGGATCGGTGGTCGGTGAGAAGATCACCCGCCTGATCGAATACGCGACCGACCATTCCCTGCCGGCAATCTTCATTATCTGCTCGGGCGGGGCGCGCATGCAGGAGGGGATATTTTCCCTGATGCAGATGGCCAAGACGGCGGCGGCCATCAAGCGCTTCCATGACCGGCACTTGCTGCTGGTTACGGTTCTGGCCGACCCGACCACGGGGGGAGTTACCGCTTCCTTTGCCATGCTGGGAGACATCATCATCGGCGAGACCAGCGCCCTGATCGGTTTTGCCGGGCCTCGGGTCATTCAGCAGACCATCGGCCAGGTCCTACCCCCGGGGTTCCAGACCGCGGAATTTCTGCTGGAGCATGGCATGCTGGACCTGGTTGTTCAGCGCAAAAACCTCAAGCCGGTACTGGCTACCATATTGCGCATCCATGAACAAAGGCCGTACGACCAAGGAGGCGAAGCCCATGTCTGAAACCCGCCGAGATAAAGACCTGCACGAAGCCCCGCAGTTGACGTCCGCCATCGACATCGTCAAACTGGCCCGGCACCCCAAGCGACCCACCACCCTGGATTATTTCCAATACCTGTGCCGCGATTTTATCGAGTTCCATGGCGACCGCCGTTTCGCTGACGACAAGGCCATCGTCGGCGGCATCGCCTTTTTTTCGAACCTGGCGGTCACCGTCATCGGCCATCAAAAGGGACGCAACGTCAAGGAAAACATCCGCCGCCATTTCGGCATGGCCCACCCCGAAGGCTACCGTAAGGCCCTGCGCTTGATGGAGCAGGCGGAGAGGTTCGGCCGCCCGGTGCTCATCCTGATCGATACTCCGGGAGCGTATCCCGGCATCGGAGCCGAAGAGAGGGGCCAGGCCGAGGCCATCGCCTACAACCTTTATCGCATGTCCAGCCTGCGCGTACCCATCCTGGCCGTGGTCACCGGCGAGGGGGGCTCGGGCGGTGCCTTGGGCATCGGCGTCGCCGACAGGATATTCATGCTGTCCAATACCATTTATTCGGTCATTTCCCCGGAAGGCTGCGCATCCATCCTTTGGAAGGACGCCAGCAAAGCTCCGGCCGCGGCGGCAGCACTGAAATTGACCGCCAAGGACCTCTTGCAGAGGGGCATCATCGACGGCATCATCGACGAGCCCGAGCCGGGAGCACATGAAAATCCCGAAGCGACCGCCGCAGCCATAAAGGCGATACTGGCGGCCGCCCTGGAAGAGCTGCTCGATTTAGACATGGAGACCCTTCTCAATCGCCGCTACCAGAAGTACCGCAGCATGGGCGTTATTGCCAATTCCTAGCAGTTTGCAGAGGATTATCTTTTAGCCAATCCGCGGCGGCCGGCGTGCTCACCCTGATCATCGCCATGATGCTGGCCGCCCTGGGCCTGCTCATGCTCTGGTCCAGCAAGCACATCTGGCGCGGCATGCACTTCCTTTTCAACCTGGTCATGGACAAGATCCGCTCCCTGTTCGCCCGCGG
>JALHTJ010000217.1 GCA_022865785.1 Candidatus Aminicenantota bacterium
CCTTCATCATTAACGGCAAGATCATCTATGCTATTGGCATTCCGGCTGCCTGCGCCGGCGTGGCCGGCAACCTGCTCGGAGCCAGGCTGGTCATAAAAAAGGGCAGCGCCATCATCCGCCCCATTTTCATTTTTACCCTGGCTCTGCTCTTCGGAAAGATCCTCTACGACCTCCTGGCCGCATGGTGAACCCCCGCTCCCGGGTTCCCCTTCAGCGCGCCTCCACCCAGAGCAAGCCGCCGACTCGGCGCCCGCCATCCATGTAATAGGCTTCGACCTCGTAGTCTCCGGCGGGAAGGGGCTGGCTTATTTCCGCTCCAATTACCTTGTCGTCCCAGCGGGTGATCGTCAATGAAATGAGGTTGATCGTTCCGGGCGTTCTGCCACGGAGTTTCACGTAGCGATCGCTTGTCGGTCTGCCAAAATTCACCCCGATCAGCACGTAGCGCAGGAGGCCGTTGTGGTTGGCCAGCAGGTGGCCCGGCATGATGGCATTGAGCTTGAACATGGTGCCGACCCGCAAGTCGACCTTATTGGAAAGGATCTCCCGACCTTCGAGGTGGGCGATGAAAACACGGTAATCATCCTCGGCCATGTTGCGGTTCAAACGGAAGCGAATGGACTGGTCCCGCCATTCGTCGACCGGCAATTCCACGATGCTACCGGTGCGGCGGCACTCGGCATACAGCCGGCGGAAGTAGGGGGTATTGGTCTCGCTGTTGGCGCCGAAGCCCTTGCCGCGGGCAACGGCCCCGATAACATAGTCTAACTCCGTGGGGTTGGGATCGATGCGGTCGATCCGGGGATCGACCTTCAGCTGTGGCACGATCGCCTGTACCGGCTGGAGATTGCCCAGGGTGGGCAAGGTGGCATTGCCAGGGCCAGGTTGCGAGATAGCATACTTGTGGGTGATGGTAAAAAATCCGTCGCTGTCATCACTGACGCTGCCGTCAATGGTCCTGACCTGAATCTCATATTTTTCCCCGGCCGGGGCGCTGCCGCCTTCAAGCTTGCCCACGATCCACTCGTAGCTGCCGGGAGCGGCAGGCAGATTGTTTGCAATTCGGCCCACCCGGCTGCCGTTCTGGTACAGGACCAGACGTACGTTCTGGGTGACGGCCGTTGCCGTCCATGTGATCTGCTTCTTGAGACCCAGTTCCCAGCTCTCATTGCCATTGGGCTTGTTGACGGTTATCGCAGCCGCCGCCAGCAGGCCGCCGACCATGAAGCAACCGATGAGGCCAAAAATTATTTTTTTCATCTTTTTCTCCTTATATAGTGGACATCAAGGCGCCAATTATAGCACAATCAATGCCATATTCTACGATCATGGAAGAATATCGTGGGACAAAAGAGGGCCGTCCCGCAGCGGTCGTACCAGCCGGAGAAGAGAATCCCGGGATCGTCGAAAAAACCATCTCTCGGATCACCACGTATTCCTCCTTGTCTTTCGGTTGAAATTTCTACTGTGAAATACTGCCTAGGCTGCCAATATTTCATCGGGAATAAAAATTTCTTTGCAAAGCTGGAAGGGGTACGAATCATGTGGCGCTGCCGCACAGCGGTCGTTTCATCCTGCGGACCGCCAGCTGGAGATAGGAGATGGCACAGAGTCGGCCGCTGACAACCGCCAGGGCTGCGGCTACGACTCCGACCAGGTTGGTCCGCGAAACAGCCAGCAGCATGATGCCGGCAACGATTGCCACTTCCAGGGCTGTGGCCTTGGTGATAAATCGGGTTTTTTTATCTGTGACGAAGCGGGCGCGCTGAAATGCCAG
>JALHTJ010000218.1 GCA_022865785.1 Candidatus Aminicenantota bacterium
GTTTTTTCCATCAAAGTAAACAATCCCCAATTGTTCATAGCCGAAGTGGCCGGGACCCAGGCCATTTATTCCACAGACCATATCGAGGATTTTCTGCGCGACCTTCTGGTGGGCCGCCTGAATGATTTTTTAGGCGAAACAGTCAAAACCATTTTTGAATTGCCGCAGTATTTTGACGAAATGGCCGCGGGGCTCAAAGGACGAATAGCCGATGACCTAGCTAAATATGGCCTGGAAATTGCTGATTTCATCATCAACTCCATCACTCCGCCCGAAGAAGTGCAAAAAATGATCGATGAACGGGCCGGTATGGGCGCCGTGGGCGATATGGGCAAATTCGTGCAGTTCAAGGCCGCAAAAGCCATGGAAAAAGCCGCTGAAAAAGGCGGAGAAGCTTCCTCAGGCATGGGCATGGGCCTTGGTGCCGGCATGGGCATGATGATGCCGGGGATGATCAACCAGGCCATGCAGGACTCAAAAAAACAAGGCGCGGAAATCACTGCTGAAACAGGTAAAACCAAGAAGTGCCCTGCTTGCCAGAAGCAAGCTTCCCTGTCAGCCAAATTCTGTCCCGACTGCGGCGTTGAATTTCCCAAAAAAGCATTCTGCAGCAATTGCGGATCAGCCTTGAAAAAGGGCGCCAAATTCTGCCCGGACTGCGGCCAAAAAGTATCCTGATCCCTGAAAGTTCTGGGGCCAATATGCTATAATATTCCTGCATGAAGCGCGGCCCAGAAAAAATATTATTGATATTAAACCCTGCCTCGGGATTTATTTCCAAGGATATCGCCGTTTCTCTGATTTTGAAGAAATTGCGCCGTCATTTCACCAGCGTTTCCCTGGTCAATACCAACTCACCCCAGCAGGCCGGCGAGGTCACCCGCCAGGGTTTGAAGCATTTCGACATTTTTACCGCTTTCGGCGGCGACGGCACCGTGAACTCGGTGGCGGCCTCTTTAATTAACACCAACAAGATCCTGGGCATCCTCCCGGGCGGGTCGGGAAATGGTCTAGCCCGCAACCTGAAGATTCCCCTCTCCTGGCTGCGGGCCCTGCATACACTGATTTCAGGACAGGATGTGTTCATCGACGCCGGCAAGATCAACAACAATTTTTTCTTAAATGTGGCCGGCATGGGCCTTGATGGGTTGATCTCAAAAAAATTCAATCTGGAATCAAAAACCAGGGGCATACTGCCCTATTTCTATTTTGCCTTGAAAGGCTATTTGGAAATGCCGCAATTCAAGGTAAGGGTCACCACTGCAACAAGCGAATTTGAGGAAGACATAATGCTCCTGGCCTTGGCCAATTTCCGCCAGTACGGCGCCAAAGCCGTCATCGCCCCCCATGCTTCCCCTTACGACCGCTTGCTGGACCTTTGCATATTAAAAAGATCAAAATTAATCCAGTCATCCCTGAACATCCAGCGTCTTTTTACAGGCAACATCCACAAGTACCCATTCTATAAAACCTTCAAGTTTGAGCAGGTCCATATCCGTTCCCTGAATGGACCTATCCCCTTTCATTTCGATGGGGAATACGGCGGGAATGAACTCATTGATTATGATATCAACGTGATTCCAGCCGCAATCAAGGTGCGGGTCCCGGCTTTCAAAAAATAAAAAAAAAGGGAAGAATCTCTCCTTCCCTTTTTCTTGACAAAATTCAGACTATTCCAAAGTGCCTGCTTTTTGCTCCGTTACCAAACCGATCACTTCGATCTGAGCTTGCTTGATGGCATTCATTACATCAACCACTCTACCATAGGCGGCATCCAAATCAGCTTTTAAAAGAACCTTTTTCTCAGTCATCTGCATCTCCTCCATACGGTCGAGGATCAGCTGCCCCAGTTTCGCCAGATCATCCACCACCTTGTCATCCAAGGCGATTTCACCGCTTTTTTTGATATAAACGGTGAGCATCTGGCTGGGGTCGGGTTGACTGTCTGTATATTTGGCTTCCGGCAGAGTGACGTTGGCGCCTTTCTGGATCATCGGTGTCACGATCATGAAAATGATGAGCAACACCAATAAAATATCGCAGAGCGGCACTACATTGGGCTCAGACTTTGTAGTTTTTGAGCCGATATCGACACTCATTCTCAAATCCCCTTACTTGGCTTTTAACTTGATAAAATGATCAATCAACTCCGAAGAAGCATTGGCCATTTCACCGGTGAAAACATCCACGCGATTGAGCAGTGTATTGAAAAACCACACGGCTACGACAGCGACGATAATACCAAAACCAGTTGTGATCAAGGCTTCAGCAATACCGCCGGCCACGGCGCCAATACCGCCCGAGCCGGAAACTTTCATGCCCTGGAAAGCGGTGATGATCCCGAAAACCGTGCCAAACAAGCCGACGAACGGGCCCGTGGAACCGATGGTCGCCAGACCGTTCAGACCTCTTTTGAATTCCTGAACGCCTTTGATGGTAGCCCTTTCAATGGCTCTCTTGGCCGCCTCAACCACATCGGCGTGACTGGACTTGCTTTCCTGCTGGAACTGCAGTTCGTTCAAACCGGCAACCAGGACTTTGGCAAGGTGGCTGTTTTTGAATCTTTTATCAGAAGCCAATTTAATGGATTCTTCCACTTTACCTTCGCGCCACAGACCGGAAATAAGCTTCAGCAGATCTCTGGACTGTCTTTTAGCCTTTGAAAAAACGATACCCCTTTCGATGCCGGTCGCAAAGCAATACACCGACATGAACACCAGAGTGAAAACAACGGCTCTGGGGACAAAACTCATACTGTGCCACATCTCAACTAAATCCCATGACATATTAGACCTCCTAAATTAAGATTGATTTTTATAAATTCCGTGTGGACATGCCACTAACGAACTTACATATTCTGCAAAGTGAAGGTAACTGTGGCCGTGAAAATGACCGGCTTGGGAATACCATTCAAAATGTAGGGCTCATATACCCATTGCTTGATGGCGCTCAACGCGGCCTCATTGAGCAAGGGATGACCGGAAACGACCCTGGCTTGGCGCACGCGTCCGTAAATATCGGTCATGGCCTCAATGATGACCACGCCCTGGATGCGCGCCGTCAGGGCGATCTGCGGGTAAACCGGCCTGACTTCCTTGATTTTCCTAGGCCGCTGCACGCTGGCAACGCGGATGGCCTGCTGGGAGTCATCGATCAGCTGCCCACCTTCCACGCCGCCCAGAACGCCGCCGATCACGCCGCCTTCCACACCGCCCTCAACGCCACCTTCGATACCGCCCTCGATGCCAAAACTGCCCACATCTTCTTCCTGAATGATCGTGGGAACTTCGATCGGAGCTACAAGCCGTCCGGCGATGACCGGCCTGCTTTCGGTCTTTTTAGCCTCCGTGGCTTTCTGTTCGCCACCGGATTTTTTCTTGGCCGCAGGCGGGGGAGGCGGCGGAGGTGGAGGCGGGGCCATGACAAAAACATTGGTTACTTTGACTTCAGGAAGATTCGAGTCCGCCATCATCAGGGGAACCACTACTAAAGATGCGATGGCCAAGGCGTGGATCAACAGGGATATCGGCAGGGTCAAATACCTTTTAGTGGGTTTACGTTTTTCTCCCGATATTATCAAGGATTCGCCAAACATGCTACGCCTCCATTAAAAAGATTTTTTAATATTTCCAAACTACCTTATATAACAAAAACTATTAAAATTCAAGCATAATTTCAACTTTTTTTTCTTTTCACGAAATATTTTTCCCAGGCTTTCAGCCAGGCGCAAGATTGGTAGATGCTGGAGTAGGTACCGGTGACGACACCGACCAGCATGGTGAAAGCGAAGGGGTGGATCACCTCGCCGCCAAATAAAAAGAGGGACATTACGGTCAGAAAGACGGTCAATGAGGTGATGATGGTGCGGCTCAAGGTCTCATTGATGGTCTTGTCGAGAATGATCTCCATGTTGTCCTTGCGCATGGTCTTCAGGTTGTCGCGCAGGCGGTCGAATATCACGATGGTGTCGTTGATCGAGTAACCGACGATGGTCAGCAGGGCGGCGATGACCTGCAGCGATATTTCTATATTGAAGAACAGGATGAACGACAGGGCGATCAAGATATCGTGGGCCAGGGTCAGGATACCCGATAAGCCAAAAAGGAATTTAAAGCGGAAAGCGATGTATAGCAGCATGCCGATCAGGGCCCAGATACAGGCCAGGGCGGCTTTGCGGCGCAGCTCCTTGCCCACCTGCGGACCGACGAATTCAACGCTCAGGAAGGTGAACTTTCCCAGAAAAGCCGAGGAGCGCAGAACGTCCATGACCCGGTGCTTGACGCCGGCTTTTTCCAGGTCGGAAAAATCAGCGATAATGCCGGTGCCACTCTTGCGCAGGCCGATAACGATTTGGGCGCTTGCTTGAGCATCTTCATCGTTCAACCCCTTATCCCTTAAAAAACGGGCGATCTCACCCTCGGCAGTATTGTTCAGATCAATTTTTCCGGCCGCGGCATGCTCCCTCTCGGCGGCATCCATGATGCCGTTGTGGATCTCCCGGGCCACGATCTCATATTCCTCGATGTCTTCCAGTTTCGCCACATTATTGAGGTTCAATTTTTTCAAGGAAGCCAAGGTCTTGATGAAAAATTTGTTTTCACCGCCGATGCGCGTGATCTGGGCGTCGCCCAGGTTGATCTTGGCCAGCGTGTTGCGCAGCTGCTGGACCGACATATTTTCCTGCAAACTGACCTCGATCATGGTGCCGCCGGAAAAATCGATGCCCATATTGAAACCGCGGGACACAAACGTCACCAGGCCGGCCAGAATGATCAGTCCCGAAAGGGCGAAGGCGTAATACCTTTTATTGATAAACTTGATCTTGGGTTCTTCTTTGAATATTTTCATCTTCCACTCCTATATGCTTATCTTGGACAGCTTCTTGCGCCGGCCGTAGGTCAGGTCGAATATCACCCGCGAAACGAAAATGGCAGTGAACATGCTGGCCGTGATGCCGATGATCAGGGTGACAGCGAAACCCTTGATGGGGCCGGTTCCGAACTGGAACAGGAAGATCGCCGAAATGACCGTGGTCAGGTTGGCATCGAAGATCGTCCAAAACGCCTTCTTGAAACCCGCGTCAATGGCCGACTTGGGCGACTTGCCCATATTGAGTTCCTCGCGAATGCGTTCAAAGATCAGCACGTTGGCATCCACGGCCATGCCGATGGACAGGATGATGCCGGCGATGCCGGGCAGGGACAGGGTGGCCTTGAAATAAGCCATGATACCCATCAGGATCACCATGTTCAAGAACAGAGCCAGGACCGAATTGATGCCGGCACCCCGGTAGTAAACCAGCATGAACAGCATCACCAGCAGCAAACCGCCAAGGCAGGCGGCCAGTCCCTTGCGGATGGAGTCGGCACCCAGCGAGGGGCCGATGGTCCTTTCCTCAATGTACTTCAATGGGGCCGGCAGGGCGCCGGAGCGCAATACCAGAACGATATCGTCTATTTCATCAATGGTAAAACGACCCTTGATGATGCCGTCACCGGAGATGACGTCCTGGATTGAAGCCACGCTTTCGATGCGGTCATCCAGGACAATGGACAACTGCTTGCCGATGTTGGCGGCTGTGAACCTTTCGAACAGGGCCGCTCCCTGGGAATTGAAAGAGAAACCGACGGCCGGGGCGCCGTATTCGTCCTGGGCCCGGCGGGCGCTCTTCAAGTCTTTGCCCGGGACAACGGTGGCCGCTTTCAACACATAGAAGCCCTTGTCCAGTCGGCGCGGATTGGTTTTTACGATCTCCAGGTCATCGGGCAGCTGGCCGTTGTAATCCTTCAGGGCCGCTTCCTCGGTCAGGAAAGGCCCGGATACCACCTGGCGGAACTCCAGCATGGCCGTACTTTTGATCAGGCTCTTGACCCGTTCCGGGTTGTCGACGCCGGGGAGATCGATCAATAATTTGTCCCCGGCCATACCCTCCTTCTGGATGGTGGGTTCGGCCACGCCGAATTCATCGACGCGGTTGCGGATGGTTTCCAGGGCCTGGTCCACGGACTGGTCACGCAATTGCTGCTCGATATTGGGACGCAGGGACAGGGAGATCAGACTGCCGCCTACCGTATAGGTCCAATCGCGGAAATCGTCATCCAAGATGTCCTTGATCTTGCGTTCATCATCGTACAGCGAGCCGGTGATCTCTATTTTATTGAAGCCCTTGCGGACGATCTTTTCATACTTGATACTGCCGTCTTTTAACAGGCCTTTCAATTGGGTGACGCTCATGTCGGTCTGGATAGCCAGGGCCTCGTCGGTCACGACTTCCATGATCAGGTGCATCCCGCCCCTGAGGTCGAGCCCCAAATTGATTTTTTTATCCAACGGCCATAACAGCCAGATCGACAGGGCGATCACGGCAATGATCAATCCCACTTTCCAGGTCATAGACTTGTCCATCATGTTCCTCCTTATTATCCTAATTGCCGCATCTGCAAAAATATTTCACGGGATTTGAGAACCAATGCAGCCGCTTGTTGGTAATTACTTGCTTTTTTCGCCCCCCACTTCCAAAACCGAGGAAATGGAGGATTTGGTGATCTGCACTTTGGTATTGCCGTCTACCTGAATTTCAAAACGGTCGTCCATGACCCGCGTAACCGTACCGTAAATTCCGCCGGCAGTAATGATACGTTCGCCGCCTTTCAGGGAAGTGATCATGTTTTGGTGCTGCTTCTGTTTCTTACGGGCCGGCATGATGATCAGCAGGTAAAAAATGACAAAAATGATGACAAATGGAATTAGTTGCACCAGCATATTGCTCTGGGTTGCGCCATTCATGTTAATCTCCTTTGTAAAGAGCTAAAAAATCCTCTTTAAATTCTATGAATTTGTGCGATTCAATAGCATACCTTATTTTTGCCATAAAATCAAGGTAGAAATGGATATTGTGAATGGTGTTCAGTATGGAGGCCAGGATCTCACGGGACATGAACAGGTGCCGTAAATAAGCTCGGGAAAAATTCCGGCAGGTGTAGCAATCGCAGCCTGCATCCAGGGGCTGCTGGTCGCATTTGTATCTTTGGTTCTTGATCTTGACTATGCCTCGCGAGGTGAACAGGGTGCCGTTGCGGGCGTTGCGTGAAGGCAGGACGCAATCAAACATGTCTATGCCGTTTTCCACGGCGAAGAGAATATCCTCCGGAGTGCCCGAGCCCATCAGGTAGCGGGGCTTTGCGGCCGGCAGCTGCGGTGCCAGCGGCGCCAAAATCCTTTGGAAATCGCCCAGGCTTTCTCCCACACTCAGGCCACCGATGGCATAACCTTCGAAATCCAAGGCAGCCAATTCATAAAGCGACCGCTCGCGCAGATCACTGTGCAGACCACCCTGGATGATCCCGAACTGGAAATTGTCCCGTTTGGTTTCCTGGAAACGCTCGCGGGCCCGGGCTGCCCAGAGGCCGGTCAGTTTGAGCGCCTTTTCATCCTGGGCGCGGCTGGCCGGATGGGTCGCGAAATGGTCCAGAACCATTTGGATGTCGGAATCCAGGACATTTTGGATATCCACCACGTCTTCGGGAGTGAGCGTGAACAGGGAGCCGTCCAGGTGCGACTTGAAGCGCACACCGTTTTCACTCACCCGGGCGTTAGCCTGCAGGGAAAAGATCTGGAAGCCGCCGCTGTCGGTCAGGATGGGTTTGTTCCAGGCCATGAAGCGATGCAGGGAAGTGAATTGCTTTATCACATCCGTCCCCGGACGCAGAAACAGATGGTAGGTGTTGGCCAGAATGATCTGGGCGCCCGCATCGTCGAGCTGACTCGGCGTCAGGGCTTTGACCGATCCGGCCGTGCCCACCGGCATGAAGGCCGGTGTGTCGAAAGCTCCATTCTTGGTGGTGACCCGCCCGGTCCGGGCCGAACAACGGCTGTCACGGGCGATCACTTCGAAAAACAAACCGGATCTAGACAATAGAAGTGCTCAGCGCTTTTTCTTTGACTTTTGCGCCTGCTGCAGCATTTTCTCAAGCTCAGGCAGGAAGGCCTGGTAGTTTTTCAGCTGCTGCGACTGGGGAAAGAGTTCGATCAGCTGTTTGTAGGTCCGCACGGCCTCGTCGTACTCCTTCAGGTAGACATAACAGTTGCCCAGCATGACATAGACATCTTCGCTGGGCAGCTTGTTCTCCACGGCCATTTTCAGGTAAGGGATGATCTCGGCGGCCGATTCAGTTATCTTGGAGACGTCGCCCTTGGCCAGCCTGGCCTCAAGGATGCGGAAAAGATTGGCACCGAGGAAATAGTTGGCATGGGTGAAAAATTCAGGCCTGGCCGACCCTTCGGGGAACAAGGCGACATATTTCTGAAAATACTCGTTGGAAACTGCGTATTGGCCCTGAATATATTCCATCATCCCGAGAAAATAGGTGGAGTTGGCGTACAGATCCGGGTTTTCTTTGTCCAGGCCTTCGCTGGCCTGGCATTTGCCGAAATATTCGCTGGACTTCGTATACTGCTTGAGGTTGAACAAGTTGAAGCCGAGCAGATAGTGGGCCGAGGCCATCAGCCCTTGGTTCTCTGCCGCCGGAAGAGGCAAGCCGTCCAGCTTCAGCAGGAAGCTGTTGGCCTTTTCATAATCCTTATTGCCGCTGGCGCTCTTGCCGGCTTCAAAAAGCGCCTGACGCAGAGCCAAGAGGGGTTTTTGGTAATCAGGCTGCAGCCGCAATGCTTCCTCGAAGCTGGCAATAGCCTCGTCGGTCTGCCCCTTTTCATGAAGCAGGACCCCGAGGTTGTGCTGCACCATGGCATTGCCCGGTTCAAGGGAAATGACCTGCCGCAACAGGTCGATGGCCTGGTCGGTCTGCTTATCCTGGATGGCCTTTTGCGCTTTTGTCATCAGTTTTGAGACTTTTTTCGACGGTTTCTTCTCTTCGGCAGCAGGAACGGTAAAAACAGAAAAAGCGAAAACGAGCAAGAGGAAAGCGCCGGCAACGGCTATTCTTTTTTTCATGGTCTGGACCTCCTAATATTTTTTGCTAATACCAGCGCCGGAAGCCCACAATTATTTGCCGGCCGACAGCGTCTTTTTAAAATACTCGATGGTTTCCCGCAAACCGTCCCGTAATTCTACTTTGATCTCCCAGCCAAGCTTTTCCCGGGCCAGGGAGATATCAGGTTTGCGCCGTACCGGATCGTCGACAGGAAGTGCCTGGAACACGATCTTTGATTTGGAAGCGGTAAGCTGCAAAATCGACTCGGCCAGTTCCAGGACCGTGATCTCCTCGGGATTGCCCAGATTGACCGGGCCGCTGAATTCATTCTGTTCCATCATGCGCATGGCTCCGTCGATCAAGTCGGAAACATAACAGAAGGAACGGGTTTGCTGGCCGCGGCCGAAAATGGTTATCGGTTCTCCGCGCAGGGCCTGCACGATGAAATTGCTGATCACCCGGCCATCGTTGAGGGCCATGCGCGGGCCATAGGTGTTAAATATCCGCACGATGCGGATGTCCACATGGTTCTGCTGCTGATAATTGACAAGCAGCGATTCCGCCACGCGTTTCCCTTCATCGTAACAGGAACGCGGGCCAATGGGATTCACTCTGCCCCAATACGATTCCTTTTGGGGATGCTCTTCGGGATCGCCGTACACTTCCGACGTCGAAGCTTGCAGGATGCGGGCCTTGACCCGCTTGGCCAACCCCAGCATGTTGATGGCACCCAGGACCGATGTTTTAATGGTTTTTACCGGGTTGAACTGGTAGTGAAGAGGAGAAGCCGGGCAGGCAAAATTATAGATCCGGTCCGCTTCGAGCAATATAGGGTGGATGACATCGTGACGGATGATCTCAAAATGGCTGTCGGCCAGCATATGGCGGATATTGTCCTTGCTGCCGGTAAAGAAATTGTCCAAACCGATCACTTCATGCCCTTTGGCCAGTAAAGCATCGCACAGATGTGATCCGAGGAATCCGGCCGCTCCAGTTACCAGGTCAATCATGTTTTTTCCCCTGATTCATTTCAGCACCCGGATATTGTAATCCAAAAAAGCCAGCCCTACAAGCCTAAATCTTTTCAGCGGAACAGGTTGTATTTGATGATGGCAAAAATTGCGCGCAGACCGTCCTGCCAGTTGATCTTTTTTCCCTCGGCGTAAGTGCGTCCGTAATATGAGATGGGGACTTCATAGATCGGCACCTTGAGCTTGGCAATCTTGGCAGTGATTTCCGGCTCAAAGCCGAAGCGGTTTTCCTCAATAGCTATCCGCTCCATGATCTCCCTTTTAAACATCTTGAAACCGGTTTCCATGTCAGTCAGGTTGATGTTGGTGAAGACATTGGACAGCGTGGTTAAAAATTTGTTGCCAACCATGTGCCAGAAATATAAAACCCGATGCGCTCCCGCTCCGAGGAAACGTGACCCGTACACCACGTCAGCCTTGCCCTTGAGGATCGGCTGCAACAAAATATCATATTCATTGGGATCATATTCCAGGTCGGCATCCTGGATAATGACCACGTCGCCGCTGGCTTTGAGCAAACCGCTACGAATTGCCGCCCCCTTGCCCAGATTCTTTTCCTGCAATACCAGTTCATCGTACTGCCCGCTCATTGCCAACAGCAGTTCGCGAGTTCCGTCACTGGAGAAATCGTCAACAATGATGATCTCCTTTTCCGCGACCGGGCTATTGCGCACGGACTGAATGACAGCGGCGATGGTGTTCTTCTCGTTGAACACTGGAATAATGATGCTCAGCTTCATGTTTTTTTTATCCGGATTTTCCGGGCGCGTTTGCCAATTTTAGCAAAAGGCCTGATCAAAGTCAATCAAGTTGCCGGGCGGCATCGGCTTGACCACTTAGCCAGGGCCGACTCCTTTTTCATTCCCCGGGCATTGACTCGGATAAAATTATGGTTTATCATGTCTAATGAAAACAATATCCCTCAATCTGGTTCCCAGCGGCATCCCATATAAAATCATTGAAATAAAATCAGGCCTGGAAGCCAAAAAAAAACTTTTGGCCATGGGGATTCATGTGGGAGATGCCATCATCAAACTTAACCATTCAGGCTGGAGCCCCGTGCTGATCAGGAATGTGACCACCCGTTCCAGCAAGATCGCCATCGGCCGGGGCCTGGCCGGTAAAATACTGGTTGGAGATGACCAGCTTTAAGATCGTTCTGGTCGGACAACCCAATGCCGGCAAGAGCACCTTATTCAATGTCCTGTCCGACATCAAGGCCGCGGCCGCCAATTTTGCCGGCACTAGTGTAAAAATCACCCAAAGTTCCATTCAGCTTGAAGGTCGGTTTTTCCAACTACTGGATCTCCCCGGCATTTATTCCCTTAATGCCAGCGACGATGCCGAAAAAATTACCCAGGGATACCTGTTGAGAGAAAAGATTGATCTGATCGTGAATGTGGTCGATTCCACCCTACTGGCACGCAGCCTCGAACTGACCAGTGAACTGCTGGAACTGGGGCTGCCCATGGCCATCGCCCTGAATATGCAGGATGAAGCCGAAAAGCGGGGTTTGAAGATTGACCACGAAAAGCTGGAAAAAGCCTTGGGAGTCCCGGTTGTCCCCACTGCCGCCCTGCACGGCAAAGGGGTGCGGCAGCTCATGGAGCGCTGCTCAAGACTGCTGAATGAAGCGCCGCCTACCCTTCCGGTTTTCCCCTATACTGCCCATATCGAAACTCTTGTGCAGGAATTGGCCGCGGCCATGCCCGAACCAGCAAGCGGGCAAAACGGCAACCGCCGCTTCTACGCCATCAAGTCCATTGAAAATCCGGCCATGGTCCCGCAGGGTATTCGCCAGGCTCTTGCTGCTGATAGCGCTGCTGCTTGCGCCCAGATTCGGGATTATCATCAGCGCGATTGTTTTGAATCCGTGGCTTATGAAAGACACCACCTGGCCATGAAATGGAGTGAGGAGATCTGCGAATTTGTCCCCCGTAAGACCATTCATCTGCATGACCGCCTGGACCGATTTTTTCTCCACCCGCTGTTAGGCCGCTTTTTCCTGCTGGCCTATTTCCTGGTATTTTATGCCGCCATCTTTTTCGTTGGCAACCTCCTCAGTCGCTGGCTTGACCCGCTGCTGAACCGGATCCCGCCCCTGCTCGTCCCCCTGCAAAAAATATCAGGTTTTCTCTGGCTTAGCGCCGACGGCCTTTGGCAGGGAGTGGCCGGGTCATTGGGCGTGGTGCTCCCTTATTTTTTACCGCTTATTTTCCTGAACGCCATTTTTGAAGACAGCGGTTACCTGTCGCGCATCGCCTTCCTGCTCGACGGTCTGCTGCACCGTATCGGCCTGCACGGCAAATCGGTAGCTGCATTCATCCTCGGCTTCGGCTGCACCGCCCCGGCCCTTTACGCCACCCGCATATTGGAAAACAAGCGCGACCGGGTTCTAAGCGCCCTGCTGCTGCCGTTTATCCCCTGTTCGGCCCGCAATGCCGTTATTTTCGCCCTGACCGCCGCCCTGGCCGGTCCGGTCTGGGCTTTGGTAATTTATTTCTTTGTGCTGCTGGTGATCGCCGTTACCGGCAAAACCATTTCCCTGTTCCTGGAAAAACCCAGTGGACTGATCATGGAAATCCCCGATCTTAAAGTTCCATCCCTGCGCAACGCCCTGGCCAATACCGGCCGCAAACTGAAAGAATTCGCCGTCACCGTGGTCCCCCTGCTGCTGCTGGGCAGCGTGGCCATGTCCTGGCTGGGCAGCCTGAACATCAGTGCTTGGATAGACAGTTTTTTCGCTCCATTGCTCAATGGAGTTTTGGGCCTGCCAACCCAATTGGGTACAACATTGATCTTTGGGTTTTTCCGCAAGGAATTGATAGTGGTCATGGTCAAACAGGCCCTGGGTGCGGCTTCATTGGCTCTGCTGCCGTTGACGCTCGGCCAGGCCGTGGTCTTCCTGGTTTTTGTGACCCTTTATTTCCCCTGTTTTACCACCTTCGTGGTCATGGGCAGGGAATTCGGCTGGAAAACCGCTGGCGCCTCGGCAGTTTTGAGCATCGTTGTGGCGTCACTTTCAGCCTATTTATTTCGGATCCTGTTTTTGATTTTCTGAATAAAAACAACACCTTTGATCCCCAGCTTCTTGATTAAATCCTTTCTTAAAAGCCAGCTAAAAATGATTAGAGAAAAATATTTGCACAATGATTTGACTTTTTTTTCATTTATCAGTTACAATGACTATAATGTTGACCACTCTTCTTTTTTACGTTGGGTGTTTTTTTATTGGTTTTTTTCTCTGCATCCCAATCGGCCCTGTCAACCTGGAGGTTTTCCAAAGCGCCATAAAAAAGCATCATGCCCAGGCGCTGAGCTTAGCTTTTGGCGCTTCGCTCGGCGACGCCATTTGGGCCATGGCCGCCTTTTTCGGCATCGCTCCCTTCTTGAAAAATAGCTACAATTTAAGCAACGGCTACAATCTAAGCATCGAAGGCATCTTCCTGCTGATCACCGCGGCCATTACATTTATCCTGGGCATGCTTACTCTCAAAGATGCCCGTTTCCTTGAAAAGATCGAAAAGCGTGAAGAAGCCATGGCGCAAAAGATAAAAAGAAAGCGCTGGGCTTTCGTCAAGGGCCTGACCATGGTGTTGATCAATCCGCTGGGCATTGCCTCATGGATGATCGCCCTTTCATTCATGAAGAAATTAAAAATATACATCCCCCTTGAACTCAGCTATGAGATCTTTTTCATGCTTATCGTCATTCTCGGAGCTTTCTCCTATTTCACCCTGATCATTTTCATCACCAACAGGATGAAATCCCTTTTCTCTCCCCAGCGTATCACAAAAATCGTCAGGATTCTTGGATATGTTCTGATCGCCTTCAGTCTTTATTTCCTGTATTTCGCGATCAAGGCCTTGTTTTTCCACACGCAGCTTCATTAACGTGGCGAAGAAGATCGATCGGCCCGGCCCGGCCCATTGAAAAATGCCCCAAGCATCGACACTTGCCCTGGTCTTATCCAGTTCGCCTTTGCATGAACAGGACAAACTGATCACGCTGCTGACCGCCGACCGCGGCCTGTTGAAAGCCGTGGCGCCGGGAGCCGCAAAGCTTAAAAATCGTTTCGGCTCGCTCCTGGAATTGTTCAGCGAAGGGGAATTCAATTATTATTGGCACGAAGACAAAGAATTGGTCACCCTGAGTAAGGGAGAACTTATTAAAAGTTTTTTCCCGGTTGTGTCGGCAGCGGAAAATGTCTTTTATTTCTACCTGATGGCGGAAATCGTGATAAAATCAATCCCGCTTAATCACCAAGACACCAGGATATATAAATTGCTTTCGGCCATATTGAGGAGCCGTGAAAAAAAACTGGCCATGGATTGGCTGCTGCTCTATTTCTTAGTCTGGCTCCTGCGCGGCGAGGGTCTGCTGTTCAACCCCCAGCGCTGCTCGAACTGCGCAAATCGTGACTTTGTCCGTGCCTGGCTGCGCAACGACTACCGCGGGCTGCTGTGTCCCGCCTGCAAAACCAATGAACGCCAATCGCTGTCTCAAGAAGAATTGACTTACATTCATTGGACCGCGACCCATGCTCCGGATGATCCAAGAACCTGGGACGGCAACTTCGCTCCGGCAGCGCTTATTCGCATCATGGTGAGCAAGATCGAATACCACGGGGAATTTTCGCTGCAATCGCGCCGCTATCTGCCGGAATTCCGTTAAAATAAAAAGGAGGAGAAACCGCTTTCTCCTCCTTACAAAATGCTTAAAACTTGAACCCGTGTTGGTTATATCCTGAAGACCACGCCCAGCATACTGCTTACGCCTGTCCAATCACCGATGAGGCCGATATTGACCCGCAGGCTGACTCCCAATTTTTCCGAGAACCAGTAACGGCCTGCAACAAATGGAGAAATGGCTATTCCGGAAGAACCGCTTACGCCATTACCGCCCACAACGGCAAAACCCAATCCGACCCCGGCAAACAGATCGAGTTTATCCACTTCCAGCATGGTTAAATGGTAGGCGGCGTCGATCGAGGGCATGAAGACGCTGAAACCGCTCCCGAACCACATCATGAGCGTGGCACCGACGCCGATATTTTCAGTGATCGCATATTCAAAATTGGCGCCAAAGGGAATCGCATCGGAGTAGAGGCCGACTTGCGCAGTAAGAAACATATTGCCTTTTTCGAAATCCAGGCTTGCGTATTTTTTACCGCGCTTGGGAGCCGCCGAAAGGAGCAGAGAAGAACCAACAATCACAACAACCACAACCAGCATGATTTTACTTAATTTCATTATTCCTCCTGAAACCAATGATGACACAGTTAAATTAAAAAATCAACCAGAATAGTATTAGATTTAACGGGGACAAATAGAAGTCAAAAATCAAACTTAAATTTTTTCAAGTTTATTCACCGCTCATGGCCGCGGCCAGCGGTTTCAGCGTGGGGATGCTCCCAAAAATGATCCTCAGCGCCGACGTGATGGGCACGGCCAGAAACATGCCGACCACGCCCCACAGCCAGCCCCAGAAGATCAGGGAAAGGAGGATGACGATCGGCGAAAGATCCAGGCTCCGGCCCATGATATTCGGTTCGAGGACGTTGCCCATGACGAACTGCATTGCCATCAGGCTGACGGCGACCAGCACCAGGCGCAGGCAGAATCCATAGCGAAGAAAGGTGATCAGCACCGGAAAAATCGTACTGAGCAGCGAGCCGAAAGTTGGAATGTAATTCAGAAAGAAAACCAGCAGGGCGGCAAAAATGATGAAATCGACCCGGCCGGCGAGCAGGATCAGCGCGGCCAGGATGGCTGTGACCAAACTCAACAGGGTTTTGATGAACAGGTAATGCTGGATCCGGGTGTCAATGGCAGTCACGATGCGCTGCAATTCCTCTCCCCGCTCTCTGGACAGGGTACGGGCGATACGATTGATCATGGGCACTTTCTCCCCCAACATGAA